>NZ_CASDOV010000001.1:0-377512 GCF_949282165.1 uncultured Helicobacter sp. | reverse complement strand
GTTGCTTCGAATCTGAAAGACTAGAATCTAAGCTTTCCTTAGAATCTGAATCCGCTCTAGATTCTAGATTGTTTGGATTCTGTGTTGTAAATTCTGCAAATTTTTTTAGGCTTAGATTCTGCATTTGTGTATCTTTTAGACTTCTGCGCATCCTAGATTCTGTGTGCGAGAATCTGTGAGGAATTGCACAGATTCTATGCTGCTTAGATTCTGTATTTGCTTATTTCTTAGAATCTCCGCGCTAGATTTTGTAAATTCTAAGTTTCTTAGAGTTGTGTTCTCACGAATGCTTTCTAGATTCTGTGTATTGTTTTGTTTTTTCGCAAAAAGGAGTATTCCCCTCTCCCCGCTTCTAAAGCCCCGAAAAAGCCGCCACTTTTTTGCTGCGCTTTACTTGCAACCCGTTGGCTCTTTTGCGCAGCCACAAAGTGTATCTTTTGGCAGGAGTGCCACGCACGACAAGGGCGAGTGTCGGTATGCACTTGCGTGCTACACATTTGATTTGATTTTTGCGCTGCATTAATGACAGAACCTAAGGCTTTTAAATCTTTAGATTCTGCTTAGGCCTCGTGCTACCGCACGCACTATTATTGATATTTGGCAAAGCCTTGCACAAGGTTTTTGAAGTAGGGGATTGTGTGATTTGCTTAGATTCTCTAACGCGTTTTCTTTTTGATAGAATCTAATTTGGTTTATAGAAAAGGTGCTAGCCCAAGTGGCGTTCCTGACGCGATTACACTAAAAGATTCTATAATCTTGCTAAAAAACGCCGTGTATGAACGCGTAAGCGGAGCGAGTGGCAATTCACTTGCCACGAAGCGGTATCAAGTTTGTGAAACAAACTTGCATAAAAATTATAGAAAAGGTGCTAGCCCAAGTGGCGTCAATGAGGTGGCGGCACCAACGCAGCGGCAAGGGATCTGCCTCACACCCTGATGCACGAGCTTGCCCTAGCAAACCAGTATCAAGCAATACCTCTGCTAACTTGCTCCAAAAAGCGCGTGAAAATCTCATAGAGCCTTTGCACATCTTGGGGTTTGACGCGCTCATCTATGGCGTGAATTTTGTCATTTGGCACGCCCACTTCTACCACCGGTATGCCCCTAGCACCAAAGAATCTCGCATCGCTCGTGCCCCCGCTCGTGCTAAGCTCCGGGGCGCGCCCACACACAGATTCTATACACGCGCTCATCATCGCCACAAGCGATGAATCGCTCAAAAACCCCACTGAGCTCTGCCTAAGCTCAAGCGTGAAGTCTAGCCCCTCTAGCACCTTGCGCACATAGGACCGGACATCTTCTTTTGTGGTTTGTGGGGAATTGCGCACATTAAAGAGGATTTTTAGCTCATTTGGCGTCACATTCACAACTTCCATACCGCCGCGTATATCGGTGATCACGAGCTTGCTTGGCTCAAAATGCGCATCGCCTTTGTCAAGATTCACACCAGCGAGCTCGCCTAGCCGCGCGCCCAAAAGCTCAGTGGGATTGATGCAGTTTTGGGGATAGGCGACGTGCCCTTGCTTGCCAAAAATCGTGATTTTGCCATTGATACTGCCGCGCCGCCCCACTTTTATCACATCGCCACAAACTGCGTGCGCGGTGGGTTCAGCCACGATCGCCATAGTGGGCAGCAGCCCTCTAGATTCTAACTCATCTAGCATATATCGCGTGCCATAAGTCCCCTCGCCCTCCTCATCGCTTGTGAGCAAAAGCGAGATTTGCAAATCCTGTGTCGCACTAGGGTTGCGCACTAGGAAATCCCGTACCGCACACACAAACGCACTCACGCCACTTTTCATATCCTGCGCGCCACGCCCATAGAGATAGCCATCTCTGTGTGCGGGGGTAAAGGGATCGCTGCTCCAGCCCTCGCCCGGCGGGACGACATCGATATGCCCAGCAAAGCACAAATGCCGCTGCGCCTTGCGTGGCGTGTATAAAAAGAGATTTTTCACGCCCTCTCTTTCTTGCGTGATGACTTCACGTGCATTCTCGCCTAAAGCTTGTGCGAAAATCTTTTCCACTAGCGCGTATATCCCGCATTCCTTAGGCGTTATGCTCGGATAGCTTATGAGTCTCTCTAAGAGCGAGAGAGCGTTAAGATTCATTATTTTTTGTTATACAAGCTATGATGCCAGATACTAAAGCCCACCAACGCTATGCCTGAAAGGATATGTAGATTCTTCGCGCCTTTGTTTTTCATAAAAAACGCACTACCGACACAAAGTGCCATAGACGCAGTCATACCGACTTTTGCTAGCTCTCGCTTAGATTCTAGTTTTTTGAGTTTCATAATTCTCCTTTTGCTTTTTAAGTGTGATAGGTCGCAGGGCGTTAAGAAGCAAGAAAATAGTCGTGCCATTGTGCAAAAACGCCGTCTGTATCGGCGAAAGCCTGCCAAAGGTGGCTGAAGCCAAAATCACGCTATTGGTAACCACGGTGATGATGAAGTTTTTGCGCACTTTTGCAAGGCATTGCATTGCGTATTCTTTGACATCTGCTACGGCTTCTATATCGTCTCTAAGCAGCACGATATCTGCGCTTGCTTTTGCGATATCCGCGCCCTTGTGCATACCTATGCCGCTATCTGCCTTGATGAGCGCGGGCGCGTCGTTGATCCCATCGCCCACAAACGCCACCTTTTCTCCCTCGCTCATAATGGATTCTAAAATCTCTGCCTTTTGTGTGGGCAGCAACTCCGCATAGAATCTATCAATCCCAAGCGAGTCTGCAATCTCTTTAGCCTTTTGGTATCCATCGCCTGTGAGCATAACTATCTCCTGCACGCCGTATTTGCGCAGGCGCGCTATGGCTTGCTTGGCATTGTGGCGCAAGGTGTCTTTGAGCATAATGACTGCGAGGAGCTCTTTGTCATATCCGATGAAAAGCGGCGTGTGCCCAGAATCTAGTAGCCTCGCAATCTCTGCATCGTGCGCACTCATATCCACACCCTCATCGTCCTCTAGAAAATGGCGATTGCCAATGAGCACTTCCTTGCCATTGATTTGGCTCTTTACCCCGTGCGCGACGATAAAGGTAACCTCATCGTGGTGCATATGGATAAACTCCCGCTCCCTCGCTGCGCGCACCACGGCTTCCGCCACGGGGTGGAAATAATGCTCTTCAATGCTTGCTGAGAGATTGAGAATCTCATCTGTGTGCCACGCGGGATTGAAGGAATGCACCTCCACCACTTCTAGCTCGCCATTTGTGAGCGTCCCGGTTTTGTCAAACACGAACACTTGCGCTTGGTTGAGGGTTTCAAGGCTTTTTGCACCTTTGATGATGATGCCGTTTTTGCCGGCGTTGGAAATCGTGGATTTAAACGCCACGGGCGTGGCGAGCTTGAGCGCGCAGGAATAATCGGCTTGCAACACAGAGGCGACGCGCGTGAGATCGCGACTAAAGACATATGAGATAATCGCAAGCCCAAGTGTGATGGGCACGAGCTTGTCCGCCATTTGTGAGGCACTAAGTTGGATTGAGGATTTTTGTGAGAGCGTTGTTTGGATATATTCTCTAATGCGCGCTGTGGCTGTCTGCTCGCCCACGCTTTCCGCCCAAATCTTGATTTTGCCCTCCTGCACGATCGTGCCAGAGAGCACCCTATCTCCGCGAGCGCGATGCACGGGCGTGGCTTCGCCCGTCATTGAGATTTGATTGACTAAGGCTTCTCCAGAGACGATATGCCCATCGATGAGGATTGTCTGCCCCGCGCCCACGACTACGATATTCCCCACTTGTATTTGGCTACTAGGCACTAATACGAGCTCGGTTTTATCATTTATATACTTTTCCACCCACGCATCGCCACCTTGGGGCTTGCTAAGCTCTTTTAATAAATCATCGCTTTTATACATAGACATCTCTTCTATGTATTCGCCAAGAGTGAGCATAAAATTCGTGGAGTTTGCCGTGCGATAATCCTGCCGATACAGTGATATGGCTATCGCCATAGATTCTAAGACGCGTGAAGTGATACCTTGGGTAAAAATCTCCTTTATGCCGCTTGTGAGGATGGGGGCACAAGCGATAAAGGAAAATACGGATTTGAGGGGATTGGCGGGCAAAAGCGACTCGCTCACTAACGCCGTAGCCGAGCGCACGACTTCCACAGAGCTAGGTATCTCGCCACGCAGGGCGAGGTAGCTATCCTCAGAGGCTTTTTTGTTTGATAGCGTGGTGAGGTTTTGTAAAATCGCAAAAATCTCTCGTTTTATCCTCTCAAGGCTGCCGTGGTAGGTGATGATGATATTATGCAATATGTCATTAATCCGCACGCTTGTGATAGAGGGGAGTTTCTCTAGCTCCACACGCAAGATAAGGGCTTGTATCGTGCTACCCTCGGGGCATACATACGCAAAGCGCGCACGAGTAGGCGTGTGATGGATAAGCCTAAGGACAAGCTTTGACATATAAGCTCATTATTCTTTGTGAGAATCCACTTCTGCCTTGGCGTCCTCATACCGCTCTTTTAGCTCCTCTATGCCCATCTCAAAGAGACTAGAGAGCTTGGCAAATCCTTTAAAAATCGCCTTTTGTGCGTCCTCATTAGTGAGGATAAATGTCGCCACTGCCCCGATAAGCGCGCCTTTTAGGAAGTCTTGCTGGGTGTTGCCACTATTGAAAAAAGAGGCGAAAAGATTCTGAGCGTTGGTGCTTTGGTTTGTGGTGTTTGTCGCGTTTGTATCCGTCTTTGGCTGATTGATATAGGGATTGTCCTGCACGGAATGGAGATTGTCGAGATTGTCATTTGTCGTGTTTGTTGTCATTTAAAGCTCCTTGAGTAAAAAATTGTGAAAAATCTATATTTTCAAGCGCGTAGCTTCCGGCTACACCCACCAGCAGGTAGGCACTAGATTCCAAAACATTGCTTAGCGCAGCCTTGGGGCTACCAAGCGCGTTGGCTATGCCGATGGTGCAAATCCCGAGCAACGCACCCTGTGCCGTGCTTTTTATCGTATTGCCTAGGGCTTGTGGTTTGGAAATTTCTCCCTTTTTATACTGCTGATAGTTGCTAATCCCCGCTGCTATGAGTCCCGCCGCTGCACCGCTCACAGCGTGGGCATTGAGCGATCTGGGCATACCTGTATCGATTATCATAGGGGCTCTCAAATGTTGGTTTCAGTTATGGAGGCTAGCGGTGTTAAGATTGGTGTCTCTGTGGTGCTTGTCGTAGTGCTTGTTGCGCGTTTTGCGCGAGGTTTTCTAGGTTTTCTAGTTTTTGTTACTTGTTTTGTCGCTTCTGCTTCAGATACGAGCGCTTGGGCTGGCTTCCTACCTCTTCTGCCCGGTTTTTTTATCTCTATGTCTTTGGCTGCGTCTTGCAACGACTTAGAAATCTTTGCTCGATTGTTGTAGGCAAACACAGCGCCTCCGCCCAAAATCAGTCCTGCGAGAAATGGTAATGCCATAAGTTACTCCTTGTTTGTGTGCAAAATTTTGCCCGCAATAATAGCACAAAAACTCCCTAAAATGCCCCCACCAATAAGAGAAAAATTAATTTTTTCTAAAAATTGTGTCAATTCCTGATGGGAGATTTGCCCATTTTGGAGTTTTTGCACGATATTTTTAGCCTCCTTGATAGAGGCTTGTAGAGGGGTTAGAATCTCTGTGAGATTTTGCTGCCCTAGCAGTGCTTGGAGGCTAGAGAGCGGCGAGTGAGAATCCTCGCTAAGCAGTGAGCGCAAAAGCGGTATGTGGTGGTTGTAGCTTAGTGCCTCAAGGCGATAGAGCATATCCAGATAAGAATCTCGGGGAGAATCTTGTGCTAGCTCTTGTGATTGGAGCAAAATATCGCATATATGGATATGGTTTGTTTCCATACCTAGCGCGATACAGAGGCTTTGTGTCAAATTAAAATTATGCGCACAAATCTCCTCACAAAGTGCCGCAATATCGGGCAGGATATACTGCTGTGGCACTAGATTCTGTAATGCGTGCAAATCGTGATAGTCTCCCTCGCACAAGGCATTTTGTGGATAGAGACTAGAGGCTTGATCAAGCAAAGCGCGCTCTTGCGCGATAAGTGATGCTAGTGCCTGCGCCCTCTTGTCTGTGTAAAAATGCTGTGTTAAAAACTCATACAAGCCCACGCCCCGCGCTCTTGTATGCAGGACAAAGGCAAGTAAATCATCGTGTGCGTGTGTAATCATCGGACTTTCTTACAAGATTCATACATTAATGAGTTCATTAAATTTATTTTGGAGTGCTTGGAGATTTTCTTTTTTCACCCACGACTCCCATAGGCTTGGCTCAAAGCGTGCCTTGTCGTAGCGGATAGTGGCACTCCCCACAATCGCATTTACCTTAATATCCTCTATCGCCGGTATGTGCTTTAGGAGTGCGAAGATAATCTCTTGCGTGCTGTGTGAATCTGGGAGAAACTCTCGTAGCGGCGTGGTTTGTGCCCATTTTTTGGCAGCGGGTAGGGCGGAGAGATTAGCGCGGATGCGGATCCTGCCGGGTATGTGATGCACGATGTGAAAAAACCCCGCGACTTGCTCTATGTCCTGAAGCGAGATGTGTAAAGCCCTCTCTTGCATACATTGTCCTTGTGATTAGCCCTTGTGGCTAGGTGTGAAAATTAGGCGCGCATTGTAGCACAAAATTGCAACGCGCTTATGGTAGCCCAAGTGTTTGTGTGCTACAATCCCGGACTTTATTTCGCTTTGATTTTTCACAGAATCTACAAGGAGAAAATATGCGTGATATTGAGGCTTTGAGTGCGCCCATACAGGAAAATGAGCGAGAATCTATCTTAGATTCACACAAATTGAGCGAGCAGGATTATGAGGCTATCGTGCGGATTCTAGGGCGTGTGCCAAACCTCATAGAGATAGGGATTTTTTCGGCTATGTGGAGCGAGCATTGCAGCTACAAATCGAGCAAAAAATACTTGCGTGGCTTCCCCACACAGGCTCCTTGGGTGATACAGGGACCGGGCGAGAATGCTGGCGTGATAGACATTGGCGGGGGCTATGCCGCGGTTTTTAAGATAGAATCTCACAACCACCCCAGCTTCATCGAGCCATACGCAGGAGCCGCTACGGGCGTGGGCGGGATTATGCGCGATATTTTTACGATGGGTGCGCGTCCGATAGCTAGCCTTGATTCTATACGATTTGGCGATATCGAGGACAAGGGCGCGCTGGGTAAGAAGCACCGCTATCTGCTACGCGGCGTGGTTGAGGGCATAGGCGGCTATGGGAATTGTATGGGCGTGCCCACCATCGGCGGGGAAATGAGCTTTGAATCTAGCTATAACGGCAATATTTTGGTCAATGCCTTTTGTCTAGGCGTGGCAAAAAAGCAAGAGATTTTTTATGCAAAAGCCGAGGGCGTGGGCAATCCCGTGATGTATGTGGGGAGCAAAACCGGGCGTGATGGCTTGGGCGGGGCAGTGATGAGTAGCGATAGCTTTAGCTCAGATTCTAAGGCATTGCGCCCCACGGTGCAAGTGGGCGATCCATTTGCCGAAAAGCTGCTGTTAGAGGCGTGTTTGGAGCTTTTTGCAAAGGATTATATCGTGGGGATTCAGGATATGGGCGCAGCGGGGCTCACGAGCTCGAGCTTTGAGATGGCGGCAAAAAGCGGCAGCGGTATGCGCCTAGATCTCGATAAAGTCCCAATGCGCGAGAGCGGTATGAATCCCTACGAGCTAATGCTTAGCGAATCCCAAGAGAGAATGCTAATTTGTGCCAAAAAGGGCTATGAGCAAAAAGTGATAGAAATCTTTGAAAAATGGGAGCTAGATGTCGCGGTAATAGGGGAAGTGACTAATAGCGGCGTGATGGAGCTCTTTTGGTATGGGCAAAAATGCGCCCAAATCCCCATAGATGAGCTTAGCGATGGTGCGCCAATGCTCGATAGAGCGATAAGAGAGGTTAGGCGTGAGAGCGAGAGGGCAGAAAATTTGCGCACAGAGCTAAGCGCGCAGGAGGTGTTTGAAAAACTCCTCTCTAGCGTGGATATCAGCGATAAAAAATGGGTGTATAGTCAGTATGATAGCAGTGTGCAGACCAACACAATCGTGGATAGCGGTAAATGCGATGCGAGCGTGGTGCGTATCAAAGAAAATGGCGTGGGGCTGGCGATGAATGTGTATTGTGATGTGCGCGCATGCTATCTCAATCCGCGTGAGGGTGCTAAGTTGAGTGTGGCTGGGGCAGGGCGTAAATGCGCCACAAGAGGCGCGCGCCCAAAGGCGATTAGCGATTGTCTCAATTTTGGCTCGCCAAATAATCCCGAGGTGATGTGGGAGTTTAAGGAGGTGTGTGAGGGGATAAAGCAAGCCTGCAGCGCGCTAAATACGCCCGTGGTGAGTGGCAATGTCTCGCTGCACAACCAAAGCGATGGGATTGATATCTATCCAAGCCCTAGTATCGTGAGCGTGGGCATAGTGCCCGATGCCAAAGACACGATCACAAGCGCGCTTAAAAGTGAGGGCAATGCCTTGCTTTTGGTGGGCGAGATTGGTGCGGATTTTGCCGGGAGTGTGGCACAAAAGCTGTGCGAGGGCAGAATCTATGGCGAGGTGGCACGCATAGATTTACAAAAAGAAGCGCGGCTGTGGGATCTGCTCTGTGAGGAGAATGGCGCGATTGTCAGTGCCAAAGATGTGGGCAAGGGCGGGCTTGCCATCGCTTTAGCCAAAATGGCACTTTTGGGCGGCAAGGGCGTGAGGGTGCAAAGCGGGCTAAAATCGTGGGATTTGCTCTTTGCCCAAAGTCCAAGCTGTGTGGTGCTAGAAGTCGCGGCGCAAAATCGCGCTGTGATAGAATCTAGGGCGCGCTCTTTGGGGCTAAGCGTGCGTGAAATCGGCGTGGTGAGCGCGGCTGATATTTGCATAGATTCTGTGCGACTTTCACAAGAGAGGGCAGGGGAGCTGTATTTTGGGAGCTTTGCGCAATGTGTGGTGTAGGCTTGGGTTTATAGAATCTAAGCCACCAAAGGCGTTTTGGGATCTAGATTTAGAATTTTAAAATTTGTCCTTACGGATTGAAAAAAGGATTGAGATTTAAACAAGGTGGATTCTAAAATACACGCAGAGTCCAAGTGGCACAGAATCTACGCAATTCCTCACAGATTCTCACACACAGAATCTACAAGGCGCAAATCCAAAGAGAGATTCTAAAAATAAGCAAAGACAGAATCTAAGCTCTAAAAAAAATATAGAATCTAGTCGGGTTTATAGAAACTGTGCCATTGCCAAAGGGCGTTCCTGACGCGCTGACACCAAGAGATTCTATAACCTTGCCAAAAATGCAGTGTATGTTCGCGCAGCGGAGCGAGCGGAGATTCACTCTCCGCGAGCGATAACAAGTTTGCTTGCAGCAAACTTGCATTAAATAATCAAGGAGGTTACAAATGGTAATTCTTATCACGGGGGCTTCGGTCGGATTTGGGGCGGCGAGTGCGAGGAAATTTGTCGCTAATGGACATAAAGTCATCTTGCTAGCGCGCAGGCTTGAGAAGCTAGAGGCGTTGCAAAAGGAGCTCGGCGGGGAGGAAAACGCGCAAATCATCGCGTGTGATGTGTGCGATACCGCGCGCATAGAATCTGCCCTAGCAAATCTAGCACAGGATTTTAAGCAAATTGATGTGCTACTCAATAATGCGGGGCTTGCGCTAGGATTGCAAAGTGCGGATGAGGCAAATATCGCGGATTGGGAAGAAATGATACAAACAAATGTGCTAGCGCTTGTGCGTCTGACACGGCTGCTTTTGCCCCAAATGGTGGCGCGTAAAAAGGGGCATATCATCAATATCGGCTCTATCGCGGGGCGATACCCCTATCCGGGCGGCAATGTGTATGGCGCGACAAAGGCGTTTGTGCGGCAGTTTTCGCTCAATCTCCGCGCGGATTTATACGACAAGCATATCCGCGTGAGCAATATCGAGCCCGGGCTATCGGGCGGGAGTGAGTTCTCACTCGTGCGCTTTAAAGGCGATGAAAAGCTCGCAAATGCCGTGTATGAGGGCACTAAGCCGCTTTTGCCCGAGGATATAGCCGAGGCGATTTTTTGGGTGGCTACGCTCCCTAGCCATATCAATGTCAATACCATCGAGCTTATGCCTACAATCCAAGCCCCCGCGGCACTCAATGTGCATAAGCAATAGCGGGGGCTGTGTCACTCTTAAATGTGAGTGTGCGGGTAGCTTATGTGTGGTTGCTCTCATCTCAAAGCAATCCTGCCCCACCTTGTGCGATTATTATAGAATCTAGTGCGGGACTGCGTAACTTTAATTTGTGTAACTTTAGGATAAGCCGCGCAAGGAATGCGATTTGGGCTAGCGTATTTTCTATTAATTTTATACAAGTTTGCTAGGGCAAACTTGTTATCGCTCGTGAGGAGTGAATCCCCACTCGCTCCGCTTCGCGTGCATACAAAGAGTTTTACAGAATCTAAGAGGCTATTTGGTGTAATCGCGTCAGGCACGCCGCTTAATCGAATACCCTTTCTATAAACCAACTTAAGATTCTAAAAGTTTCAAGATTTTTTGTCTTTTCTTTACTATTTTTTCGTATAATGCACCCCGCAAGCTTAAGATATGGGGATACATTAGGCTTGTGTATTTTTAGTGTTTCCCCGAGACTCCCTCCAAGTCTGATGGCACTAATACCCTAAACATCAAGCATCGCCCGATTCCCAATGACCCCTCCTCCATTGGGCGGTGCGCCTCTATCACACTTCAATCTTAGATTTTTCTTGCAGGCTTTCTAGTATTGTTACTTTTGAGTGTTACTTTAGCGCACAGGCGAAGTGTCTATTTGGAAATACATTTACAAATCTGATACAAAAATGCCATAGAATGTGTGGGTTATCACAAAGTTTAAGGAGATTTTAATGAAAGTAATCCAATCCATCAGTGAGACTATCGGCAACACGCCTCTGTTGTTTATAAAGTCCCTATCCAAAGAATGCGGGGCAAATATCTATGGCAAATGCGAGTTTTTCAACCCAAGCGGCTCCGTCAAAGACAGAATCGCGCTCAATATGATAGAATCCGCGCTCAAAGAGGGCAAAATCAATGCTCAGACGACTATCATCGAGCCAACCAGTGGCAACACGGGTATCGGACTAGCCGCCGTGTGCGCTGCCAAGGGGATTAAGCTAATCCTTACAATGCCAGAATCTATGAGTATCGAGCGACGCAAGCTGCTTAGTGCCTTTGGGGCGAAGCTAGAGCTAACCCCCGCCACGCAAGGAATGAAGGGGGCAGTCAATCGCGCCCTAGAGCTCCAAGAGCAGATTCCAAACTCGCTTGTGCTGCAGCAATTCCAAAACCCCGCCAACCCCGAGATTCACAGGCAAACCACCGCGCTGGAGATATGGGAAGCGATGGAGGGCAAAATCGATGTGTTTGTGAGTGCTGTGGGGACAGGCGGGAGCTTAAGCGGCGTAGGAGCGGTGCTGAGAGAGAGAAATCCGAATGTGAAAATCATCGCCGTGGAGCCTATAAACTCGCCCGTCCTTAGTGGCGGCGCGCCCGGACCGCACAAGATTCAGGGCATTGGCGCGGGATTTATCCCTGAGACTTTGGATATGAGCCTCATCGATGAGGTGCTGCAAGTCGATGCGCAGTGGGCGGCAGAGCAGTCGCGCAAAATCGCCAAAAATGAGGGCGTGCTCGTGGGCATCTCAAGTGGCGCAAACCTCTGGGCGGCGCAAGAAATGGCAAAAAAATATCCGGGCAAAAATATCGTAACGATTTTGTGTGATACAGGGGAGCGATACCTAAGCACGGATTTGTTTGAGCAGGCTTGATCGTAGAAACTCAAGCTTGTGAGCGGGAGCGCGACTCTTTTTGCCTCTCGCGCTCGCTTAAGCCAAAGCGGCTAGTCATTGCAGAGATTTGGCGGGTTTGGGGAGGCTCACTCACCCTCTAGCAACTCCTACCCCCCAAACTCGCTCAAAACCCCACAGGCACCACCGCAATGGCTAATTTTTTGTTTGCGTTGATAGCCCCACACAATCCACACCACACCAAGAGGGCAAGCCAAGTATGGAATGTAAGGAAAATACAGAATCTAAAGAAAGCTTAGAATCTAATCGAACAGAATCTAAAAGTAGATTGAGAATCTAAGCTAAACTAAACACAGAATCCAATTTGACAGATTTGGAATCTAAAACAAACACAGAATCTAAGATTCAATACTTCAGATTCAAATACAGAATCTAACTCCATAGATTCTAAAGATTCACAAAAGCAAAATTTAGAATCTAGCTTTTTAGAATCTAATCAACTCACAGAATCTACCACTTCAAAAAAACCTTATCAAGGCTTTGCCCGATTCAAATAATAGTGCGTGCGGTAGCACGAGCCGAGCAGAATCTAAGTCCTTAGATTCTGCCATTTTTGCGCAGCAAAAATCAAATAAAATGTGTAGCGCGTCAGCGCATACAATCTCTCGCCCGCTTCGTGGTGCGTAATCGTTGGAACAAGGAGGCAGGAGTGCCTCCGCAACGATTGCGCTAGAAGCGGATACAGCGAGGCACTCTCCCCGATTGCCGTGCCGAAGGCTTGCAAGCAAAGCGCAGCAAAAACAGCGGCGGCTTTTTCGGGGCTGGGGAGAGCGGGGAGAGGGGAATATCCCTTTTTGCGAAAAAACAACGCAATACACAGAATCTAGAAAGTATTCGTGAGAATGCGACTCTAGGAAACAGAGAATCTACAGAATCTAACGCGGAGATTCTAGGAAGCACAGAATCTAAAGATTCTAAAGCAGATTCAAAGACGATTACAGAATCTACAAAAGCAAATGTAGAGAGCACGCAATCAAAAGCAGATTCAGAATCTAAGGCATTTACAGAATCTAGCCCAAGAGATTCTGAACAATGAACAAACACAGAATCTAACAATCAAAGAATCTGCAGAACCTACAATGCAGATAGAATCTAAAATGGATTCAGAATCCAACCCACGAGCAGACGAGGGGTGCTTGGTGCTAGCGCACCTACATATTGATTTGATTGCTGCTCCGCAAAAATGGCAGGATCTAAATCCTTAGATTCTGCTTAGGTCTTGCGCTCTCGCACCCCATTATTTTAAATCGGCAACGCCTCGCATAAGGTTTTTGAAGCGGTGGATTGTGCAAATTATTTTAGATTCTACAAAGCTAGATTGTGGGGCTTAATCCCTTAGAATTTATCCCCCTCCTTTGGCTTATACAACTTTTGAATCCTATCATCAAGCGGGGCTAGAAATCGATAAAACACCGGCACGATGAGCAATGAAAGCAGCATAGAGACGATAAGTCCGCCAATCATCGCAATGCCTATGGGATTTTTCATCGCCTCTCCCGCGCCATTTGCGATGGCTAAGGGCAGCATACCAAACACCATCGCAATCGTCGTCATCAAAATCGGGCGCAGACGCAGCTCGCCAGCAGTGATGAGCGCCTCTATCATCTCCATACCCTCCTTGCGCTTCTCGTTTGCCACATCGATGAGCAAAGTCGCGTTTTTGCCCACCATACCCATAAGCAGCATAAGTCCTAGCATTGAGAACATACTAAAGGTTTCGTTTGTGAGAAAGAGCGCGATAAACGCCCCAGAAAAACTAAGCGGCAAGGTGATCATAATGATAAGTGGCTGCAAAAAGCTCTCATACAACGCCGCTAAAATTAGATAAATGAGCACAATCGCCGTCAAAATCGCCACGACAAACGCCTCTATAGTCTCTTGCATATTTTCAGCTTCGCCCTGTAGCTTGTAGCTCGCACCCTCGGCTAGCCATTTGTTGCTCGGATCTAGCACGACAGCAAAAATATCGCCCAAGCTCACGCCCGCATTTGTGTTGGGCGAGGCATACACGCTCATACTGCGCTGCCTATTGAATCTCGTGATGGTTGAGGGCGTCATTGTCTCCTCGATTTTGACGAGCCCCTCCAAAAACATCAGCTCGCCCTTGGCATTTTTGACTTGCAAGCGTTTGATATCCTCTAGCACGCGTCTATCGCCATCAGGCACGCGCACGGTAATGTCGTATTCCTTGCCCCGCTCTTTGTAATACCCCACGGGATATTCCCCAGAAAACGCCGCCCTAATGGTATTGCCTATCTCTTCAGAGCTCACGCCGTATTTGTTGGCATTGGCGCGCACGATATGGAATCTATACTCGGGTTGATCGTCGGCTTTGTTGAGATGCACGCCCACGACTTTGCCCGCGAGCTTTTCCTCAAAGAGCTTGTAGAGATTTTCTTGGGATTGCTTTAGGAGCTCATCGTTTGGGGCTAGGATCGCGATTTGGAATGGCGAGTTATCCCCGCCGCCAAAGTCCGAAACCTCCACGATGGAGATCGTCATACCCTCTGCGGCACTCTGTTGGGCTAGGAGAGTGCGCATTTTGTCCATTATCTCAAATTGCCCTTGCTCCTTGGTGCGCTCCTTGCGATCGAGCATTTTTGTATAGATTTGGGCTTTGAAGATATTTTTTTGGGAATTGTAGCCAATCTGCAAAGTCGCAAACTCCGTGCTTGAATCCGCTAGGATAATATCTTGCAGCACGCCTGCGCGCCTTTTCATCTCCTCCATACTGATACCCGGCGCGACTTCTAGGAAGACGTTGTATTCGCCCTTATCCTCCTTTTTCATAAAATCAAAGCCAAGCTTGCCCGCCAAAAAAAGCGAGCCTGCAAACACACCAATCACGGCAAGCAGCACGACGAGCTTGTGTGAGAGCACAAAGCGCAATGTGCGCACATACCACTCATCAAGCTTTCTAAAAAATGGCTCGCTCCAATGATAGAATCTTGAGTGTTGTGGGCTCACCACGATGGAGCTTAGCATAGGGATTATGGTGATAACCACGATGTATGAGAGCCCGATGGCTAGTGCCACCGTAATCCCAAAGCTCTGAAAGAATCGCCCCACGATACCGCTCATCGTCCCTACCGGGATAAACACCGAGAGCAGCATCGCAGAAATCGCAATGATGGCAAAGCCAATCTCACGCACGCCCTCATACGCTGCTTCGCGTTTGGGCAGCCCAGATTCTAGCTTTTTGTGGATATTTTCAATCACCACAATCGCATCATCGATGATAATCCCAATCGCGAGTGTGAGCGCAAGGAGTGTGAGCATATTTAGTGTGAGATCAAAATAGCTCATCAGCGCAAAAGTCCCGATAATGGATACAGGCAGGCTCAACGCCGCCACGATCGTGATACTCACGCTGCGCAAAAACACAAAGACGATAACCACCGCCAAAATCGCCCCAAGCAACAAGTCAAACTTCACATCATTTACAGAATCTTTAATGTATTGCGTCGTGTCCTTAAACACCTGCACTTCATAGTCTTGACTAAGTGCTAAAATCTCGGGAAACACCTTTTTAACCGAATCAGCGATTTTGATATCGTTTTGTCCAGAAATCTTTTGGACTTCAAAGATCACGCCGGGCGTTTTGTCATAGCTCGCATAAGTCCTATCCTCCTCGATAGAATCCTCAATCCTAGCGATATCTTTGAGCCTCACGCCATCAGCCACGCGCAGCTCGCCCATATCCTCTATGCTATAGCTATTTGCATCAGTAGTAAGCGCCCACTCGTATGTGGTGCTAACGAGCCTGCCGCCATCGATCTCGACATTTTCTTGCCCTATAAGCCGCCCAATGTTTGAGAAAGTGAGCCCGTATTTGTTCATAAGTGTGGGATCAGGATAGATTCTAATCTGTCTTTTTCTATACCCGCGCAGCTCCACGCCACCCACGCCGCTAATCTTTTGGAGCATTGGCTTGATGACATTATCCGCGTGCTTCATCATCTCAGATGGAGGCACTTTGGTGCTTGTTAAAAATAGCGAGATCACGGGAGCTGATCCCGTATCGACTTTGCGCACAGAGGGTGAATCTATCCCACTTTCTAAGCGCACCGTGCCGATTTTATCGCGCACATCTGCCACCGCGACATCGAGATCCTTTTCTAGCTGAAACTCTATAATCACAATACTCGTGTTGCGCACACTTGAGGAGGTCACTTTTTTGAGCCCATCAATCCCCATCACCGCTTCTTCTATCTTGTCTGTTATTTTTGTCTCCACCGTCTGTGCGCTCGCGCCTTGATAAGTCGTGATAACCGTTACGATAGGAAAGTCAATGTTTGGGAAAAGCGATACGGGGAGCTTGAGCACTGCTAAGAATCCAAAAAACATCACAGCTAGCGCAAACATCAGCGTAGAAACCGGGCGCGTAATGGCAAACTTATACATTGTGAATCCTTAAATGCGCGCTAGTTTTTGGTTTTGATATACCCATCGCCAAAGGTCCCGGGCACGATATTTTGCACCAATGCTTCGGCTTTGACTTTGCGGTTGCTCTCGCTTGCAGTGGGATAGATTTTATTAATCACGGCTATTTGCTTAGATTCTATGCCATCGACGCTAAACTCAAAGGTATCGCCCACTTTGACTTTGCTAATGTATTTAAAGTCAAACTCTAGCACGATTTTTACTTCCTTGCTGATAAGCCGAAAAAGCTCCGTGCTATTAGCCCCCACGCCATCGCCAAGCTCGATATTTTTGGAGGCGATTATCCCATCAAATGGCGCGCGCAAAATGGTTTTGCTAAGCAATGCCTCTTGATAGGCGAGATCTGCCTCATATCGCTTATAATCTGCGTAGTATTTATTGAGCGTGTTTTTATCCACTGCCCCGCCGGATCGCTCGTATCGCTCGTATTGCTTTTTGTTAAAGAGATAAGTCTGACGGATAGAATCCACCTGCGCGCTTTGGTCTTTGTTAAAAAGTGTGAGGAGAATATCGCCTTCTTTGACCTCGCTTCCCACATCAACATAGATTTTGGTGACAATCCCACTGCTCCCTAGGCTAAGGTTGGCATCTCTAATCGCTTGTGCGTTAAAAATCGCATACACTTCCTCTGCATACGCCACTGCGGCAAGCAGCAAGCTTGCCACGCATACTTTTAATCCCATACCACTCCTTTGTCTTACTCGATATAGTCTTCTATTTGCTGCCCACTATAATAGATATATCGTGCCTTTTCTATCTCATAGTCATTGAGGCTTTGGGTGTAGGTGGATTCTGCGCTAAATCTCCTGCTAAGGGATTGCAGATAATCCGAGAAGTTTAGCACTTGTGCTTCGTATCGACGCGCGACATTTTCAAAAGACACAGAGGCGGATTTGAGCGCTGCCTCCGCGCTTTTTATCCTCGCCTCAGCGATTTCTATGCTCTTGCGATAGAGTTTTTCGTCTTTTTCCTGCTCGTATTTTTTATACGCGAGCTCCTTTTGTCGCTGCATAGCCGCATAGCGCACCGCTTCTTTTTGTTTAGAGAGATTAAACCAATCAAACAGACGCATATTCACGCTCACGCCGATAACATTTTGGGTTGGTGGGTAGCTCATCTGCATAAAGGTTGGATTGCCATACGCTGCACCTACGCCACTAGTGCCACCGCCACCTATGCTTGCAAACAAATCATTTAGGGCGGGTTTTGATCTGTATGAGCCCGTGTCAAAATAATTCCACGCAAAGGTATCGCTAAGCGCAATTGTGGGCAGATAGGTGATTTGCTTGGCTTGATACATCACACTATTTGCTTGCTCTTCAAGGGCGATGAGATCTTGGCGTTTTTGGAGTGTGAAAGTAGGCATTTTAATCGTAATGCGCGAGAGTTCTTTTACCTCGAGATTAGTGAGGAGTGAGAGCATGAGTTTGTTGCGCTCCATTTCAAGCACGATATTTGCCATATCGTGCTCAGTAGAGAGGATCTCTGCGCGCAAGGATTCTACATCATCGATAGTTGTAAGCCCTGCTTGATAGAGTTTTTCGGTGCGTTTAATGTTTTCTTCAAGCTGCTTATGCTGCTGCTCTAGGGCTACTTTTTGGGATTTGTTAGAAAAATATGTGTAATACTGCTCAATAACGCTTAAAAAAATCTGCTCTTGGGTGTTTGCTCTATCGGCTATGCTTGAGCGATAAAGCGAGTTTTTCTCCCGCACTTTATTATAAGTCTTGAGTCCGCTAAAAAGCTCCCATTTTGCCTGAAGCTGGGCACTTTGGGTTTGCATTGTACGATAGGTGTTGTTGGTATCTTGGAATGAATAGCTCCCATCAAGCGTGGGCAAAAACTCCCTTTTTGCAGCAGCTTGGTTTGCTTTTGCTTGCAATATCGCAATATCTTTGGCTTCGAGGTTGTAGTTGTTTTTGGCAGCTTCCAAAAGCTCTATGAGCGTATAGCCTCTCTCATCGCTAGTGGTGGTGCTCAATATGCTGAGTGTTTGGGATTTTGTTGTTTGAGATTCTGTATTTTCTTGGGTTGGCGCACACACGAGGCTTTGGGAGGCAAATACCAAGCCCACCAATACCGGAATAATCCTAAAATACATTGTTTTCTCCTCATCTGATATGAAAGTTTTTGGATTGGAAAATTAAGAGAGGAGATTATAGCATAAAAATATTATTGTAAATAAATATTACTATCAAAAAATTCCCTATAAGTCTTGTGAATCTTGTTCTTCATTTTGGCGCGGGGTGCGCGTCGCTAAGCTCATTAAGATGATGCCAAGCACGACTGCGATACTTGAGGCGATGAGAATGGAGATCTTAGAGAGATCTATAGCACTCACATCATCGCCATACGCGAGATTTGCGACAAAAATTGACATAGTAAATCCCACGCCAGAGATTGCCCCAACAGCAAGGATATGAAAGTTGCATAAGCCCTCAGGACGCACAGAGAGATTGCACTTCTCTCCAAGATAGGCAAAGAGAAAAATCCCAATGGGCTTGCCTATCACAAGTCCCAAAATCGTGCCAATCATCACGCCATCGATTCCAAGATCAATGTGTGAATCCACGCTCACTCCGGCGTTTATGAATGCAAACAAAGGCACGATACAATACGCGCATACGGGCTGCAACGCGTGCTCAAGGCGCAAAAGAGGATTTTGGGCATAGCGCGCATATACCCCTATGCTATCTAAGATATACACGAGCTCACTAGCCTTTGCCATATTGATGCTACGCGTGCTAGCCGAGGAAGCCATAAAGTTTTTGATATTGCGCCAAGTGGATTTCCAAAATCCTAGCTTCTCGCTCTCTTGGATATGCAAAATATCCGCACCATCGTTGGTGATCATTTTGATACGATCAAATTCTGAAAGCATATTGCGAAAATATTTTTTATTGACACGTTGTGTCCTGCCTGGGATCGTGAGGGCTAAAATCACAGCGGCGATAGTCACATGAATGCCACTAAAATACACGCTAATCCATAGCAAGATTCCAAAGAGAAAATACAAGCTAAGGTATTTTGTATCTCTGTAGTTGCAATACCCCAGAGCCCCCACAAGTAGCACAGAGATAGCAATCCAAGCCATATCAATCTGCTCGGAATAAAAAATCGCAATAACGCTAATTGCCCCCAAGTCGTCAGCCACTGCCAAGGTTACTAGAAAGACTTTGACGATTTTTGGCACTCTATTGCCAAGGAGCAAAATCACCCCGAGCGCAAACGCCGTATCGGTGCTCATCGCCACCCCAAAGCCTCTCTCATAGGGTGTGCCAGCAGTGAAATACAAATACAGCGCAATGGGCACAACAATCCCACCAAGAGCCGCCATAATTGAAAAGCTTACTTTTTTAAATCCCGCAAGTTCCCCATAGAGAATCTCACGCTTCATCTCTAATCCCACAAGTAAGAAAAAAAACGACATCAACACATCATTGACAAAATGCAATAATTCAATTTTGAGCTCAAAGCTCCCTAAGAAAAAGCCAAATTCAAATTTTTGAATCCAAAAATACAGGTTTGCATACGAGGAGTTCGCCACCACCATAGCTAGCACCACGCAAAATACCAATAAAATACCACCAAAAGATTCGTGAGTGATAAAGCGTTGTAAGCCGTTTTGGAGTTTGTCTTTGACATAAGAATAATGACGATTGGCTGTGTGCTGGTTTTGTAGCATCACTTCTCCTTTAATTTGTTGCTCAAACAAGCACGATTGGAGCGCCCTAAAAGGGCGAGGATTCTCTAAAAATAGAGAGATTAAAGCATAGAGTTGAGTTTCTCTGTGACTGTGGATTCGCTCACTGCTCCTATGATGGTATCTACCACTTGCCCATCTTTCATAAAGATGAGAGTTGGGATACTGCGGATACCAAATTTTGCTGCGAGGTTGCCCTCTTCGTCTGTATTGACTTTGCAGATTGTGGCTTTGCCATCAAAAGTTTCAGCAAGCTTCTCTACTATCGGCGCGAACATTTTGCACGGACCACACCATGGTGCCCAAAAATCCACAAGTGCTACACCCTTTGCTGTTTTCTCATCGAAATTAGCTTCTGTTAAGTCAAAATACTTTCCCATTGATTGCTCCTTTAGTTGATATAACGCTCGGATTATACGAAAAAAAAGTTACATATCTAAGAAATTTTCGCGATTTTTTAATTCTTTGTCGCGGTGCTCTGTCTCTTTGATATTGAGTATTATAAATTTGTAGCATGCAAAAATCGTGATAGGCCATAGCGCGATTAAAAACAATGTGTATAACATAATTCATTCACTCCTTAATGGTTAAAATATCGCTTGTGAGATACTTCTAAGCTATACCCCACGAGGGGGTATAGGCGTAATTAGAATGTGTGTTCCATATAGAAGAATATATGACTGCGATCATCAGTGCGATTTGCGGCGAGTGCGCTCCCTACGCCCACACCTGCGAATGGATTGTATCCCGCCTTGGTAGTATCGCTAAACCACTCGATTTTACCACCCACCTTGAAATCCTCGCGGATTTTGTAGCCTAGATTGAGTGCCACGCTTTGCTCCGCACTCCTAGGAGAGTTTGTCGCGCGTGCTAGTATTTGCCAATTAAACGCACCATAGGCTGCGCCCACATAGCCATAACCGCTAAAGGCGTCTTTGGCTATCATATCTGAAAGAGCTTGTCCGATATCATACGCACCGCCAGTCCAAAAATCCACTACAGATAGCACGGGGTTGCCATAGCGTCCGATGAGTTCATTAGCATTGCCAAAGTTTTTGTAGATACCCACGCCAAAGTGGAAGTTATCGACATCAAATCGCTGATCGATCCAAAGTGTCGCGGAGCTAGCATTGATGCTGCGCCAATCCCGTCCCGATACATTGTTCTCCCTATAATGCTCATTTGCCTGCGGGAATAGCGTGCGCACGCGAGTTAGAGAGCGGAATCCTAAGAGTTCAAAATTAGGATTAGTATTGTATGTGAGGCTCACACCCGGTGCGGTTACCTTGCTATCGACATAGTAAGAGAATATCGAGGTTTTAAACCCACCAAAGCTAAAGTCAATCCCTGCACCAAAGATATCTTTTTTTAGTCCATGCACGCGATAGAAGTCATTAAACCATTGGTTATAGGCAAATCCTCTGCGGTTTGACCAAAAGCCCCAGAGTTTAAACGCACCAGTTTGCACATAGCCTTCGGCACCTTGGTTGTATCCGCTAAAATACTCGCCGACTTTGCCAGATTGATAGCGGCCAGCTTTGATGTAGAAAGTGCTATTTTCATAGCTCAAATAGGCGTTTTGGACTATGTAGTTTTGCACCTTATTTTTATCCCAACTATAGCCAAAATATGAGCTTTGCACCGGCGAGCCATTGAGGCTTGTAGGCCCATTTTGTGTGGAATCAAATGCCAATCCTCCCAAGCTACCACCTAGTCCAAATTCAAGTCCCGCACCCAAATCTGCCTTGAGATTAAGCTGTGCAAAAAGCGATGTCCAGCTGTCTGTGGGAGCTGCTCCTGTATCTGTATTGGGAGTGATGTTGTTAAATCCCCATTTGGTAAATGTCTCCGCCGAGCCACTTACCTTATAATCAAATGCCTGCACACTTGCAAGCACTAAAACCAAGCTTAAACAAGCTTTTTTCATCTGCGCCCTCCTCGAAACATTGTTGTTTTTGGTAGTTAAGCTACTTGCTTTATTATCATAAAAAATCGCTTAAATCAAAGTGAGAGGAGTGCGATACCCTGATATTTATCTATGAGTTAGAGGCAAAATCGTAACCTGCCACTTTTGGGCAATCCTTAGTCCGCAGCCTAAATCTTGTGATAGCAAAAGAGATTCTAAGAAACGACAAAATATAATTTTTAGAATCCCTAGTGATTTAGGGGCTTTAGAATCTTGCTTGGGCTTTAAGCCTTATTTAGGAGTGCGCTAATGCGAGTGTTGTTGTGGTGTGTGGCGATGCTAGGATTTGTGTTTTGGGGCTGTGGGAATGATGATAAGATCTTTTCTATCACGCAGGGCGAGATTAGCACAGATGCAAAGCTGCGCGTGGAGTTTAATGAGGGATTTTATAAAGGCGTGAGTGATACATTGTTTGTCACCGAGGGCGCGTTTAAGGTAAATGGCAAGGACGCTGCGTGGCAATATGGGTTTAGCAATAGCACGACGCTTGTGATTATCCCTAAAGAGCTTGCGCCAAACACGAGCTATGATATTGCCATTGATTTTGCCAAAATCGCCAAAGATCGGGGTTTTGAGCCGCCGCTAAAGACGATTAAAATGCAGGTAAAAACTAAGCCCACGGAGTTTTTTCTAAGCGATCTTGGCGTGCGGCAGCAAGGCAGTGAATCTAGGCTAGTGGCAAACCTCGAGCTTTCGCAATTTGTCCCAATGGAGATTCTAAAAAAAGCCCTAAGTCTCAAGCTAGATTCTAAAAATATCACTCTGTCTCTTACACAAAGCAATCCTAGTGATTATCTCATCACTTCAGAGCCGATCACGCCCTCAAATACGCAGGATTTGCACTACATACTCACACTAGATTCAAAGCTCCTAGGCGCAGATGGCGAGACTAAGGAGCGCACGATTATACTACCCAAAAACACGGATTTGTATGCGATGCGTATAGAGAGCACAGAGGAGAGCGCCCAGCCCAATGTGATTGTGCATTTTTCCCAAGAGCTTGCCAAAACCCCTGATCTCAAAAGCTATATCCAAGTAACGCCAAATGTCCATTTTACCGCCTCACAAAGTGGCTCTGTGATCGTGCTAAGTGGGAAGTTTGACTTCGCGACAAATTACAATATCAAGGTGCTAGAGGGGCTAAAGTCTATCAATGGCGCGAGTTTAAAGCAAGATGCAAGCTTTGATATCACAGCTAGGGAGATAGCTCCTAGTATCGCGTTTGCCTCTAGTGGGGTGTTTGTCCCACGCGCAGCAAACAA
Organism: uncultured Helicobacter sp.; assembly: GCF_949282165.1. Taxonomy (NCBI): domain Bacteria; kingdom Pseudomonadati; phylum Campylobacterota; class Epsilonproteobacteria; order Campylobacterales; family Helicobacteraceae; genus Helicobacter; species uncultured Helicobacter sp. The sequence continues at coordinate 354,326 of NZ_CASDOV010000001.1, read as the reverse complement.
AAAAATCGCCTTTAAATCCGTCAATGTCAAAAAGGTGGTGCTAAAGCTTTATAGAATCTACCCAAACAACCTCACGCAGTTTTTGTATGACAACAATCTCATCGGAGATTCTCAAAGCAATAGCGCGCAGGTTAGAGAATGCAAAAACTCATACGATGAGGAATATGAGGAGTATTATGAATACTGCTCAAGCGGGCTAGATTTGGAGCGTATCGGCGATAGGGTGCTAGAGAGGGAATTTAGCATAGATTCACTCAAAAACCAATGGATTCAAAACGAGCTCGATTTTGAAGGCTTGCGCGATTTGAGCGGGGTGTTTGTCGTGAGCTTGGAGTTTGGCAAGGACAATGTGGATTATGATTTTGGCGATATGAGCGAGTGGCGCGTGGATAATTTTTTTAGAAAATATGGGGTGATTGCTAAACATCTTATCTTTTCTAACACTGCGCTTTTGGGGCAGAATCTCGATAGGCAGTTTGTCATCACCGCCCTAGATATCGCCAAAAACACGCCCATAGCAGGCGTGCAAATCAGTGCGATCAATAAGAAAAATCAAGTAGTAGAGACAAAAACGACAAACGCCAATGGCGATGCAATTTTTTCTAAAGTCGATACGCAAAACACGCTTTATTTCCTCACACAAAACACGAGCGATCTCGCAGTGCTCAAACTAGGCAGCTCGCTTGTAGGCACTGATGGCTTTGACACACAAGGCGTGGTGAGCGAGGGCGGTATGAGGGCGTTTGTCTATGCCGATCGTGGGGTGCATAGACCGGGGGATACAATCTATCTCGATGCGATTGTGCGCTACAACGACAAGCCTCTAGATTCAGCCCACCCGGTATTGCTCACGCTCAAAACCCCAAGGGGCAAGGCATTTGTCGATAAGCGTATGATGGAATCTAGAGGCGAGGGATTTTATCACTACGAGATCAAAACGCCCAAAAACGCCGATACAGGCGTATGGGAAGCGATTTTGCACATCGGAGATTCTGTATTTAGAAAAGAGCTTAGCATAGAGAGTGTCGCACCAAATCGCCTCAAAGTCGATTTGCAGGTGCCAGATTCACTAGATTTGCGCCAAGATTCACAGATGGATTTTACGCTGCAGAGCGCATATCTCTTTGGCGCGCCCGCTTCAGAGCTAGAGTATGGCGTGGTGGCAAACTTCAAGCCTTTGGAGTTTAAAAGCAAGCGTTTTAGTGATTATGTCTTTGGCGTGCCAAGCAGCTTGCACTTTAGCCATAGCGATAGCGTGAGTGGCACGCTAAATGAGAGCGGCGTGGGTAGTGGCAGTATCGGGCTAGATTCACTCCAAGGGGTTAAGAGCAATCTTGAGGCTTTACTCATCGCTAAAGTGTATGAGAGCAACGGCAGGGTCGTAGCTACGCGCAAAAAGATACCCATAAAGCTTTTTGATAGCTTTGTGGGTATAAAGCCTCTAGCAAATCGCTATATAGAGACAGGCACGAAAGTCTCCCTGCCAGTGGTTGTAGTCTCAAGCGAGGATTCTACGCTCATCAAAGGGCGCAAAGTCTCTTATACAATCTACCACAATCAACACTCGTGGTGGTGGGATTACGACTCCTATGCACAATACCTGCGCTCTATCAAAACCGATCGCAACACTAAGATTCTCGCCCAAGGGAGTTTAATAAGCAGTGATAAGCCCGTGGTGTTTGAGTATGAGGCAAAGCAGAGCGGGGAAGTCTATGTGGAGTTTGTCGATGAGGAGAGTGGCGCGCTAAGCGGGACATCGTTTTATACATCAGGTTGGGGCGAGCCGCTAAGTGCGCAAAAAATCACAGCCCTAAAGATAGAATCCGATAAGGCACGCTATGGCGTGGGCGAGAGCGCAAATGTGCGCTTTGAAAGCACAGCACAAGGCAAGGCGCTCGTGGTGGTGAGCAAAGCGCATAAGGTACTCAAACGCTTTTGGGTGGAGACTAAGCCTAACCAAACTAGTCTAGCTATCCCCATCACAGAGGATATGAGTCCTAATGTCTATGTGAGCGTGGTGTTTTTGCAAAACTATGAGAGCGTGAGCAACGATCGCTTAATGCGGCTTTATGGTGTGATTCCGCTTATGGTGGATAAGAGAGATTCAAGGTTAGACTATGAGATTAGCGCGCCAGAGAGGGTAACACCCGGCAGTGAGTTTGCAATAAGCCTCTCTACTAAGCAAGGCATAGAATCCACCTACACGATTGCCCTTGTCGATGAGGGTTTGCTCAATCTCACGGATTTTGCCACACCCAATCCGTGGCAGTATTTTTATGCCAAGCTCGCCCTTGGGCTTAGAATCTATGATAGCTATGATTTGATTGTGGGCAGGAGTCTTGGGAAGGTGCAAAAGATTCTAAAAATCGGTGGAGATGGCGTGGATTTGCAAAGCTATAGTAAGCAAAAGGGCGATGAAAATGCCAATAGATTTAAACCCGTGGTGCTCTATAATGCCCCAAGCAAGACTGATGAGAAGGGCAATGTAAGATTACGATTTACAATGCCAACCTACATAGGCAGTGTGCGCGTGATGGTGGTGGGGGCTAGCGGCAAGCTCTATGGCTCAAGCTCCAAAAATATCCAAGTGAGCGCGCCTGTGGTGATGCTCCCTACTATCCCGCGCGCGCTTAAAGTGGGCGATAGATTCCAAATACCTATTGAGGTGTTTGTCACCAAAGCCACCGATAGCAAAGAGAGCGTGAAAAATGCCACAATAAGCATAAGCAGTGCTAAGGGGATTGTGAAGTTTAAGCAAGATTCACAAAACATCGTTTTTGATGGCAATAAGCCACGAAACATCGTCTTTGAAGCGGAGGTGCAAAATGAAGTGGGCGTGGAGACAATCACTCTAAGCGCGCATTCAGCACAAGGAGTGATGACAGATAGCATCGAGATTGATATCAAAGCCATAAATCCTTTTATAAGCTCACAGAGCTCGCATTATCTCAAAAGTGATGAGGAGCTACATATCGTCGCGCCACAGGACTTTGTCAAAGGCACAAACAAGGGGACAATCACTATTAGCAGCAATCCATTGCTAAATATCAATCATCGTGTGCGTTGGCTGGTGCATTATCCCTATGGGTGTATAGAGCAGACGACTTCAAGCGTGCTGCCACAGCTCTATCTCGAGGCATTTGGGACATTTAAGGACATCGACAAAAAAGAGATTGTAGAAAACATCAATGCAGGCATTGCGCGCATAGGTGGGTTTGTAACGCCAAGTGGGGGCTTTGCGTATTGGCAGGGGGGAGCGCAGCCCAGCGAGTGGGGCTCGCACTATGCCGGGCATTTTTTGGTATTGGCCAAAAAGCTTGGCTATTATGTGCCAGATTCTGTGTATAGGGGTTGGCTAGCGTATGAGAAAAACTTCGTAAAATCCTCTAGGGACGCAAGCTACAAGGCGTATCCACTCTTTTTGCTAGCTCTTGCTAATGAGCCAGAAATCGTGGTGATGAATGCCTTGTATGAGAGTGGTATGCGTGGGCTTAGCAACACAGACAAATGGCTGCTTGGCGCGGCGTATAAGATGGCGGGTTATGAGGAAATCGCAAAGAATATCACGCGGGATTTGAGTGTGAAAGTCAATGCCTCAAAGGAATACTACGCGTATAGCTATGGCTCGCCTTTGCGCGATGAAGCGATGATACTAGATAGCTACAAAATCATCTATGGCGGCGCGCACGATGCGTTGTTTGATAGCATAAAAGCCGCGCTAGAATCTAGCAAATGGCTCTCAACCCAAGATTCAGGCTACGCACTTTTGAGCCTTGCAAATACGCAAAATGCGCAAGAAGAGGGCAAGCTCAAAGGCGTTATCAAGCGTAATGGCAAAAAAGAGAGTTTTTCAGAATCCACCCAAAGCCTTAGCTTTAGCCTCAATCAAGGCGAGGCATTTATAGAATCTAAAACGCCCCTATATGTCGCGTATGCGTGGGAGGGAATCCCTATGGGCGAGAGTATCAAACCAAGCTCTAGGGGGTTAGAAATAAAGCGGGAGTTTTATGATGAGTTTGGTAATGCACTTGATGTGAGCGAGCTAAAGAGTGCGAGTAGCTTTTGGATCGTGCTTAGAGTGGGCAATACTAGCGGCATAGGCGGGATTAGCAATATCGCACTCACACAGGCTCTGCCAAGTGGGTGGGAGATAGAGAATCTGCGCCTAAACCACGATGAGCTGCCAGAATTTATCCGCACCAAGCAGGGCAGAGAAGTGAGCTATACTGATATACGCGATGATAAGATTATGTGGTTTTTTGATATGCCTTATGGCAATAGCACACAGGTGGTGTTTGCTAAGATAAATGCCATCACGCCCGGGGATTACACGCTCCCAGCCGCTTATGCCGAGGCGATGTATGATAACAGCTTCCAAGCAGCCACCAGAAGCCAAAGCGTGAGGGTTTTGGCTAAATAAAGGCTTTGTCTGCTATAATGGCTCAAAAACTTCGGAGTGTTAGGCGATGAAAGCGTGTGAGAGTGTGTATGAACCAAAAATTATAGAATCTAAATGGCAGAAATTTTGGCAAGAACATAAGGTGTTTGAGCCAAAATCTAGCAGGGAGCTACCCAAAAAATACATTTTATCGATGTTTCCCTATCCTAGCGGTGCGATTCATATGGGGCACGTGCGTAATTACTGCATAGGCGATGCGCTCGCGCGCCATTATCGGCACAATGGCTTTAATGTCCTGCACCCTATGGGTTGGGATGCCTTTGGTATGCCTGCCGAAAATGCCGCTATCAAGCACAAAACACACCCCAAGCAATGGACTTATGCCAATATCGATACAATGCGCGCCGAGCTCGCGTCTTTGGGACTGAGCTTCTCGCGTGATAGGGAGTTTGCGACTTGTGATCCTATCTATACGCGTTGGGAGCAAGAGTTTTTTATCAAAATGTGGGAAAAGGGGCTCATCTACCGCAAAGAGGCGTATCTGAATTGGTGCCCAAACGATCAGACGGTGCTAGCAAATGAGCAGGTGATAGAGGGGAAATGCTGGCGGTGCGATACGCCCGTGGTGCAAAAGCAGATGTTTCAATACTATATCAAAATCACGCAGTATGCCCAAGAACTCCTTGATGACTTACAAACCTTGCAGGGGCATTGGGCAAGTCAAGTGCTGACTATGCAGCAAAATTGGATAGGCAAATCTAAGGGGCTAAATTTTGCCTTTACTTTGAGTGAGGATTCTAAGCAAAAAACAGGCATAGAGAGCTTTGAGGTTTTTACGACGCGTTGTGATACGCTTTTTGGCGTTACTTATTGTGCGATCGCGCCCGAGCACCCACTAGTGGATGCGCTTTTGCAAAGGGGATTGTTGGATGCTGCACAAGTGCGCAAGATAGAAGAGGTGCGTAAATTCCCCGCTAAAGAACGCTCGATGATGGACAAAGAGGGCTTTGATCTAGGGCTTAGGGCTATCCACCCCCTTAGTGGCGAGGAGATACCTATCTGGGTGGCGAATTTTGTGCTCATAGAATACGCCAATGGAGCAGTGATGGCGGTGCCCGCACACGATGAGCGCGATTATGAGTTTGCACAAAAATACGCCCTGCCCATTAAGCCCGTGCTCAAGCCCGGACTAGATTCACTGCCCTTTTGTGATGATGGCGAGCTTATAGAATCTGGCGCATTTAGTGGGCTTAAAGGTGCGCAGGCGCGTGAGCAAATCATCGCGTATTTTGAGGAGCGCAAACTAGGCAAGGGCGTGATTAACTACCGATTGCGCGATTGGGGCGTGTCTAGGCAGCGGTATTGGGGTGCGCCCATCCCGATGGTGCATTGCCCACAATGTGGCATAGTGCCCGAAAAGATAGAGAATCTCCCCGTGCTTTTGCCCGATGATGTGGTAATCGATGGCGAGGGCAATCCACTGGACAAACACCCTACATGGAAGCAGTGCAGTTGCCCTAAATGCGGAGCTAGCGCGCAGCGAGAGAGCGATACGATGGATACTTTTGTGCAGTCAAGCTGGTATTTTTTGCGCTATGCCACGTCTAGGGAGCATTGGGAGGAGTGTGCGTTTAGGAGCGAGGATATAGCTTATTGGCTTAGTGTCGATGAGTATATTGGCGGGATTGAGCACGCGATTTTGCATTTGCTTTATGCGCGATTTTTTACCAAAGTATTGCGGGATTTGGGCTATGTGAATCTGAGTGAGCCCTTTGCCAATCTCCTCACGCAAGGTATGGTGCTAAAAGATGGCGCGAAAATGAGCAAGTCTAAGGGAAATGTCGTCAATCCAAATGAGCTTATCGCGCGCTATGGTGCGGATACGGCGCGGCTTTTTGTGCTCTTTGCCGCACCGCCTGTGCGTGAGCTAGAGTGGAATGATGCCGCGGTGGAGGGGGCGTTTAGATTCTTAAAGCGCGTTTGGGAGCGCAGTGGGCGTCTCAAACCCTGCACAAGCTTGCCTATTATAGAATCTAGCGTGCTTACTAAACAAGAAAAGCTCGCGCGCAAAAAAGTCTATGAAGCCCTGCAAAAATCTCACGATATTTTTAGCAAAAAGCAATCTGGCTATGCGTTTAACACACTCATCGCAGCGTGTATGGAAGCCTTTAACGCGCTTAGCGAGCAGGACAATGAGGCGGTGTATAGCGAGGGGTATTTTATCCTGCTGCATATCCTAGAGCCTATCGTGCCCCATATCTGCTGGGAGCTTAGCGAGAGGTATTTTGGGCGTTCAAACTTCGCGCCCATCGCGCTTGATACGGACGCGCTTAGGAGTGATGAGATGCTTATTGCTATCACGATTAATGGCAAGAAACGCGCAGAAATCGAGGTGAGCACGGATATAGATGATAAAGAGCTGCTAGCTCTTAGCAAACAAAGCGTGGCAAAATGGCTTAGCGGCGAGATTATCAAAGAAATCGTGGTGCCAAAGAAACTCGTGAATTTTGTGGTAAAAGCTTAAGGTAATGAAGCATATTGTGGCGTTGGTGGCGTTGCTCTTTGTGGCTTGTGGGTATGTGCCCGTGGCGAGCTTTAGCGATAAAGTCTTTGGGGAGGGCGTGTATGTGCAGATAACGATGGATCCGCAGCTCCCTGAAGCCTCCGTGGGCGCTAAAGACGCGATAAATCTCGCGGTGCTCACGCGTCTAAACAACTCCCTAGCTTCCAAACAAAGTGCCCAAACAATCATCGATATGCGCGTGCTTTCAGTCAGTAGCACGCCTGTGGCATACGACAACAACGGCTTTGTGAGCCATTATCGCGCCACGGTGAGCTTGTCCTTTAATGTGCGCAATAAAAATGGCACGAGCTTTAATGCAAGCAGCTCGGGGTATTATGACTACGCGGCGAGCTCCACCTCGGCATTGCTGATTGAAGAATCCAAGCTGGGCGCAGTGTCAAACGCAACTGTGCAAGCACTTGATAAATTTATCTCGCAAGTCGCCTACCAAGCCGCGCGTGAGGATATGGACAAGCGCAAAAAAGAAAATGCGCGCAAAGAGGCAGAATCTAAAGCGATTTTAGAATCTAAAAAGCCTCTAGATTCTAAAAAGTCAGAATCTAAAAAATCTGGTGCTAAATAAAATGCAATCTCTAAAAGAACTCATCCTAGAAACCCTCCAATTCACACAAAACCTAGATGAGCAAGAGCGCGCAAGGCTACTAGCACAAAAAATCTCGGCACGCTACGCCCCACAAGATCTCGCAAGAGAGAGCAAAAATCAAAGCAAAAGCGGTGCGCTCAATGTCGTGTTATTACGCTTTGTGCGCGCTCTTTTTTCTCCAAATATGCGCCAAAAGTATGATTATCTTTTTAAAATCGGCTCGCTCCACACGTTACAAGGACAAGAGGAGCTTTATGAAGCGTGGCTACACGCCTATAATGCACACATACACACGGATATTTTGCACACGCTTTCCACGCTTGCGATGAGTGCCTTAAAAAGCGAAATTTTGCGCGATCGTGGGGGTGAAGGTGGTGTGCATGCAAATGAGCGCACCGAGCTTTTGGATAGGCTTGCACAAGATCCTAGCAATGTCGTCGAGCTAGGTGGGGCTATCACGCAGGCTATAATGCAAGATTCTAAACGCGAAAAAGAGGCGTGTGAGCAAATCGCAAAATACATAGGCGAGGCCTTGTTTGAGGCTGTGAGAGTGCAGCTAGGCATTAGGCCTAATACTGAATCTAAGTCGAGGGATTTTGTATTGGAGATGCTGCACAAAGACTTACTTAAAAGCTTGCAGGCAACTACGCAAGCCTATTGTGAAAAAATCATTGCACTTTTTAACCCACCACAGAATCTAAGCGCACCACAGAGCCCGCGGGACTTACACACACCAAAAGAAAACCCACAGAATCTAAGCGCAAAAACCTCTTTGCAAAAAGATTCTAAGCCTTCCCAAGAATTTTCCCCTGTGGGCTGTGCGTATAAGGCGGACTTTTTTACCAAAGATTTTGGTGCGGCATGGGAGCAGACTTTGCGCGTCTTTGAGGAGAGTGAGGGCGTGCTGTGTGTCATTCGTGTGTTTAACCATCGTCAGATTGCGCGCTCCTTTGGCACAGAGGGCTACGATAGGCAGGTGCGTATGCTAAAGCAGATGTTTTTGCGCCATTTTGAATCTATGCGTAAAAATCGCGATGTGTTTATGCCCAAAGATGGCGTATTGTATCTGTTGCTAGAGGGCGATCTAAGTGCGATAGAGCGCGCCTTTGATGACTTTTGTCATAAGCTCTCTGAGCAAGTGTTTTCTTACAAAGAGCACCATGAGATTTTAGAATTTGATGGTCGGCTTTTCACGCGCTCAAGCGATTTTTTGCAGACACTCACCAATCTTTTGGCTTATATCAAAGAAGTGTGAAGGAATGTGATGGGGCTAGATTCTGTAGATTCTAAGGGCCTTTGGTGCGCACAAAGTCTCTGGGAGTTTTTAGAATCTAAAGGGCAAGAATACGCGCCCTTTGATCCCAAGCGCGCTCATAGAATCTATGCCAAACTCGCCCCTATGCTTAAGCTAGAGCATTTAAGGATAATCCATATTTTGGGCACAAATGGCAAGGGAAGCACGGGGAGATTTATTACACTTGGGCTTTTGCAATGTGGGCATAGGGTGCTGCATTTTAGCTCGCCGCATTTGTGGCACTTTAGGGAGCGGTTTTATCGTAATGGTGCTGATGTGAGTGATGAGGAGCTAGAGGAGGCGCATAGGTTTTTGCAACGCTTTGGGTTTGTGTGCGAGGCGAGTTATTTTGAGTATGCGACATTTTTGGGGCTTTATCTGGCGCAGGAATGCGATTTTTTGGTGCTTGAGGCGGGACTTGGTGGGGAGTTTGACTCCACAAGCGTATTGAGGGCGCATTTGAGCGTCTTTACGCCTATTGGGGTCGATCACAAAGACTTTTTGGGAGCGGATATAGAATCTATTGCGGGCACTAAGCTCCGCGCTATGGGGGATAATGTGCTGCTCGCCCCGCAGCCCTATGCACAGAGCTCGCTCATAGCACGCGCGATAGCTAAAGAGCGGGGCGCGAGATTGTGTGAGCTAGGGATTATAGAATCTAGTGCGCAGCTATGCACACAGATTGAGGCGTTTTGTGCGTGCTTTGGGCTAGAATCTAGAGAGGAAAATGAGTGGTGGCAGGCGTATAGGGCGTATGTGGCACGCTATGGGTATGCGGAGTTTTTGGCGCAAAATCTTTTGGTGGCAAGCTTTGTGTGGCGTTTTTTTGGGCTTAGGGTGGATTGTGGCAATCTCGCAGTGCTTGACTTGCGGGGGCGTTGTGAGTGGCTTAGCCCTCATATTTTGCTTGATGTGGGGCATAATGAGGAGTGTGCAAGGGCTCTAAAATCAGTCATAGAGCAAAGTTTTGGGCAAAGGCGCGTGATTTTGGTGTATAATACTTATTTTGATAAGTCAGTCCGGCATATTTTGGCATTGCTCAAGCCCTGTATCCAAGAAGTGTGGATATTCCCCCTAGTGGATAATCCTCGTGTGATTGCACGCAGTGATTTGGAGGCGATACTAGGCGATTTGGGGATTGTTTATAGGGATTTTGTGCGTGAAGAGATGAGAGATTCTCAAGATTATGTGGTTTTTGGATCTTTTAGTGTAGTCGCTGGATTTTTGGACATATTTGAAGGAGAGCTATGCAAAACAAACTAACGATTTCCATCATCGATGGCGATACTTTCAAGCAATTTAGCGTGCATAAGATTATCAAACGCGTGCTTTTGTATGTGTTGCTTGCGCTTGGAGTGGCGTTGGTGGTGTATTTTGTGATGGTGAGGTTTTTGGTAGGGGAGCTTGATGAGATTATCGCCGAAAAAAACAAGGCAAGGGAACAATTCCAAGAGCTCTATGAAAAAAATAGCGAGCTAGCACGCAGCGTGGAGTATAAAACCAATGAGCTCTTAAAGGCAAATATGCAGATTAGCGAGCTAGAAAAAATCGTGAGCATTCACAAAAACCTTGATACGCAGGTTGATGAGCAAGATATTGATTTGGACACTTTGAGTGATGAGCAAAAGCAAATGGTGCTAAAGATTATGCCTAATGGCGATCCGGTGCGTGGGTATAGCTGGGAGGCGTTGGCTACACAAGATACAGAGCAGAGTGTAGCGCACTCGTGGATCTATGAAGTCCCAAGGGGCACGCCGGTGTATGCGACTGCAAATGGGATAGTAGATAGTGTAGGCAACTCACGAAGCGGAAGCTATGGCGTGTATGTCAAGCTAGCGCATTCTTTTGGCTTTACCTCAAGATATGCGCATTTAGATTCTATGGTGGTGCAAAAGGGCGAGTTTGTGGCAAAAGGGCAGCTTATCGGCTATAGCGGGCAGAGTGGTGGTGCTAAAAAAGATGGGCTTTTGTATGAGCTGCGCTTTTTGGGCACGCCGTTGCACACGATGGATTATGCGTTATGGAATCTCAATAATTTTAATGCAGTTACCAAAAATAAAGACAGGATTGATTGGAAAAGTCTTGTGTGGGCGCTTGATGATCTTGCACAGATTCACACTTATAGGACTGCGCAGGTGGATTCAAACCCAAATAAAGTGAGCATAGAGTAGATTCTGATGAATAATAAGCGTCTGATATTGATGATAACCGATCAGGAGAGGACGCGCTATGTCAATATACACTCTATCTTTCGACAGGTGGGCTTGTATGCGCTGATTTTTTTGGCAGTGTGTATCGTCTATGGGATTGTTTCTGTGCGAGCGTTTAAGGAGGAAATCGCGAGTATGTCCGCACTCAATGAAAAAATCCTCGCACAATACCAAAAAACACAAGAAAAAAACGCCTATCTCAACTTCCAAATCGAGCAGCGATCCGAGGAGATCGGGCTCGTGGGCGATAGGGTGGAGGATTTGGAGAATATCATAGGCGTTAAAGACGCGCAAGATACTATGAGAGAGGATTTGCGTGAGCGCATAGATGTGGCTTCACTCACGGGCGCACAGAAGGTTTTTGTGATGAAGTTTGTGCCAAATGGCTATCCGCTAGATTATTACAAGCGCGTGTCTGCGGATTTTGGTTATAGAATCCACCCCTTGTATTTTACCAAGCACTTGCATACAGGGATAGACTTTGCTACCGATATTGGCACGCCGGTGTATGCGACTGCAGATGGAGTTGTGGAGTTTGCTCAAATGGGCTATAACGGCGGTTTTGGCAATTTGGTTAAACTCGACCACTCGTTTGGATTTCGCACCTATTACGCGCACCTTAATAAAATCGTCGTAGCACACGGCAGTTTTGTCAAAAAAGGGCAGCTAATAGCGTATTCTGGCAATAGTGGCGCTAGCACGGGTCCTCATTTGCACTATGAGGTGAGGTTTTTGGGCAATGTCTTAGATCCCAAAAACTTCATCGAATGGACGATGAGTGATTTTTCATCAATCTTTGAAAACGAAAGGAATGTATCATGGCAATCTTTACTAACGACAATAAACAGCTTGATGGATCAAGTTCCGCAGGAGGAGCCACTATCATCGCCAGCGGCACAAGAATAAAGGGGGAGATAAATATCGAGTGTCGTCTGCATATCGATGGTGATTTTGAGGGGACTATCAACTCTAAAGATACGGTGATGATAGGCAGAAGCGGCGTGGTGAGGGGTGTCATCAATGCCAACGCGCTCGTGGTGGCGGGCAAGCTTATGGGGGATTCTGTCTCAAACTTCCTCGAGCTCAAAGCACAGGGGCGCATTGAAGGGACGATCACCACAAATGAGCTTGTAGTCGAGCGCAAAGGTATGTTTGTCGGTGAAAGCAAGGTGCGCGATAGTAAGAATCCAAGGGAACTCTTAGGCAAAGATGGTATCAAGGACTTAGATTCCAAAAAGAAAGATTAGGATTTGATACAGGGCGATATTTACGCGCTTTTATCCCAAGAGTGCGCGCAAACAAAGGATTTTAAGAATGCCTTTATCGTAGTTTGCAAGGACTATGAGGAGGCGAGGGCGTCTTATGAAGTGATAGATTTTTGTCGCACACATAGAGATTTTAGCCCTTTTGTGCCCTTTGTGCTGCCCGAGGTGCGCGTGCATTTTGGCGACGATCTCACGCCCTTTCGCGAGGATTTGCTTGAGTTGTTGCAGGTTTTGCGTGCGTTTTATGAATCTCAGAGCCCAAAGATTCTCTGCGCTCCTATCTCAAGTATCCTCTATCCGCTGCCCAAATCAGAATGTCTCCAAAGTTTCACTATCGATAAAACCACGCCCATAGATCCCCACACACTCGCCCAAAAGCTCCTAGGCTATGGCTATGAGAGCGTGGAAGTGGTGGAGATGCCCGGGGAGATGAGCTTGCGCGGCGAGATTGTGGATATATTTTTGCCAAATGAGGCTAGCCCACATAGAATCTGCTTTTTTGATGAGAGTGTGGAGAGCATACGCGTTTTTGATGTGAGCACGCAGCTTAGTCAAAAATCCGAGATTGCTTCCCTTGAAATCCCCATCGCGCTTTTTGGGGTGCAGGAGGAGCGCGCGCAATTAAGCGAGGCGAGCGATGAGGCGGATACGCAATCGCCTTGGGAGAGTGAATCTCATCTAGAGATGGGCGCGTCTTGGCTGTGGCGTTTGGGCGATAAGGGCGCGCATTTGAGCGCGTCCTATCCGTGCTTTCTCACACCAAGCGCGCTTGAGGAAGCTAAAGAAATCCATAGTATAGAGGAGGAGCTGCCCTCTGCGCTTAGCTTAGATTCTCTCTTTGCAATGCCCCTTGTTGCGCGTAGCGAGGTGTGCGAGGGGATTCTCTTTAGTCCCAATATGCTCCCCTCACTCCTTGCTTTGCACAAAGACAGAGAGATCACGCTCATTACCCCAAACTACGCCTTGCTCAAATCCTATGGGCTTGATTGTAGTAGCACGCCGCCAAGGCTGCTTGAGCCCCTAGATGTGAATCTCGCACGCCTCAAAGTCGCCCTAGGCACGCAAAATGTCAATATCCTGCACCAGCAATGGCTTATTTTGTCCTTTAACCAAACCGCCAAGCGCGCCAAAAAGCCCAAACGCTCGCGCCTGCAGCTCAATGAACTCAATGTGGGCGAATATGTCGTGCATACGGATTATGGCATAGGAGTGTTTAAGGGTTTAAAGAGCACGAGCGTGCTTGGCGTGGTGCGGGATTTTATCGAGATTGCCTATCAGAGCGAGGATAAGCTGCTGCTACCCGTGGAGCGACTGGATATGATCGATAGGTATGTGGCGGATTCTGGCACACTGCCTATTGTGGATAAGCTTGGCAAGGGAAGTTTTAGCAAGCTCAAAGATTCTGTGCGTAAGAAGCTTTTTGAGATCGCTGGGGCTATCATCGAGCTTGCGGCACAACGATCGCTCTTAGAGGGTGTGAAAATCACGCGTGATTGCGCACTGCTCTATGCCTTTGACAAATCCCGTCCTTTCGCGCTCACCGAGGATCAGGAGCGCAGCATCGGAGAGATTTTAGACGATTTAGAATCTGGGCGCGTGATGGATAGACTGCTTAGCGGTGATGTGGGCTTTGGCAAAACGGAAGTGGCGATGAGCGCGATTGTGGCACTTATCGCGCAGGGCTATCAGTGCGCCTTTATCGTGCCTACGACTTTGCTTGCCACGCAGCATTTTGTTACCCTGCAGGAGCGGCTAGGTGCGCTTAGCAAAGAAAATGGCAAGCCCATACACATAGCCAAAGTCGATAGATTCACAAAGGATAAAAATCGTGTAAATACAGGGCTCAAAAATGGCGAGATTGATGTGGTGATAGGCACGCACGCGCTTTTGGGGCTAGAGTTTAGTAGGCTTGGGCTTGTGGTGATTGATGAGGAGCATAAGTTTGGTGTGAAGCAAAAAGAAAAGATGAAGGCGTTATGCAAAAATGTGCATACCCTTAGTATGAGTGCCACGCCAATCCCGCGCACGCTCAATATGGCACTCTCACATATCAAAGGTTTTAGCGCGCTACGCACACCGCCTATGGAGCGCAAGGGCGTGCGGACATTTCTTAAAATCTATGATGAAAAAATCATACGCGAGGCTATTTTGCGTGAGTTGCGCCGCGGTGGGCAGGTGTTTTATGTGTATAACAACATTGCGGGGATTGCGCAAAAGGCTAAAGAGCTAAACGAGCTGCTGCCAAAGCTGCGCATAGGGATACTGCACTCTCAAGTGGAGGATAGCAAATCCCAAGAAGTGATGGCGGAATTTGTGCGCAAAGAGCTTGATGTGCTGCTTTGCACAAGCATCGTAGAATCTGGCTTGCACCTGCCCAATGCCAATACCATCATCGTGGAGGAGGCAAATCGCTTTGGGATAGCGGATTTGCACCAATTACGCGGGCGTGTGGGGCGCGGGAGCAAGGAGGGGTTTTGCTATCTGTGTGTGGCGCGCGAGAGTGCGCTGGGGGAGGAGGCAAAAAAGCGACTGGGCGCGCTAGAGAAAAATTCTTATCTGGGCAGTGGGGAAAATCTCGCCTATCACGATTTGGAGATTCGCGGTGGTGGGAATCTCCTAGGGGAAGCCCAAAGCGGACATATCAAAAAAATCGGCTATGGCTTGTATCTCTCTATGCTAGAGGACTGTATCAATCAGCTTAGCGGCTCTGGGGTGCAAAAAAGTGCGCAAGTGGATCTCAAGCTCAATATAAGCGCGTATATCAATCCTGAGCTTGTGGGGAGTGATAAGCTGCGCCTTGAGCTCTATCGCCGATTGAGCCTATGTGAGAATCTAAGCGATGTGTATGAGATAGAGGGCGAGATAGAAAACCGCTTTGGTAAGCTAGATTCATTTACGCTTAGTTTTTTGGAGCTTATCAAAATCCGCGTGCTAGCAAATGCGCTAAAGCTCAAGCAAATTGCGCACTATGGGCAAAATATCACGATTACTTATAGCGATGATACTAAAGAGCGCATAGAATCTCCAAGCAAGGATTGGGACGATGTGCTAGGGAGCATTATGGCGTTTTTGCGCAAAAAGAGAGATTGTGTGTGATGAAATGGTGTCTATCTTAAGCGTGTTGTGGGCTTAGGCGCACTCGCACACTTTTATATCGAGAGATTGTTGTGAGGTTTTTCTTTGTGCCACCCCTATTCCCCAAACACTCGCTTAAAGATAGAATCTACATTTTTGGTATAGTAGCCAAAGTCAAAGCATTGGCGGATTATCGCCTCGCCGCTTTTAGATTCTGCCTTGCTAGAATCCACCACGCTTTTAGAATCTTTAGAATCTCCACCTCTGCTTAAAAGCCCCACAAGTTCAGAATCTGCCAAGAGATATTGCAGATATAGCGATTCTCCCCGTTCATTTACCGCTGCCTCGCCATTTTGCAGAGATTCCCACACTTTCATCGCATTTCTCTGCACGATTTTATACGCATCTTCGCGGCTCACCCCGCATTTTGGTAGCTCTAGGAGGATTCTTTGAGAGAAAACCAAGCCCCCGGTTAGATTGAGATTTTTTAGCATATTTTTGGGATACACGACTAGATTTTCAATAAGCCCCGTGAGGCGTGCTAGCATAAAATCACTCGTAATAAAGCTATCTGGCAGGATAAATCGCTCCACAGAAGAGTGGCTAATATCCCTCTCGTGCCACAGCGCGACATTCTCCATAGCAGGCAGGGCGTAGCTTCGTATCACACGACAAAGCCCCGTAATATTTTCAGATAAAACGGGATTGCGTTTGTGGGGCATCGCAGAGCTACCCTTTTGTCCTTTGCTAAAATACTCCTCCGCCTCATACACCTCTGTGCGTTGCAAATGCCGAATCTCTACTGCGATTTTCTCACAGCTACTTGCCAAAAGGGCTAAATCCGTGATAAGCCTAGCGTATCTGTCTCTTTGAATGACTTGATTGCTCGCAGGGGCAGCCTTTAGCCCTAGGTTTTTACACACTAGCTCTTCTAGCTCTATTGGCGTATGGGCTAGATTGCCCATAGCCCCGCTGATTTTGCCCACGCTAATGACTTCTAGTGTGGATTCTAATGCCCTCAAATGCCGCGTAATCTCATCATACCATATCGCACACACAAGCCCAAAGGTAATAGGCTCGCCGTGAATCCCATGACTTCGCCCCACCATAAGCGTGTCTTTATGCTCATACGCCCTCTTTTTTATCGCCTCTTGCAAGCCTTTCACGCCCTCGATGATGATTTGTAGAGAATCCCTCATCTGCAATGCCACGGCAGTATCAATCGTATCACTTGAGGTGATTCCATAATGAAACCACCGCGACTCCTCGCCCAAGCTTTCTGCCACACTTGTGGTAAAGGCGATTAGATCGTGTTTGGTTACCGCCTCGATTTCATCAATTCTTGCAATATCGAATTTTGCGTTTTTGCAGATTTTCTCACAATCAGAATCTGGAATGAGCCCCAAAGCATTCCAGCCCTTAACCAACGCCTTTTCCACCTCTAGCCAAGCGGAGTATTTCGCCTCTAAATCCCAAAGCTTTTTCATTTTCTCGCGTGCGTATCGCTCTACCATTGCCATTTTCCTTAAATTTTTAGAATCCAAAACGCGCAATCCTAGCACAACCCCTCTTTAAGAATTGTTAATGTCGCCAAAGCAATTCTAAGCTTAAGAATAGTAAAATCCCGCTTATTTTCTCACAAGGTCGTGCAATGCGTGTAGCTCTCCTGCAGGTTTCTAAGGTGCAATCGCCTCTGTATTTAGAATCGTATTTCCAAAATTGCGCCAAACAAGGCGTGTCGCTAGTCGCCCTGCCAGAATACACCTTTGAGCCATTTTTTGGACATTTGCGATCTCTACCCTCGCCGCAGCTTGTGGCAAGCCACAATGTCAGCATATTGCGAGATCTCACGCGCTTTGCCAAGCAATACAAGCTAGAGATCATCACGCCCATTGTGGTGGATTCTTACACGCTTAAACTCTCATCTAATAGGCTTTCAAGCAAATTTTATAAGACAATCGCCCTCATAGATTCACAGGGCTTTAGATTCTCTATCCAGCAGCGTTTGATAGATTTTGAGCATTGGAATGAACGCGCGTTTTTTGCTAATAAACATTACAAGAAGCCAAAACTGCCCCTAAGCATAGAGCGAGAGGGCTTAAAAGTGGGCATACTATCGGGGTTTGAGCTGCATTTTGATGAGCTTTTTGTCGCGATGAAGCCAGAGTGCTATGATGTGCTGATTGTGCCCTGTGCTAATACCTTTGATTCTCTGCTGAGATGGCGATCTCTGTGTAAGATGCGCGCATTTTTAAATTCCTGTGCGATTTTGCGGGTTAATCGCGTGGGGACGGAGCTCATTGATGAGAGTAGTTGGAGTTTTTATGGCGATAGTTTGTATGTCAATGCGTATGGGCAGATAGAGGATAGTTTGCAGGATTATGAAGGCGTGATGATTGTCTCGCTAGATTCTGAATCTATACGCAAGGCACGGGAAGTGTGGGGCTTTCATAAGCCATTTGCAAAAACTTAAGCCACGCAAAAAGCATTAGGGACTCAATGGATATACAAATCTATGACTGCTTAGAATCTACGCAAACCTTTCTCTTACAAGGGCTAAAAGCGGGGGATTTGCACGCTCCTATGTGTGTGAGTGCGCGTAGGCAGACGCACGGCATAGGCTCGCGTGGCAATGCGTGGGAGGAGCAGTCAAATGCGCTGTATTTTTCCTTTGTGCTAGCACTTTGGGATTTGCCAGAGGATTTGAGGATAGAATCTGCCTCTATATACTTTGGGTTTTTGTGCAAGGAGGTGCTAAGGGAGCTTGGTTCGCGGGTTTGGCTAAAGTGGCCTAATGATCTCTATATAGGAGAGCAAAAAATCGGGGGCGTGCTGTGTAATAAATGGCAGGATTATCTCGTGTGTGGGATAGGTATCAATCTCTATGATAGGGGCACTAAGGAGCGTGGAGGGTATGCGACACTAGAGCCCGATATAAGCGCACTGATCGAGCTTAGAGCGTTTTTGTCTAAATATTTTGCAAGTCTTGAGAAAAAACCATCTTGGAAGCAAATTTTTAGATTCTATGCGTTAGAATTCCACAACAATTTTGGTTTTAGCTTCCATCATAACGACAGGGAAGTCTCTTTTAGGGATGCGGAGTTGCTAGAAGATGGCGCGATAGTGGTGGATTCACAGATCGTGTATAGTTGTAGATAAGGAGTTTGGAGAATGAGTGAGGTTATAACCGTCGCAAATCAAAAAGGAGGGGTTGGCAAGACGACGACTGCTGTGAATCTAGCGGCGTCGTTGGCGATATCTGAAAAGCGTGTTTTGTTGATTGATTGCGATCCGCAGGGCAATGCAACCACGACATTTAACATTAGGCGCACGGATATTCAAGCCGATATTTATCAGGTGTTATGCGGGCGCAATACGCTTAGCGATGCGATTATTGATTTATCAGAGATTCCTTTTTTATCCCTTGTGCCCTCTAGTATCGCCTTAGCTGGGTTTGAAAAGGATTTTTATAACAAAAAAAGCGGACAGACAATCCTACGCAACAAGCTTGATGAGATAAAAGATCAGTATGATTTTGTCATCGTAGATTCTCCGCCCGCTCTAGGGGCTTTGACGGTAAATGCGCTAGTAGCGTCAGATTCTGTGATCGTGCCCATTCAGTGCGAGTTTTACGCACTTGAGGGATTGGCGCAGCTACTGAATACCGTGAAAGTGATCAAAGATACGAGCAACCCAAACCTAAGTATCAGAGGCTTTTTGCCCACTATGTATTCTAATCAGCACAACCTCTCAAAACAAGTGTTTGACGATCTCACGCAGCATTTTAAAAAACATCTTTTTAAAAGTGAAAGAGGAGAGTATATCATCGTGCCCCGAAGCGTGCGACTAGCAGAATCTCCAAGCTTTGGGAAGCCTATCTTACTTTATGATGCCAAGTCTAGTGGAAGCATCGCGTATCAAAACCTTGCCGAACTTATCCTAGAGGGCGCATAAGTATGGAGGACGCGTAATGGCAAAAAAAAATAGGGGCTTAGGGCGCGGACTGGATGCGATTTTTGGGGAGGTTTCCCAAGCTTATGAAAATAGTATGGGAGATTCTGAACGTGCGGTGCTTGAGCTAAGTGTGGAGATCATTAAGCCAAATCCTTATCAGCCAAGAAAGTATTTTGAAGAAAATGCCCTGCAGGAGCTAGCAGATTCTATCAAGGATCACGGGCTTTTGCAACCTATCGTGGTTTGTGAAGATGAAAATGGAGAGTATGTGCTGCTGGCTGGAGAGCGGCGATTGCGCGCTAGCAAGCTAGCTGGAATGCACACTATCAAAGCAATAGTGGCTGATATAGATACTCACAAAATGCGAGAGTTGGCGCTTATAGAGAATATCCAACGCGCAGATCTTAATCCCATAGAATTGGCATATTCGTATCAAGAATTGCTTGATGAGTATGGCGTTACCCACGAGGAGCTTTCACAAAGGATTAAAAAATCGCGGACACAAATCACAAATACTTTAAGATTATTAAGCCTTGAGGCATTTGTGCAAGAATCTCTCATAGAGGGCAAAATCACGCAAGGACATGCTAAGGTTTTGGTCACACTCTCACCACAGGAGCAGCGATTGGCGATGGATTCTATTATCGGTCAGAGGCTTAGCGTGCGTGATAGTGAAGCGTTGATTAAAAATATCAAAAACCCAAGCAAAATTCCTAGCAAATCGCAGCCTAAAGCCAATATCGATAGAGAGCTTTTGAAGGAAGCGCAGGAGATTTTACGCCAAAATGCCTACAAAGCGAGTGTTAAGAACAATCAGATTTGTATAGAATTTTCTCAAGATGTAGAAATTCAGGCGTTTATTGAAAAAATTGCTCACTAAATTAAAAAGTTTAAGAAAATTCATAACTTAAATTGTTAAAATAGGTTGAGAGTCTAGATTATAAGCGGACTTTAGGAGCTTAAATTTTAGGAAGGAGTGGCTTAGTTATGGAAATATCAGTAAATTTTAAACTGATGATTTTGGTGTTTTGTTGTTTCATCATCTTACTCTTTTTGCTTAACCAATGGTTATATAAGCCTATGATTGCTTTTATGAATAAGCGTGATGAGATGATTAAAAAAGACTTGCAAGATACACAGGGCAATTTAGAGGAGATAGCAAAGATTCAAGAGGAGATAACCAAAACTATCAGTGACGCGCAGAGAGAGGCAAAAGAGATTATCGAACAAGCCACGGCTAGAGAAAAGACACTTTTAGAAGAGAAATTAGCCGAAAAAAAGGCAGAGATTGAATCCAAAATGCTTGCGTTTAGGCAGGAGCTTTTGGGGTATCAGGAAGACTTAAGAAGTGATTTGGGCTCGCATATCGGGGAATACAAGCAGAGCATACGTAAAAAGCTTGAGCAAGTATAAGGAGTGGCGATGAGACATATGATAACCATAATTTTGATGTTGGCATTACCCGGTGTTGCTTGTGCTGCGGGGAGTTTTGAGCAGAGTGATTTTATCCCGAGGCTTGTCAATTTTATATTGTTTGTGGCTATTTTGTGGTACTTCACGTTTGCGCGTATCAAGGCGATTTTTGTCAATCGCAGGGTTCATATAGCCTCACAGCTTGAGGAGATACAAAACAAACTCCATAAAGCCCAAAGGGAGAAAGCCGACGCTCTCAAAAAACTAGAAGAGAGTCAAGCGCGAGCACAGGAGATTGTCGAGATTGCCAAAAAGGAAGCGAGTATGATCTCGCAGCGTTTTGCTCAGCAGACACAGGCACAGATTCAAGCGATGATTCAGACGATGGAAGCAAATATGGAGTTTGAGCAGGCAAAAGCTATGCGAGAGGTTGTGGAATCTATTTTGAGTGAGGTAGTCCATTCAAAAGATGTGCAGCTTGAGAACAAGGATTATGTCAATATAATCACAAAAAGGATTGCATCATGATGGATTTGGTAGCCAAAAAATACACAAGAGCTATTTTGGATAGTTTTTCTACTCAAGAAATAGAGCAGGTTATCACACTGCTATCCGCACTTAATAAGGCATTTGAGGATAAGTCGTTGAGAGATTTTATCCATTCACCATTTATCGAAAAAGCCAAAAAAGAGGAGTTGCTACTCGGTGTTTTTAGTGAGTGTGAGGAGAAGTTTGAGAATCTCATCAGACTTTTGGTGCGATCGGATAGAATCTCTGCTATACCGGGCATTGTAAGGACTCTTGAGAAAAAAATCCTCGCAGACAAAAAACAATATGTCGCGGTGCTTAAAATAAAAGAGGAGCTAGATTCCACAACCTTGCAAAATATCGCTAAAAGCCTATCGTCTAGGCTAAATGTCAATCTTGATGTGCGCCAAGAGAGGGCAGCCATTGATGGTATTAGATTGAGTGTGGAGGATTTGGGCGTTGAAATCTCGTTTTCTAAAGAGAGATTTTTCACAGATTTGACAAATCATATTCTAAAAGCAATTTAAACCCAAAAAAGGAGTCGAAAGTGGTAGCAAAACTAAGATCAGAAGAAGTCAGCTCAATCATCAAGGAGCGCATAGAGAACTTTAATATCAATGTAGATATTAGTGAAACAGGTAGAGTCGTTACCTATGCCGATGGTGTGGCAAAGGTGTATGGGCTTAATAATGTAATGTATTATGAGATGGTGGAGTTTGAGACAGGTGACATCGGCATTGCGATGAGTCTTGAAGAGTCGAGTGTCGGCGTTGTGGTAATTGGTAGTGGTAAAGATATCAAAGAGGGTATTTCTGTTAAGAGATTAAAAAAACTTATGAAAGTGCCTGTCGGAGATAGCGTAGTAGGGCGTGTGATCAATACCTTAGGCGATGCGATTGATGGCAAGGGTGCGATAGAGGCTAGCGAGTTTCGTTTCGTAGAGGAGAAAGCGCCGGGTATTATGGCGAGAAAATCTGTGCATGAGCCACTTCAGACGGGGATTAAGGCTATTGATGCGCTTGTGCCAATTGGTCGTGGTCAAAGAGAGCTTATCATTGGCGATAGACAGACAGGTAAAACAACCGTTGCAATAGATTCTATCATCAACCAAAAAGGACAAGATGTCGTATGTATCTATGTGGCTGTGGGGCAAAAAGAATCCACAGTGGCGCAAGTGGTGCGAAAGCTAGAGGAGCACGGGGCGATGGAATACACAGTTGTGGTTAATGCTCCTGCTTCGTCTTCTGCCGCAATGCAATTCCTCGCTCCATACACAGGCGTTACTATCGGTGAATACTTTAGGGATAATGGACGCCACGCGCTCATTATCTATGATGATTTGAGCAAGCACGCGGTGGCATACCGAGAGATGTCACTTATTCTTAGGAGACCACCGGGACGCGAGGCATTCCCCGGAGATGTGTTCTACCTCCACTCACGACTTCTTGAGCGTGCCGCGAAGCTTAGTGATGAGTTGGGTGCGGGCTCTTTGACTGCGTTACCTATCATTGAGACATTGGCGGGAGATATCTCAGCTTACATTCCAACCAATGTGATCTCCATTACAGATGGACAGATATTCCTAGAAACAGATTTGTTTAACTCCGGTGTGCGTCCTGCGATCAATGTGGGCTTGTCGGTTTCTCGTGTGGGTGGTGCTGCACAAATCAAAGCTACAAAGCAAGTTTCAGGGACACTAAGACTTGATCTTGCGCAATATAGAGAGTTGCAAGCATTCTCACAATTTGCCTCTGATCTTGATGAGGTGAGTCGTAAGCAGCTTGAGAGAGGGCAAAGAATGGTTGAAGTACTCAAGCAGCCTCCGTATTCGCCACTTGCGATTGAAAAGCAGATTGTGCTCATCTATGCGGGCGCAAATGGTTTCCTTGATGATATTCCTGCTAGTAAAGTTTTGGATTTTGAGGCGGAGTTTTATCCATTCTTGGAGGCGAGATTCCCTAAGATTTTTGAAGATATCCGCGCTAAGAAAGCTTTAGACAAAGATATGGAAGAAGAGCTTACTAACGCACTTAAAGAGTTCAAAACAAGCTTTTCTGCATAAGAGATAAGGAGTAATGGATGGGCGGTAATCTTAAAGACATAAGACGGAAGATTACAAGCGTAAAAAACACGCAGAAAACAACGCGTGCGATGAAGCTTGTTTCGACCTCCAAGCTGAAAAAAACGGAAGAATTAGCAAGGCGTTCTAAGGTGTATTCGCAAAAGCTCAATGAAATGTTTGATGAAATCGTCCGCAAAATTCTTGTAAAGGGTGTTGAAAATATCAATAGCAAATATTTTTTGGGCTCCAAACCACGGGAGATTAAAAAAATTGATATCGTATTTATCACTGCTGACAAGGGCTTATGTGGTGGTTTCAATCAATCCACAATTAAAGAAGTAGTGCGCCTTATGAAGCATTACAAAGAGCAGAATGTCAAGGTGCGTTTGCGTGGTATTGGCAAAAAAGGGATTTCATTTTTTACATTCAATGATGTTGAAGTGCTTGATAGGGTTGTGGGACTTAGCGCAATGCCTACATATGAGGGGGCTGCACAATTTATCCAAAATGTCGTCAAGGATTTTTTTGATGGGCTTACCGATGAGGTTATCATTGTGCATAATGGCTTTAAAAATATGATCTCTCAAGTGTTAGAAACTCGCGCTTTGCTTCCACTAACGATTAATATTGATGTGCAGAAAGCTCTTGAAGAGCACGATACGATGAGTATAGAATCTGAGGAAGTGGAAGATGTGCTCTTAGATCAGCTTGCGCAAAAATATGTGGAATACAATATGTATTACGCACTGATAGATTCTCTAGCAGCAGAACATAGTGCGAGGGTGCAGGCTATGGATGCCGCTACAAGTAATGCGGGTGATTTGGTAAAAAGTCTTAGTGTCGCTTACAATAAAGCGCGTCAAGAATCGATTACAACCGAGCTTGTTGAGATCAATGCCGGTGTTGAGGCGATGAAATAAATCTAAAGAGGAGAAAAAATGCAAGGTAAGATTATACAGGTTATGGGACCAGTTGTGGATATAGAGTTTGATTCCTATCTACCATTTGTTAATGAAGCCGTAGATGTGGAGTTTGATGTAGAAGGGCGTAAGAATAAGCTTGTGCTTGAAGTGGTGGGGCATTTGGGCGATAATCGTGTCCGCACCATTGCTATGGATATGACGGAGGGCTTGACAAGAGGCGAGAGTGTCAAGGCTCGTGGTAAGATGATTGAAGTGCCCGTAGGCGAGGCAGTTTTGGGCAGAATCTTTAATGTAACGGGCGATGTTATAGACGGTGGTGAGCCGATAAACACAGATCTTAAGTGGCCTATCCACAGAGAAGCTCCGACATTTGATAACCAAAGCACCAAAACAGAAATGTTTGAAACAGGTATCAAAGTGGTGGATTTGCTCGCACCATACTCTAAGGGTGGTAAAGTAGGCTTGTTTGGTGGTGCCGGCGTGGGTAAAACCGTGGTGATTATGGAGCTTATCCACAATGTCGCCTATAAGCATAGCGGATATTCTGTGTTTGCTGGCGTGGGCGAGCGCACAAGAGAGGGGAACGATCTCTATAACGAAATGCAAGAGGGCGGCGTGCTCGATAAAGTGGCATTGTGCTATGGACAGATGAATGAGCCACCGGGAGCGAGAAATAGAATCGCATTTACAGGACTTACTATGGCAGAGTATTTTAGAGACGAGAAAGGCTTAGATGTGCTTATGTTTATTGATAATATCTTTAGATACGCGCAATCTGGTGCCGAAATGTCTGCGCTTTTGGGACGCATTCCTTCAGCGGTGGGCTATCAGCCTACACTTGCTAGTGAGATGGGTAAATTGCAAGAGCGCATTACTTCAACAAAGAAAGGTTCCATTACCTCTGTACAAGCGGTGTATGTGCCAGCTGATGACTTGACTGACCCCGCTCCTGCGTCGGTGTTCTCGCATCTTGATGCCACTACGGTTCTTAATAGAAAGCTTACAGAAAAGGGCATCTATCCTGCGGTGGATCCTCTAGATTCTACTTCGAGGATTTTGGATCCACAAGTAGTGGGTGAGACGCATTATAAAATTGCTACGGGTGTGCAGCAGATTTTACAAAAATACAAAGATTTGCAAGACATTATCGCGATTTTGGGTATGGATGAGCTTTCTGAAGAAGACAAGCAAACTGTGGATAGAGCGAGAAAAATCGAGAAATTCCTCTCTCAGCCATTCTTCGTAGCAGAGGTCTTTACGGGAAGTCCGGGCAAATATGTAACGCTTGAAGAGACACTAGAGGGCTTTAAGGGGATTTTGTCAGGGAAATACGATCATATCCCAGAAAATGCCTTCTATATGGTAGGCAATATCCAAGAAGCACTAGAAAAGGCAGAAAAACTTAAGGCAAAGGCATAGCAGGAGGGCGATAGTATGGAAACTTTAATGCTAAGTATCGTAACCCCTTATGGCAAAATATACGATGGAGCGGTGCAGTCAGTAGTGATGCCCGGTAGCGAGGGGGAGTTTGGCGTCTATCCGGGGCATTGCAATCTCCTCTCTTCGCTAAAAACTGGTGTTATTGAGATTTTTATGCCTAGTGGAGATTCAGAGCTTGTAGCGATTAATTGGGGTTATGCCGAGGTTTCGCCGCACAAAGTCGATGTTATAGCCGATGGTGCGGTATCTATCAATGGTAGCACAGAAGATCAAGTGGCTGCTGCTATTGATGATGCTAGAAAGCTTTTAGAAGAGGCGAGCAACGATCGTGTCGCTATCTCCTCTGTCGTTTCACGCATAGAGACTGCCGCACGCACAAAATTTTAGATTCACAAACTCACATTTTGTGATTTTTTGTAGAGGTTTGTATGGATACTTTTTTGGTGTTTATCGCCCAGAGCACGCCTGTTACTCTTGTGGTGCTTGGGTGGCTTAGTCTCTATTTTTTGACTACTTTATGGATTTATATTTACAAAACTTTCACGCTTGGGGATTGGCTCTCTAGAGAGCAACACAATGTCGATTTGCTGAGCACAAGCCCTGTGAGTATTCCCAAAAACGCCATTCTCGCTACGCTCTTAAATAGCCACAATATCATCGATGCGGATTTGTTACAGGTTTGGAAAACTAGAGCTATACAAAAAGCCACGCGGGGACTTGTGTTTTTGAGTATCATCTCATCGACTGCGCCTTTTATCGGGCTTTTTGGCACGGTGGTGGAGATATTGGAGGCGTTTTCGCATCTCGGCGGTGGCAATGTGTCTTTTGATATCATCGCACCCGTGATTTCTAAGGCTCTCGTGGCTACTGCTTGCGGGATTTTGGTGGCTATTCCGGCGTATTCGTTTTATCTCCTTTTAAAGCGCAAAGCCTACAACATAGGCGTTTGTATCCAAATGCAAATAAACCTTATGTTAAGTTCGCAAAGAAATAGTCTATGAGAGAAGATGAGTTCGATCTCGATGAGAAGCCCGAGCTAAATATCACGCCTCTAGTGGATGTGATGCTTGTGCTCCTAGCGATTTTGATGATAGGCATACCAACCATAACCTACCAAGAGGACATTGCGCTACCCCGTGGCTCAAAAAGCAAGAAGCTCGCCCAAGATTCTATCCTAGAAGTGCGTGTGAGTCTAGATAGAAAGGTGTATGTGCGAGATGAAGTCTATGATCTCGCGACTTTTGGAGAAAATTTTGTGCTAAAAAGCGCACGCTTTGACAAAAATATTCCCATTTTCATACGCGCTGACAAAGCCCTGCTGTATGATGATGTGATTTATGTCCTCAAATCCCTCAAAGAATCTGGTTTTTTAAAGGTTTCGCTCGTTACAGGTGGTTAGATGCGCTTTAATTTTGTGATGTTTGTGGCGAGTGGCGTGATTGCATTTTGCTTCTATGCCTTGCTTGTGTTGTTTTTCTTTGGGGCATTTAGGGGAGAGCCTACCAAATACACCACCCTGCCAGAATCTGCAATCACAATCCAATCTATTGATATACAAGCCTACCTCGATCTTACACCCAAACAAGAATCCAAGCCCCAAAATCCCACAAGCAATCCCCTCGAGGGCAGTGGTATCAAAAATATGTTTGCCCAAATTGATGCCAATGCCTTTGCCAAATCCCAAGAAACCCCTGATGATCGCGACAAGCACGCCCAAAATGCCAAAAAACTTAGCGATCTCGCGCAGCAAAGCAAGGACTTGCACCAACAACTTCATAACCTCAATACCACCATCACAATCCAAAATGAGAGCGCGCAGCAAGAGGATGGTGCGTATGATGAATGGTTTGCCATAATTAGCAAGATTTTGCTCTCGCATTGGGACAGACGCTCGCAATTTTTGGCTCCGGATTTGGAGGGCGTGGTGGTGTTTGAGATTAGCGCGCAGGGGAAAATGCACTATATGGTTAAGCGATACGCGCTTGATGATGCCTTTGATCGTGCGCTTGATGCCACACTCAAAGAGCTAGAAACCTACCCTTTCCCCCCGCCAAAGAGCACAAAGAGTTTTAGTGTGAGTTTTGGGAGTCTTAGGAGCAAAAATCGCTAGAGGCATACATACACTAAGCCATATCCGCCAAAAATCAGTATGAGTGCTAGCACAAAAGCAAGCCCAAATGCCTTGCCTCCAGAATCTAGGAATTTTTTGAAATCAATCTGCAGCCCCAACGCACTCATCGCCATCACGAGTAAAAATGTAGAGGCACTCTCCCCGCTAGAGATGAGCCACTCGGGCAGGGTAATCACGGAGTTTAGCACCACCACACCCAAAAACCCAAAGGCAAACCACGGGATATGCAGGTTGCGCTTGGCTCCGCTTTGTGTGGAGGCAAAGAGCAGTGGCACGATAAGGAGCACGGGGATTAGCAAAAGCACGCGTATCATCTTGATAATCACAGCGATTTTTTCCGCTTCAGGCGAGATCCCGCTGCCTGCACCCACGACATTTGCCACCTCGTGCAGCGTCGCACCCACATACACGCCCCACTGAATCTCGCTAAGCCCGAGGCTTGAGATCGCATACGCAAGCGGATACAAAAACATCGAGATGAGTCCAAACACCACTACGCTCCCCACGGCGATGATGCCTTTGTAGGGTTGGGATTTGATACTAGATTCTATAGCGAGCACCGCCGCCGCGCCGCATATCGCACTCCCCCCGCTCACAAGCAGCGCAAGCTCTCTATCCAGCCCAAACACCTTCACCCCAATCACGCTCCCAAGCACCAAAATCCCCACCACCACGCTAAGACTAATGAGCGTGCCAGAGAGCCCCACGCTCATAATGCCCTCAAGACTTACGCGAAATCCATAGAGGATAATCCCTAGCCGCAAAAGCTTTTTGGCACTTAGCGTTACGCCTTTTTCACAGGATTGTTGGGCATTGCGATAGAGTGATGAAGCGAGGACACCTAGCACTATGCCTATGATGAGCGGCGAGATATGGTAGCGCGCCAGTGCGTCGAGTGAGGCGATATATAGGCTCCCAAGTGCGATGAGAAGCACGAGAGCCAAGCCATTGATAAAGTCGTAAAAATGTCGCATATCTTTCCTTTGGTATGAGGTTAAGAAAGTATATCCAATCTTTTTGGAGGTTGCGTGGCTATAGAATCTAGTCAGTTTGAGAATAAGGCACTAGCCCAAGTGGCGTTCCTGACGCGCTGGCACCAAAAGATTCTATAATCTAGCAAAACTTGCATTCAAACAGAATCTATGGGAGTGGATTTTGTGTCCCAATCACGCGCTAAGATTCTAAACACATACAGCAGTGTGGAGCTTTGTAGAATCTGCAAGGATTTGAGAGCGAGACTAAAACGACAATAGCTTCCCATAAGAGCCATTAATAAATACGCCTGTATCCACGCTCCTTAGTCGCACTATGAGGATACCATTCCCTAGCTTCACATACTCCAAATCCTGCGGATACATATCAAAAACACTTGCCCATTTGCTCCTCCCAAAACTCTTGCGAGAAAGCGCGAGATTTTGCTTGAGATAGATGACGAGATTTTGGATATGGCACCAGCCATTGCTATCCTTTTTGCAGTGAGTGATAGCACTAAGCAGCATTTGCCTTTTTTCCTCTAGCGATTTGAGCTTGGTTTCTGTTTGGGGCGCGTCCTTTTTAGCTTCCACGTCCTTTGTGTCCGCTGCCTCGATAGCTTGCTTTTTTGCTTTCATAGGCAGCTCGATAAACTTATCGCAACTTGCGCGTAATAGTGGCTTAGCCTTTGGCTCTCCAAAAATCATCATTTTTAGCCCGCGTCGCCTGACCTCCAGCGCAATATGCCTAAAATCACTATCGCTAGAAACAATCGCGATAATCTTAGCCACCCCGCGCTCTAGCACATTAAAAACAGCATTTTGAATCTTAAGATCGCAGCTATTTTTGTTTGGGATACCAAAAACCTGCACGGGTTCAATCGCGTATTGCTCGATGACTTCTCTATTCCAATTGCTTTCTTTTGACCAATCCCTAAAAGCCTGCGCGACGATGATTTTACCTTTTTTCTTAAGCTTTTTAAACACAAACTTCACGCAATGCGCCGAGACATTTTCACAATCAAAAAACACCGCTATTGTTTTTGCCACTTTAGCCCTTTGTTGCAAGGTAAGTTTGTGCATTATACCAAAAGCCACTTAGCTCCTAATTTTGGAGCCTCTCTCATCGCTAGATTCTATTTTGCTATACTTTTGTGCAAAAAGGATTGTTATGCGCTCCCATTTAATTTCTAATTTGGCTTGCAATTTAGCCCACGATTTGACTTGCAATGTTTCTCGCGACACCACCCACGACACGACTTACGACACCACTTTGCAGCAAATTCTTGCCTTTGCCACTTCCCACAAAGACATAGCCCTTGTTACGCTCGAGGGTTCGCGTGCGAATAAAAATGCCAAAAGAGATAAATTCCAAGACTACGATATTAGCTTTTTTATGCCAGATATTACGCCATTGCGTGAGGATAGCACTTGGCTAGGGCGTTTTGGCGAGGTGCTTATGGTGCAGATGCCAGAATCTATGGAGCTTTTCGCGCCGGATTTAAAGGCGGGGTGGTTTAGCTATCTTGCCATCTACGCAAGCGGGCTAAAGATTGATTTTACACTCATTCCGCTAAGTGATGTGGAGTTTTATTTCACAAATGAGAGGCTCACACAGGTGCTGCTTGATAAAGAAAACATAGTGGCAAAAAGCGGCATTGATACAAGCGGGATTCCAAGTGATAGGGACTTTTGGCTAAAGCCGCTCACACAAAGGAGTTTTGAGGATTGTCTGAATGAATTTTATCATCTCAAAGGCTATGCGTTGCGGAGTTTTTTACGCAGGGAGGCGTTAGCGTATAATGCCTATGTGGATTCTATGCGAGAATGCGTGCTGATACTCCTAGCGTGGCAGAGGGCGTTAAGCGCGATAGAATCCACAAGTGGCGTTATAGAATCTAAGCAAGATTCTCTCCACACTTTTAATTTTTCTTATGGCAAGCATTACAAATACCTTCCCAAGAGCCTGCCTAAAAAGACTTATAAGCTATTGCTACAAACTTACGCACTCGGCAATCTCAAGCAAAGCAAAAAAGCCCTCAAAGCCTTGCAGATTCTCTGCGATAAAGCTAGTAAAAAAATCGCTCAAACCACAGGCTTTGCAATCCCGCCCTATAAAAGGGCGTTAAAAGCCTACACAAAGGCACTTAGCAAAATACACAGAATCTAAGAATTTATATTCCATAAACTACAGAGCTTGAATCTCTGCAGCTAGATTCACAAAGGCTAATAAACTTAAGGTGTGGAGGCAAATTGCATTGGCTTAATCAGTTTAAGACAGAGGCGGGTTAAGGCGGTTTTGATTTGTGAGTAAAAGTGTGGGATAGAAAGGAGGAGCGTAGGGGGAGAAGCCCCCTAGCATAGAATCTAAGTCGTATAAGCCCTACAGAGAGAGGCGCAAAAACGCGATGAGGTTGTTGCGTCGCTTGTCAAAATCAACAGAGGTAGTATCCCAATTATACCCCCTTGTGCTGACAAATCCCGCGCCGACTTTGAGATTGACTTTGTCTGCTTGTCCGAGCACTCGGAACTGCCCCACTGCAGAGAATTCAGAATAATCCCCACCAGCAAAGAGCAAATCAAGCTCCAATCTAGAATCTGGCTTAATGCCTGCAAAGACATAATATGTGCCGGAGTTGCCACCATAATAGAGTGGGTTGCCCGCGCCATATATACCGCCGCTACTGTATATGCCTGAAGCACCGCTAGAGCGATACCCATAGAATCTACTCTTATCATGGCCATAGAGCAAGATTCCATAATCGTTTGTTTTGATATACCCCGCGCCGACTTTGAAAATATCGCTAAAGATGAGCTCCTCATCGATCCATAGTAGTAGCGGGCTCACATCACGCCCTGCAGATTCATACTGCTGCCATAGTGCGCGGAGTGTGGTGATGGACTCTACGCCATTGCCCTTGACATCGAGCACTACTTTCGCTCCTGCGCTTAGCACGCTGCGTGTGCCTGCAGTGCCACTATGCTGATGGTTGGTATCATATATCACAAATGGACTAAACTTAAATGTGTCATAATCAAAATCAACACCGCCCATAAACACTTCGCCCACATGGTTGTGCTTAAACGCCGAGTATGTCCCAAAGGACGCCATATCATACGCCATTCTGTTGTAGTTGCCATTTACTCCGAGTTTAGAGTTCATCCACAATGCCCAAAAGCCAATGTTTTTGCTTTTCATATTAAACGCTGCGCCTTGGATATTGCCCCAAAGCCAATCCATACCGGTGTAGTCCTTGCCGTCTTTGCCGTGATAGAAGCTGCTCACATCAAAGCGCCCGCCGATGACAGAAACCGATTGACTATCAAACTTCAAATACGCATCAGAGACATCCCAATTTTGCGGATAGAATCTATCGCCTACAGGCGTAACACCACCGGTATAGTAAGTCTCATAGAGCGGCAAGCCACCCCAAAATCCCAAGCCAAAGCTGATATTTGGGCTAAGTCCCACATCAAGCCCTAGGTGTGCAGCCACGGCGGCGTATGCCTCGCCCACCTCTTTGCTATTAGTGGCACTTGTTTGGGTTGGCATATTGCTAAAGCCTTGGGAGTAATACCCACCGATAAATCCAAATGGAGTGACTTCTGCTGCGCTAGCACTAGCACCCAAAGCCGCTACCAAAGTAAGTGAGATAGATAGTTTTTTCATCGTTGCTCCTTTGTTTGAAAGATGCGAAATACAAAATTAAAGCAAAAGTATTATCGGCTTTTGTATAATACTTTGTAAAAGAGATTCTAAGCAAAGGAAACAAACTCTATGGAAATTGTATCGTTACATCCCCTAGATTCACGCACACTAGAGGAGATTGGGCTAGGCTGGCATACGGATTTGGATAACTCCGCATACATCGATAATGAGGCGGTGTGTATCACGCAGGAGGAGGCAGAGGCGTTTTACAACGCTGGGAATGAGCTCTATGATATGTATATAGAGGCTGGGGAGTATGTGCTAGAGCATAATCTCCTCTTTGAGCTAGACATACCGCCGAGCCTGCACGATATGATTTATCAGAGTTGGGAGGAGGATATACACTGGCATCTTTATGGACGCTTTGATCTATCCGGCGGGCTTGATGGCAAGCCCATAAAGCTCTTAGAGTTTAATGCCGATACGCCCACGATGCTCTATGAGAGCGCGCTGATACAATGGGCATTGCTAAAAGCCAATGGCTTTGATGAAAGCCTGCAGTTTAATGACATCTCTCAAGCTCTGCGTGAAAATTTTAAACGCCTCATCACGCTAGATTCTGATACGAGCACATTTGAGCAGCTTTATGAGGGCTGGAAGATTCTCTTTTGTAGCATTAAGGGCAATCTCGAGGAGGAGGTTACGACGCGGTTTTTGTGTCAGCTGGCTAAAGAAGCGGGGTTTGAGAGCGAGTATGCGCCTATTGATGCGGTGAGCTTTAGCGCACAAGATGGCGTGGTGTATGAAAATAGACAATATGAATTTTTGTTTAAGCTCATACCTTGGGAATTTATCGCTATCGATGAGCCCGAAATGCTCGCTCTAATGCGCGAAATGATGGCAAACAAAAACACGATTTTTCTAAACCCCGCCTACACGCTGATGTTTCAAAGCAAGCGAATGCTAAAGATTCTCTGGGATCTTTTCCCGCGCCACCCCCTGCTTTTAGAATCTAGCTTCAACCCGCTTGGGTGCAAGCAAGTGAGCAAGCCCTCCTTTGGCAGAGAGGGGGAGAATGTAGAGATTTTGGACGCACAAGGCAGGGTTTTGAGCGCAAAAGAGGGTATGTATGGAGTGCAAAAGCGCGTGTATCAGGAGTTTTGCGAGTTAAATAGCCATAATGGCGCGCACTACCAAGCAAATGTGTTTTTTGCCTATGAATCTTGTGGGCTGGGCTTCCGCAAGGGTGGCGAGATACTCGATAATTACGCGAAGTTTGTGTCGCATATTTTGCGCTAGCGCAATGAGGCTTTAAGCGATGGCAAATTCTTTAGATTCTGACTTTAACGCGCCTTTGAATCTAGTCTATGGCGTGGCACTCACAGGCTGTATCGGCAGTGGCAAAAGCAGCGTGTCAGCCATACTCAAAGAGAGAGGCTATGTCGTGATTTGTGCCGATGAGGTGGCGCATAGAATCTTGCAAGCGAGTGCTAGCGAGGTGGCGCAGGCTTTTGGGACAGAATGCGTGCGTGATGGTGTCGTGGATAGAAAGGCATTGGGTGCGATTGTCTTTGGCGATGAGAGCGCGCGCAAAAAGCTAGAATCCCTCCTGCACCCAAAAATACGCGCGGAGATACTCTCTAGGGCGTTGGAGCTCGAGCTAGAGCAGAAAGTCTATTTTTTAGATATTCCGCTATTTTTTGAATCTGGTGGCAGACAGAGCTACCCGGTTTCAAAAATCGTGCTCGTGTATGCGCCAAAGCAGCAGTGCTTAGCGCGTATCCTAAAGCGCGATGGACTAGAGAGAGAGTCCGCACAGGCGCGTATTAACGCACAGATGGATATCGAGCAAAAGCGCGCAATGAGTGATTATATCATCAATAATACAGGCGAGAGGGAGGCGCTAGAGGGGCTAGTGGGCGAGGTTTTGGCAAAGATAGAATCTACACGCTAAGGAAAGATATGAGGCTTGTGAAATATTGTGCTAATGGCAATGACTTTTTGATTTACAACGCGTTTGGGCGGGATTTTGGGCTAGATTCACTAGATTATGTGGAGTGCGCGCGCAAATGGTGCGCTCGGCATAGCGGCATAGGGGCTGATGGCTTTGTGGTGCTAAAGCCAAGCACGATAGAATCTCTCGCGTATGAGTGGGAGTTTTTCAACGCTGATGGGAGTGTGGGGGAGATGTGTGGCAATGCAAGTCGCTGCGTGGGGAGCTTCGCCTATGTCGAGGGGCTAGCACCTAGGGCGCATAGGTTTTTGAGCCTAGCGGGCGAGATAGGCGTGGAGGTGGATTCTCACAATCCGCTTATGGTAGAGAGTGCGCTAGGACAATATGCGTTTTTAAAGCAGGTGCGTGAATCTAGCCTGTGGGGCGAGGAGTGGTATCTGCTAGATACGGGCGTGCCGCATTTGGTGTGTTTGACAAACGCACAATGTGCATTGCCAAAGCCCAAAAGCCCGCACAATGCGTTTTTGCGAGGTTTGCGCGAGAGATACAATGCCAACATCACTATCGCGTGCGCACAGAGTCGAGGGGATATGGCGTATGCGAGCTATGAGCGGGGCGTGGAGGATATCACTCTAGCGTGTGGTACGGGCGCAGCAGCGGCGGTGGCAGCGGCACATAGGCTTGGGCTAGTGGATTCTAAGGTGTGCATTATGCCACCGGGCGGGGAAATGCTAGAAGTGCGTATAGATTCTCAAAATCTCATCTATCTTAAAGGCTTGGTGCAACGCGTGGCAGTGTGCGAGGTGGAGGATTTGGTGTAACTCATACAGAATCTTTTAGGCTCTCCCTCACACTTGTATTGTTTAGCAGGCGAGTGTCCAAAATCTCATCGCAGCTAGCGCAAAATCCCAAAATGTTACATCTCCGCTCTGTTGCTAAAACTTATTACAAAAACCTTGACTTACACAAAAGCACTTTTATAGAATGAAACCTAGTCATTGCAAAATGAGAATCTAACACAAAGGTGCAGTATGAATAAGGCTTTGAGTATTGTGCTATGGGCGTTGGTATCGCTCATAGGTGCGTATTGTTTTGGGGTGCTTGCGCTCCACACGGGAGAGAGTATCAGTGCGATATGGATCGTGGTGGCAGCGGTGTGTATCTATGCCATCGCCTACCGCTATTATTCCAAATACATCGCTTACAAAGTCCTAGGGCTTGATGACAATCGCGCCACACCAGCGGTGGTAAATAACGATGGACGCGACTTCGTGCCCACTAACAAAATCGTGCTTTTTGGGCATCATTTCGCCGCCATTGCCGGAGCGGGTCCCCTCGTAGGTCCTATCCTCGCAGCACAAATGGGCTATCTGCCTAGTATGATTTGGATCGTCGTGGGCGTGGTGCTAGCGGGTGCGGTGCATGACTTTACCGTGCTTTTTATCTCTATGCGCAGAGATGGCAAGAGTTTGGGGGAGATCATCAAGCTTGAGCTTGGCAGGGGTGTGGGAAGTATCGCAATGCTTGGGATTTTGGGCATTATGATGCTTATCATCGCTATTTTGGCACTTGTGGTGGTGAATGCCCTCGCAGAATCTCCTTGGGGGCTTTTCACGATTGCGATGACAATCCCCATTGCCATTTATATGGGTATCCATATGCGGTTTTTGCGCCCGGGCAAAATCGGGGAGGCGAGTATCATTGGCTTTGCTTTGTTGCTTTTAGCGCTCTATTATGGGCGTGCGGTGGCAGAGAGTGAGACGCTCGCACCGCTTTTTACACTAAGCCCTGTTACACTCACTTATGTAATGATTGGCTATGGGTTTGTGGCGGCGATTTTGCCGGTGTGGTTTTTGCTCGCTCCTAGGGATTATCTAAGCACCTTTTTAAAGATTGGCGTGATTGTGCTGATGGCTGCGGGGATACTCATCGTCGCACCTGATGTGCGCTTTGAAAGTGTTACGAAGTTTGTCGATGGGAGCGGACCTGTTTTTAGCGGTAAGCTCTTTCCGTTTTTGTTTATCACCATTGCTTGTGGTGCGATAAGTGGATTCCACGCGCTCATCTCAAGCGGCACGACGCCCAAAATGCTAGAGCGTGAATCCCACGCGCGAATGGTGGGCTATGGCTCGATGCTTATGGAATCTGCGGTGGCGATTATGGCACTTATCGCAGCGGTAATCCTCACGCCGGGCTTGTATTTTTCTGTCAATGTCGCGCCTGCTGCGCTAGGCACGGCGGCGTTTTATGAGGGTGGTGCGCTCAAAGACGCCTTAGCTGCGGCGCAAGCAGCGGCGCAGACGATTAGCTCTTGGGGATTTGTTATCACGCCCGAGCAGATTCTAAACACTGCTAATGAGATTGGCGAAAAAACGATATTGAGCAAAACCGGTGGTGCGCCCACCTTTGCTATCGGATTGGCGACTATCATCTCGCAAGTGCCGCTATTCTCACAAGGATCCATTGCGTTTTGGTATCATTTTGCGATTTTGTTTGAGGCACTCTTTATCCTCACGGCTGTGGATGCGGGGACGAGAGCGGGGAGATTTATGGTGCAAGATGTGCTAGGCAATGTTTATAAGCCATTTGGCAATATCCACTCGATTTTTTATGGAATCTTGGCGACCTTGCTATGTGTGATTGGCTGGGGCTATATCCTCTATCAGGGCGTTACTGATCCACAAGGTGGCGTGAAGTCGCTCTGGACGCTCTTTGGGGTTTCTAACCAAATGCTAGCGGGTATGGCATTGCTCACTGTGATTGTGGTGCTCTTTAAGATGGGCAAGGGCAAGCAAGCGTGGATTGCGATTGTGCCTGCTGTTTGGGTGCTTGCAAGCACGCTGTATGCAGGGGTGCTCAAGCTCCTTCCGGCAAATGGCGAGAAGATTCACGATGCTGTAAGTCATATCGCCACTTGGCAAAACAACAAGGCAGCCGCAGCCTCCAAGCTCGCCGAGGCAGCCGCACAGACAGATCCGGATATGGTAGCCTCACTCACCGCACAGGCGCAAAAACTTAGCCTTATAGCTAGCAACAATTTGCTTAATGCGATTTTGTGTGGGTTTTTTATGCTTGTTACTTGCTTAATCCTTGTGCAGTGTATTAGAATCTGCCTCAAAGCCGCAAGTGGCAAGCCAACGATACCATTAGCCCAATCTCCCTATGTGAAAGCTAGTGATTTTGATGGCAAAATCGCTGTGCATAAATGATATTTGCGAGAGTTTGGGGGGCTGTGCGAGAGATTTATAGGCGTTCTGATAGATTCTTGCATTTGCTCGTGGGTATGCCTAGCTATGACAAATACCTAGAGCATATGCGCCTCCACCACCCCGGGGAGATTCCAAAGAGCCAAAGGGAGTTTTTCAAAGACGCTATGGAGAAAAAATACGGCGCGGGAAGGACAAAATGCTGATAAGTGCGATAATGCAAGGTTTGCATACACAAGATTCACTCCACGCACCCAAATCCTGAAAAAAGCACAAGCCACAAATTTTCTAAGGTTAAAGAAAAGTTGTTTGTGGTAGAATCCCTCACTTTTTTTAATTTTCTTTTAGGAGTTGGCTATGGAGCAGACACTTTCTATCATCAAGCCCGATGCGGTAAAAAAAGGCGTGATTGGCAAGATTATCGATAGATTTGAGAGCAATGGCTTGCGTGTAGCAGCGATGAAAAAGCTGCAGCTTGGACGCTGTGATGCTAGTGAGTTTTATGCCATTCACAAGGAGCGCCCATTTTTTAACGATCTCGTGGATTTTATGGTGAGTGGTCCCGTGGTGGTGATGGTGCTAGAGGGCAAGAATGCTGTGGCTAAAAATCGCGAGCTTATGGGCGCGACAAACCCCAAAGAGGCGAAGCCCGGGACTATCCGCGCGGATTTTGCCGATAGTATCGATGCAAACGCCGTGCATGGTAGCGATAGCCTTGAGAATGCCAAAAACGAAATTGCCTTTTTCTTTGCCAAGCGAGAGATTTGCTAGGCTTGCTTTATAGAATCTTACGCGCATTTAGAATCTAACACACAATAAATTTTATGAAAATTGCTTTTAAAAAAATCGCTTCCTCTCCCAAAGCGTTCAGTATAGAATCTGAAGGCTTGGAGCTTAGTGGCACGCTCGTGCGGGTGGAGCCCCAAACCTTTAAGCTTGATGGGAGGCTTAGTGGCGATTTGGAGCTTGTGTGTGATAGGAGTGGCGAGGCGTTTATGAAGCATTTTGATGAGTCTTTGGTTTTGTATATCTCAGATGGACTTTGGGATACACAAAGCCAAAGTGGGCTTGATAGTCTTGATGTTATTGAGTTTTTCGATGGTTTTATAGATGTAGAGTATATCTTGCAAAGCGAGATAGAATCTATCAAAATGGATTATCACATAAAAGGAGAGTAACTATGGCAGTTCCAAAAAGAAGAGTGAGCAAAACTAGAGCAGCAAAGCGCAGGACACACTACAAGGTAAGCCTCGCTATGCCTATCAAAGACAAAGATGGCAGTTGGAAAATGCCCCATCGTATCAACAAATTTAGCGGGCAATACAAATAAGGCAAATAAACCCACGCACTTGTGTGTGGCGTGAAATGGGAGGTGTCGATGCAAAAGATTGCCATTGATGTAATGGGCGCGGATCACGGCGTAGAGCCTATCGTGCTTGGTGTTATAGAGGCACTAAAGCACAAACAGTTTGAGGCTATCATCGTGGGCGATGAAGCCCAAATCGCGCCGCTGATACCAGCTGAGCTCACAAATCGTGTGCAAATCGTGCATTGTGTGGATTATATCAAGATGGAGGAGAGTGCCGCGAGTGCCTCAAAGCGCAAAGAATCTTCTATCTTTGTCGCCACGGAATTGGTGCGTGAGGGCAAAGCCGATGCGCTCGTATCGCCCGGACATAGCGGTGCGACTATGAGCCTTGCCACACTCAAGCTCGGACGGATTAAAGGCGTCTCGCGTCCGGCTATCTGCACCACGATGCCCACCATCTATGAAAATCCAAGTATGATCCTCGATGCAGGGGCAAATACAGACTGCAAGCCCGAGTATTTGGTGGATTTTGCGATTATGGGGTATGAGTATGCTAAGAGCGTGATGGGCTATGCCAGCCCGCGCGTGGGGCTTCTCTCTAATGGCGAGGAGGATACCAAGGGCAATGAACTCACAAAAGCAACCTTTCCATTGCTCAAAGAATTTGCGTTTTTTAAGGGCAATGTGGAGGGGCGCGATATCTTTAATGGCAGCGTGGATGTGGTGGTGTGTGATGGGTTTTCGGGCAATCTCGTGCTTAAGGCAAGCGAGGGAGTGGCGAGTGCGATCTCTCACATACTCAAATCAGAGATCAA
Source organism: uncultured Helicobacter sp. (assembly GCF_949282165.1). Taxonomy (NCBI): domain Bacteria; kingdom Pseudomonadati; phylum Campylobacterota; class Epsilonproteobacteria; order Campylobacterales; family Helicobacteraceae; genus Helicobacter; species uncultured Helicobacter sp. The sequence continues at coordinate 314,561 of NZ_CASDOV010000001.1, read as the reverse complement.
AAAATGCCCTATCCGTGCGCTTGGCGCGTGGCTTATGAAAGGCGTGTTTAGGAATCTTAAGAAAAAAATCGATCATAGTGAGTATGGTGGCGCGCCATTGCTAGGGGTGCAAAAAGTCGTCATCATCAGCCACGGGAGCTCAAATGCTAGAGCCATAGAATGCGCCGTGTATCAGGCTTTGGGCGCGCTAGATTCTGAAATTTGTGCAAAACTCCAAAAAGTCTTTGAATCTCGATAGGGGATAGTTATGGAAAAAGTCTTTGCTTCGCTCATATCCATCGCCTCCTACATTCCGCCCCGATGTGTTAGTAATGCGGATTTTGAAAAAACCCTAGACACTAGCGATGAGTGGATTAGCAAAAGGACGGGCATTAAGACGCGTTATTTTGCTAATCCAGATCAAAACACCAGCGATCTTGCGTATGAGGCGGGCAAGGTGGCTATCGAGCGCGCCAACCTCACTCCGAGCGATATCGACGCGGTGATAGTGGCTACTCTAAGCCCAGATTATCTCACGATGCCCTCCACTGCGTGCATTGCCGCGCACAAACTTGGTATCCACAACAAGCCCGCGTTTGATATTAGCGGGGCGTGTAGTGGGTTTGTCTATCTGCTCAATGTCGCTAAGTCCTTTATAGAATCTCGCACATACGAGAATATCCTCATCATAGGGGCGGAGAAAGTGAGCTCTGTGCTAGATTTTGAGGATCGAGGCACTTGTGTGCTCTTTGGCGATGGGGGCGGCGCGGCTGTCGTGAGTGCCACCACAGAGCAGCGCAAATCCATCTTAGATGTGCATATCGCTGCCAATGGGCAATATGGGGATTTGCTCTATACGCCTAGATTCAATGCCACGAGCGATTCGCCAAAGCAATGCCTACAGATGAAGGGCAATGAAGTGTTTAAACAAGCAGTCAAAACTCTCGCACAAGATGTCAAAGATATCCTAGAGCACAATGCCATAAAGCCCCAAGATGTGCGGTTTTTTGTCCCGCATCAGGCAAATTTACGCATTATCAATGCAGTGGGAGAGATGCTAGACTTCTCGCCCGATCAAATCGTGCTCACGGTGCAAAAATACGGCAATACCTCCGCCGCTTCAATCCCTATGGCGATTGATGAAATCTACAAGCAGGGCAAGCTCAAAAATGGCGATTTGCTCCTGCTTGATGCGTTTGGGGGTGGATTTACTTGGGGCTCTGCGCTCGTGTATTTTAATGGCTTATAAGGGATAGAATCTAGTTTGGTTTATAGAAAAGGTGCTAGCGCAAGCGGCGTCAATGAGGTGGCGGCACCGAGAGATTCTATAAACTTGCTGAAAAACGCAGTAAGTGATCGCGTAAGCGGAGCGAGTGAGGATTCACTCCTCACGAGCGGCAACAAGCTTGCTTTAGCAAGCTTGCATTAAATGTTAGAATCTAGTTTGGTTTATAGAAAAGGTGCTAGCGCAAGCGGCGTCAATGAGGTGGCGGCACCAAGAGATTCTATAAACTTGCTAAAAAACGCAGTGAGTGATCGCGTAAGCGGAGGCAATGAGGGCTTTGCCCACATTGCCGATAGCAAGTTTTGCCACGCAAAACTTGCATTAAATGATGGGACTCTGTCTCACACCCTGTGGTGGCAATTTGTTGGGATAGATTATAATAAAAGGAGATTGTATGCCATTTGTTTCCATTATATTGCCCACTTATAATGTAGAGCCATTCATCGCGGAGGCGATGGAGAGCTGCATACAGCAGAGTTTTGGAGATATAGAGATTATCGTGCTTGATGACTGCGGGAGTGATGGTAGCATAGCCATAGCCAAAGAATATGCCAAGAGGGATACGCGCGTAAAAATCGTGCATAATGCAGAAAATCTCCAATTGTTTGCGGCTCGGGCAGAGGGCGTGAAAGTCGCGCAGGGAGAGTATATTATGTTTCTCGATCCCGATGATATGCTAGATTCTGACGCCCTGCAGGCTTGTGTAGATGCTATGCGACAACCGGGGGGGGGGGAATTAGATTTAGTCTGTTTTAATTATAAAACCCTTCAAGATTCACACACGCACCCTGTATTGTATTATCGCGACGCTATTTACGCGAGTAGGGAGGATTTTTATCTCTTTTGCCTCAAAAAATCGTGGATAAATTGGAATATATGGGGCAAACTCCTCAAAAAAGAGCTCTATCTCAAAGCTTTTGCGCTTATTGATCCCCACACACGCATTGGGGTAGCCGAGGATTGTCTGCTCTATGCGGCATACAGCAGCCTCATACGCAATGCCATCACGCTCCAAGCCCCGCTGCTGACATACCGCATACACGCGCAGTCTATGAGCGCAGCCAACACGCCTGAAAGTATCACGCAACACATACACCACCATAACTTTGTCTATGCGCACATACAGCGTTATTTTCACTCCATCGCGCACGAGAGCTCCTTTGCGCAAAGGGTGTTTTGCGCTCGATATTTGGAGCTTATAGCGTGGCAGATCGCGGGCTTGCAGGCTGAGTATAAAAGGCGTGAGGGCACTTTTAGCCCGCGGGATTCACGCAAGCTCTCTTATGCTAAAAAAAGAGCGCGCTACAAACGCTATGCGCAAAACTTTATCCTTAAGATATGGAAAGCATTGTTTTGGCGCAAGGATTCTCGCTAAAGGGAGGCTATGCGCTTTGCTTTGCCCCCCTCAAGCGCGTAAATTGCGTTAGCACGAATAGAATCTAAACAAAACGAGATTTAATCATTTAGTTTCAGAATCTAGCCTCACAGAATCTAAAGCCACTTTAAAATCCACTCCAACAGATTTAGAATCTAGACTTAGAGATTCAAACACAAAATCTCATCTCACAGAATCTAAAACAGATTCACAAATCCCCCTACCCCAAAAAACCTTATCAAGGCTTTGCCAAATTTAAATAGTGTGCGCGTCAGCGCAAGCCGAAGCAGAATCTAAAGATTCTAAATCTTTAGATTCTGCCATTTTTGCGCAGCAAAAATCAAATAAAATGTGTAGCACGCAAGTGCATACCGCCCCTCGCCCTTGTCGTGTGTGGCAAAGCGTAAGCTTCTTTAGAAAACGAAGTTTCTTTAGAAAAATGCGTTAAAAAAATGCAGTAGTGCATTTTTAGCATTTTTGACTAGACAAGGAGATAGCGAGGCTCTCCCGCCAAAAGATATACTTTGTGGCTGCGCAAAAAGCGGCGGCTTTTTCGGGGCTGGGGAGAGCGGGGAGAGGGGAAACCCCTTTTCTTTTTGCGCAAACAAGTGATGATGAGAATCTGGAACATATCCGTGAGAGCGTGAATCTAAGAGGCTAGATTCTAAGGTTTGATGAGATTGTAAATCTGTTTTGGATTCTAAATCTGAATCTAAAACCAAAACTCTGAATCTAGATTCTGAATCCACTTTAGATTCTGTAATTTCCATATTGCTTAGATTCTGCATTTTTCCATTTCTCAAAGTCACATTCTCACGAATACTTTCTAGATTCTGTGTATTACTTTGTTTTTTCGCAAAAAGGGGTGTTATCCCCTCCCCACTCGCTAAAGCCCCGAAAAAGTCTCCACTGTTTTTGCTGCGCTTTGCTTGCAAGCCTTCGGCACGGCAAACGGGGAGAGAGCCTCGCTTTTTCCGCTTCTAGCACAATCGTTGCGGAGGCACTCCTGCCTCCTTTCTCCAACGATTGCACACCACGAAGCGGGCGAGTGTCGGTTGGTGCTATCGCACCTACATATTGATTGGATTTTTGCTGCGCAAAAATGGCAGAATCTAAGGACTTAGATTCTGCTCGGCTTGCGCTATTGCGCACATTATTATTTATATTTGGCAAAGCCTCGCACAAAGTTTTTTGGGGTGGGTGGATTTGTGAATCTGTTTTAGATTCTGTGAAATGAGATTTTGTGTTTGAATCTCTAAGTCTAGATTCTAAATCTGTTGGAGTGGATTCTATAAAAACTAGATTCTATAATGGCTTGAGAATCTATAAGACTAGAATCTTAAAGGCTAGAATATTAGATTCTGTGTTGTAGATTGTGCGGGCTCTTTGGGGCTTAGATTCCGTCGTTGTGCATTTTTTAGAATCTCCGCTTTGGATTGTGTGTTTGTCTTTGAAACTGCGTTAGATTCTGTGGAGCTAAATTCTGAATCTCATTCCAAAATCTAATCTTAGATTCTAAAATGCACCGATGGTATGCGCAGTGCAGCGAGTGGGGACTATCCCCCACGAGCGATAACAAATTTGCCACAAGCAAATTTGCACAAACGATAAGCCTCCTAACAGCTATAAGTCGTCAAAAACTCAAATGGGTGCGGACGCCCTTCCCAAGGCCAAATCTCGGTTTCAAACTTGTATTGTTTGTAGGTTTGGATAAACTCCTCGCTAAAGACTTCGCCCTCTTTGAGATATGCCTTATCCACGAGCATTTCCTCGATCGCGTGGCGCAATGTGTGTGGCAGCTGCTTGATACCCTTTTCACGGATTTCATCAAGGCTTAGCTCAAAGAGATTAATCTCCATAGGCTCGCCCGGATCGCTTTTTTGCTTAATCCCATCAAGCCCCGCCATCAAAAGTGCCGCAAACGCCAGATAAGGATTGCTCGAGCTATCGGGGAAGCGGAATTCCATACGCTTGGCTTTCTCTCCGCTATTATAGGGGATTCTGATACTTGCGCTGCGGTTTTGTGCGGAGTAGGTGAGGATACTTGGTGCTTCAAAGCCCGGAATGAGACGTTTGTAGGAGTTGGTGCTCGCGTTGGTAAAAGCCGCTAGGGCGCGCGCGTGCTTAAGCACACCCCCTAGGAAGTGCAACGCCATTTCGCTTAGTCCCTCATACGCATCGCCAGCAAAGAGATTCCTGCCCTCTTTCCAAATGCTGATATGCGTGTGCATACCGCTCCCATTGTCGTTATACAGAGGCTTTGGCATAAATGTTGCAGTCTTGCCATTGAGATGGGCTACCATCTTGACGACATACTTGAGTTTTTGGACATTATCAGCCGCTTCAAGCATATCGCCAAACTTCACGCCGATCTCGCCCTGTCCTTGCGCCACCTCGTGATGCACGATAAAAGTCTCTAGCCCCACTTGATTGAGCACCTTCACCATCTCGGCGCGGATATCCACCATAGAATCCACCGGTGCCACGGGCAGATATCCACCCTTAGTGCCCGGACGATGCCCGATATTGACACCCTCAAACTCCCTATCGCGGTTCCACTCGCCCTCTTCAGTATCAATCTCATAGTATTGGCAATTTACAGAATCTTTTATCTTAATGGAGTCAAACACAAAAAATTCATTTTCAGGTCCGAAATACGCCACATCGCCGATTCCAGAATCTTTGAGGTATTGCATAGCGCGCTTAACGATACTTCTAGGACATTTTTCATAAGGTTGGTTTTTGTAGATATCCCACACATCGCAAAACACCACCATCGTGGTATCGGCGGTAAAGGGATCGATGAAGTAGCGCACGGGATCGGGGATTAGAATCATATCGGATTTATCCACAGGCTGCCACGCCGGCGCGGAGCTCCCATCAAAGGGAATGCCCTCAAAAGTCTTCTCATCTACCGCACTCGCGCTAAAAGAGATATGATTCCACACGCCCTTAATGTCTGTGAATCTAAAATCTATAAATTCCACCTCGTGCATTTTGCATTCTTCAAAAAATCTCGCCACTGCTTGTTTATCAATTTGGATTTTGCTCATTTTGGATTCCTTACACATTGGAGATAAATGCTGCGGGGGCAATTATATGTTTTTGGAGCTTAAAATTCTCATAAACGCCTTGTGCGTGGGCTATGAGGGGCTACAATCTCACAGGCTCTAGCGCCGCACACTTAGCACACACTTAGATTTTTGGCAAGCCCACCTAGCGAAGTTTCTTTGTATTTGTAATTCATATCCTTGCCGGTTTCATACATTGTCTTTATCACTTCATCAAGCCCGACTTTTGGCGTGCTTTTGCGCGTCATCGCCATTCTGGCTGCCGAAATCGCCTTTATCGCGCCAAAGGCATTGCGCTCAATGCAAGGGATTTGCACCAATCCGCCTACGGGATCGCAGGTAAGCCCCAAATGGTGCTCCATAGCCATCTCTGCGGCATTGCACGCTTTGTGCGCGTCCGCGCCTAGGGCTGTTGCCATAGCTCCCGCTGCCATTGAACTCGCACTGCCTATCTCTGCTTGGCAGCCCGCTTCTGCGCCGCTAATGCTTGCGTTTTTTTTGTAAAACGAGCCTATGAGCATAGCAGTGAGCAAAAATTCTACGACTTTTTCATCGCTAAAGCCTATGGTGTGGTTTTTGAGATAGAGCATCACTGCAGGGATCACGGCGCACGCGCCATTGGTTGGGGCGGTTACGACTTTGGCACCGCTAGCATTTTCCTCCGCAATCGCAATGGCATAGAGCGAGATAAAATCAATAATCCCCATAGGATCAGTCGTGAGCGAGATTCTCTCTCTAAGCCCATTGGCGCGCCGCTTTAGGCGCAGCGATCCGGGTAGGTATTCTTGTGCGGGGTGCGTGCCGTTGTAATACACCTCCTGCATCACTTCCCAAATCTCCAAACAATAGCTATAAATCTCCTCTTTTGTGTGGAATTGCAGCTCGTAGTTGTAGGAGAGTTTGGCGAGATCCCAATTATGCTTCTCACAGAGTGCTAATGCCTGATGTGCGTTATTGACTTCTAGGGCGAGTTTTGTCCGCTCTTTTTTGGCACTATGCTCATTTTCTAGCTCCTTTGCGCTTAGCACAAACCCGCCACCGATAGAGTAGTAAGTCTCCTCCTCTAGCACCGCGCCTTTAGAATCTAATGCCTGAAGTCTCATACCATTTTCGTGCAGCGGCAAAAACTCTTGAGAAAACACCAAATCGCTTTGGTAATTAAATGCGATATTTTTTTGCCCACAGAGCGTGATGGTATGCTCCTGTAGCGCGTTTTTGATAGTCTGCTCCTGCACGCTCGCACTTAGATGCTTTGCTTCTAATCCACTAAGCCCCCAAATCACTGCCTTATCGCTCAAATGCCCCCTGCCTGTGAGTGAGAGCGAGCCATAGAGTGTGATGAGCACACGCTCGATATGTGCGAGGCTGCTAAGGATTTTTTTGCAAAAGAGATTGCCCGCTAGCATCGGACCAAGCGTGTGGGAGGAGGAGGGACCCACACCGATTTTAAAAATACTAAAGTTGCTTGACATCGCTTAGTCCTAAAACTGATAAATAACCGTGATAATCGTGAGAATCCCCGTGATGAGCACAAAGGCATCAAGGGCGGGATTGCGAAATTTTTTGAGCTTAGAGACATTCCAAATCGCAATGATTGGCATAAGGAACAAAATCGCTGCGATGATAGGACCGCCCAAGCTCTCGATAAAGCCTAGCACGCTAGGATCGAGATAGGCTACTATGAGCATTATCGCATACATTACCACGCCGCAGCTAATGGCGATGAGTTTTAGGTTTGGATTCTCATTGCCTGCGAGCTTGCAGCATTTGCGCACGATCCCATACGCTCCCTCACGCGCACCGAAATAATGCCCAAAAAACGAAGTCGTGATTGCCAAAAACGCGATGAGAGGACCGCCATAGGCGATGATTGGCTGATTGAGTTTGTTGGCAAAGTATGAGAGTATGGGGATATTTTGCTCCCTAGCGTGGGCAAACTCATCGGGGCTTAGAGCCAAAACGCACGAGAACACAAAAAACATCACAAACACGAGCAATATGCTTGAGGTGGCAAGGAGAATGGAATTGGATTTTTTGAGCGCGTTCTGTGTGCCGTATTCCTGCTTGACGCTAAGTGCGAAGGTAGAAATTGCAGGCGAGTGGTTAAAAGAAAACACAAGCACGGGCAAAGTCAGCCAAACAACCATCAGGAAGTCCCCCCATTGTGGCGTATGCGTGAAAGTATCAAAAGACCAATAGGGGATAAGATAGAGTGAAAAGATAAGCAGCGCAGCGCACAGCGGATACACGAGCAGCTCGCACACACGCGTGATAAATCGCTCGCTAAAGAGCATAATCCCCATAAACGCACTCACGCCCAAAAACACCAAAATCGCGCGATAAAGTGGAAGTAGCTTGTGAATCTCCTGCCCCTTGTCATTTATCGAAGTCGCATAGACGCTTTGGATAAATCCCGTGATACTTTCATTAGATTCTGTAATAAGCGGCAGAATCTGATTGTAGATAAAACTCTCAATCGTGTTAGTAATCCCCACGCAATACGCCAAGCAAATGGGAAAAATCGCGAAAAAATACAGCACCGAGATAAACACACTCACCTTACGCCCGAAATACTCCTCCGCAGCGTGAGTAATGTCTCTCTCACCCTCTGCTTGGGAGACAAAGAGGCTAAGAGCCCTATGGCTAAGATACACCATAGGGAATATCACGATACACATCGCCACCACAGGCCAAAATCCACCAGCCCCAGCCTTGATAGGCAGATACAAGATCCCAGCGCCCACCGCCGTGCCAAAGAGACTAAGCATCCAGCGCGTATCAAAGGACGACCATTTGTTGTTTTGAGACATTTTCTCCTCCTTAAATCATCATCAATCCGCAAGTGTAGCAAATTTTGCACCAAAATTAAGGCATTAGGCACAATATCTGTGGATTTTGTGTGTGAGTGTAACCTTTTTGTGTGGTATCGGTATGGAGTTTTGGCATTTGGGGTATTTGGTAAGGATATGTTTTATAAATCCTTATGAGAGCCCTTTGTCTATCAAGCAAAATTTGAAGTGCCTATAGAATCTAAATATGTGCTATGAGCTCTTTGCATATCTGCTTTGAGGCTTGTTAGGCTTGGAGCTGAAGTGCCACCAAGTATTTTGTTTCCCAAAACTACAATCAGTTAAGGAGTTACGCTTATCAAAGAGAGGCTTGCTATTTCTTAAATAACTTACTATGGCTCCCTAGTCTCACCAAATGCAGACTTTTTGCTTTTATTTGATATATCAAAAGCAAATCAGGTCTTATATGGCATTCTCTAAAGTCTCTTAGTGTGCCCCTTAATGGATGATCTCTGTATTTAGTTTCCAATGTTTCTCGTGCTTGAAGTTTATTCACAACATCTAAGAGGGTTTGTTTTTCTAACCCACTCTTTAATTCTCTTTTGTAATCCTTATCAAAGCTATTTTCGATAACAAGTTCAAGCATTATCCACTTCTTGCATATAGCTTGAAAAATCTTTATAAGTTTTAGAATATCCTTTTCCGCAATTTTGGATTGCCTCTAATGTCTCATCTGTGGGCAAAGTATCATCAGTGATGATCTCATAGGGGTTTGGGAGTTTTTCATTGAGTGTTTCAAGAATCTTGACTAAGCTCTTATCTGCATTTGTTATTGTGATAGTCATAAACACCTCTCTTTATACCAATATTTGTAAATTACCTCCATAGCAAAGAGGCAAGCACCTAAGCTAGCTAATCCTGTAGCCATTATATCTCATATTTGGCTCTTTTGCACTTAGATTCATTGCCTCATCAAAATACCTTATGAGACCAAATCCGCTTCATATGCCAAAGTAGTATCTCCCCTTTGCTTTGTTTGTAGCCATATCTAGGAGTGCCTAGAGAATCTAAATATGTGCTATGAGCTCTTTGCATATCTGCTTTGAGGCTTGATACTCAAAGAGAATGAATCTTTGGGTTATAATATTTTTGTTTGGTATAAAAATTGCTCTGACTAAAATTAATCAAAAGAGATTTAATGGTTTTTGGAGGCATTATGAAAGATTGTGAGAATACCGATAAACAGGTTGATTTTAAGAGTGAGATACAAAAGGCACAAGAGGAGATTTTAGGCGCTCTTTTTCTCGGGCTTTCTGTTTCTAAAGAAAATCTCGCCCAGATACAGCCCCGCATACAAAACGCAAGCTTTTTGCCAAACGAGCAAGCACCAACAATACTTGACTTTGACATTGTCCCAAATCGCCCGCTTAAATACTATCCTTATGCTTCTAGTCCTTTTCTCTCTCCAAAAAACCGCGCGTAAAAACTCCATAATCCCAAGCTAAGCCTTGGATAAATGGGGTAAAATACGCACACTACAAGATTCTAAGACTAGTTTTAGGAGGTTTTATGCAATCGATTTTGTTTGTATGTCTGGGCAATATCTGTCGATCTCCGCTTGCTGAGGGTGTGGCACGAGAAATCATCAAGCAAAACAATCTCGCTATAGAGGTGGATTCTGCAGGGACGAGTGGTTGGCATATTGATGAGCCGCCGTGTGAGGGCTCTAGGGCGGTGGCTAGGCAGCACGGCTTTAGTATCGATGATTTACGCGGGAGGCGGCTAAGTGTGTATGCTGACGATCGCTTCGATCTCATCATCGCGCTAGATTCTAAAAATTATAGAGACATTCTCGCACTTGGCTTTGCAAAAGAGAAAGTGCGCAAGCTCGGGGATTATGGATTAAATGGTGCCGATGTGCCAGATCCCTACACATATCGGGATATGGAGGGCTTTGAGGCAGTGTATGCGATGATAGAGCGCGGTGTGAAAAACCTCCTAGCAGAGCTAGCCCTTCTAAAAGCATAAGCCACGATTTTGGGGGAAGTCTGCTATAATGCCAAAAATTTGAAACAAGGCATAGTTGTGAAAAGAGCGTGGGTGTGTGGCGTATTGATGTGTTGTGCGATGATAGCACAAGGTGCGGAGGGCGATGAGGAGTTGCTTGATTCCCTCAGAGTCCAGCCAGAATCTATGCGCTATATCACGCCCGATACGACAGACAAGCAGCCCCTTGATTATGCAAACCTCTTTGGCAAGCCCACTATCGAGTGGAAAGACATTGCCAAAACAAAAAGCGGCGTGTTTGTCAGCTTGGGGGCTAGCCTCATACCTGTGGTGCGCACCGATACCACCACGCCAGCGGTATATAACGACATTTACCCCATTAGCGGCGGCTTTGATGTCAAGCTTGGCTATATGTATTTTTCCAATCCCTTTGTGGGCTTCCGCGTGTATGGCGAGTATGGGCGATCGTATGCTAATGAAATCTATGGCAGTGGCGGCTATGAGCGCACATACGAGATTGAGATGTATAACGCCGGGGTGAGTATCGTGCTAGATACCAACTTGGGGCAAAAATACGATCATATGCTTAGCGTGATTGTGGATTTGGCGTATGTGCCACATATCGGGTTTGTTTCAGAATGGACGCACACCAACGCAAGTGGCGTGCAAAGCTTTGGCGAGGATAGATTCATAGGGGGCAATAAAGTGGCTTTGGGGCTAGGGTTTGGCTATGTGTTTAGGAGCAAGCACCGCCTTGAAGTGATGTTTAAGAGGCTCACCGATGTGCGTGAGGGCAAGGATTCTCTCCTAAGTGTCAATTCAAATCCCATCGTGTTTCGGCAAGTTTTGAGTATGACTTTTGGGTATGTGTATGTGTTTTAGAATCTTGTGCATTATAAGCCTCTTGTGGGGCGTGCTAGGAAGCGAGGAGATGAGCACACACACTATCGCACCCAAAGAATACACCCTAGAGCCTAGCTACATACTCTCACACACGCAGATTCTCTCCACAAGCCTCTTCCCCCAAATCCCCAAATCCTTCCCTATCGCGAGTTTCCCCCAACAGGGCTTTAGCTTTAAAATGCGCGCCTATGAAGTCGCTGCGATTTTTAAAAGAAATGGCTTTGTGCTGCACACGCCACACACTGATGTGGAGTTTGTCTATCGCTCCTCTATGGAGCTGCGCAAGCCCAAAGAGGCGATAGAGCGACTCTACACCGAGTATTTTGAGGGCGTGTGTCCGGGGAGCTTTAGCATAGATTCTGTATCGGTGCGCCTGCAGGATGAGCGGCACTCACGCGATCTTAGTGAGATTCTCTCCCACGCGGATTTTGAGCTTTTTGGCAGGCAGGCTACGCTAAAAAAACCTAGCGGGGTGCTCATAGCGCGCACAAAAGATTCTAAAATCTTATTTGTGTATGAGATTAAGGCACGCTTTAGGGCATTCTATGTGAGCAAGGCGTTGAGTGCAGGGGAGGGCATAGAAGGGCATACAGAATCTAAAGAAGTGGCATTCCAAAAGCTCGGGGCTTTGCCGGTATGTGAGGGAGAAATCGCCTTTGCCAGTGCGCGCAGCTACCTGCCCCAAGGCACCTTGCTCACAAAAGACAAGGTGCGTCCGCTCGTGCTTGTCAAAAAGGGCGAGATTGTGCTCGTGCGGAGCGTGGGCGGGGGATTTGCCCTGCAGACGCGCCTAGAGGCATTGCAAAGCGGGAGGTTTGGCGAAGTGATAGAAGCAAGGGCGAGCGATAGTAAGAAGATTCTAAAAATCAAGATAGTGGGCAAAAATCAAGGCATAGTGTTATGAGAAGAGATGGGCAGTATCCCAAAAGGCTTGTGGTGGGCATTAGTGGGGCGAGTGGCGTGCATTTGGGCGTGGAGTTTGTGCGGCATTTGCCTAGTGATGTGGCAGTGTATGCGGTGGTGAGTGATGGCGCGCAGCGCGTGTATGCCCACGAGCACAAAGCCACGCAATCCCTCCACGATGTCCTGCATTCTGTGCGCCCGCACAATCTCACGATTTTTAGCAACGATGCACTGCATAAGTGTATCGCCTCGGGAAGCTCGCGTATGGAGGCGATGTGTATCATTCCATCAAGCTCTGATGTGGTGGCAAAAATCGCAATGGGTGTGAGCGATACGCTCATCACACGGAGTGCTAGTGTGATACTAAAAGAGGGGCGCAAACTCCTGCTAGCAGTGCGTGAAATGCCCCTAAGCGCGATTATGCTAGAAAATATGCTAAAGCTCGCGCGCCTTGGCGTGTGTGTCGCGCCGCCGATTGTGGGGTATTATGGCGGGGTGGAGAGCTTGGAGGATATGGAGCGGTTTTTTGTGGGCAAATGGTATGATGTGCTTGGCATACCTCATAGCCTTTTTACGCCCTGGGGCGATACGCGCACGCAGTAGGGTGCGCTTAGTGCAGGGCAAATGGGCAGCAAGATAGGCGGGTAGGCTAGCAAAAGCGCAATAACACAAAATAGGGAGAGATGTGGCAGGGATTCTACAAATACGCGATTTTTCTTTGCGAGTAAGCGAGGACTTTGCGCTCAAAGACATTACGCTTACGCTAAATGCACACGAAGTGCTAGCCATCGTGGGTGAATCCGGCTCGGGCAAGAGTCTTTTGGCACAGAGTATTTTGGGACTATGTGGGGATTTGCCACGGGGCAAGATGATGTTTGATGGCAGGGATATGAGCGCGCTAGATTCTCAAAAATGGTGTGGCTTTCGGGGCAAAGAGATCGCCTATATCCCCCAAGATCCCCTAAGTGCGCTCAATCCCGTGCAAAAAATCGGCACACAGATTTTAGAATCCTACCTCCTGCACAATCCCAAAACCCCCGCCACAAAGCGCAAGCAAGTGCTCGCCAAAGCCCTACAGAGCGTGGGGCTAGATATGAGCTTTGCTACGCGCTATCCACACACGCTTAGCGGCGGGCAGCGGCAGCGCGCGCTCATTGCGATGAGTATCATCAATGCTCCCAAGATTCTCATTTGTGATGAGCCCACGACGGCATTGGACGCACTCATACAGAGACAGATTCTAGAGCTTTTGCGCTCTTTGTCGCGACAGAGTGCGGTGGTGCTCATCACGCACGATTTGGGCGCGGTGGCGCATATCGCGGATCGTATTGTGGTTATGCAGCACGGGCGGATTATAGAATCTAATAGGGCGAGTGAGATTTTTAGCAATCCTAGAGAATCTTACACAAGGGAGCTACTAGACGCGCTAGATTTTTCTACACTCACGCCTAAGCCCTGTGAATCTAGCGAGGTTTTGAGTTTGCGGGATTTTAGCGCGGTGGCGATAAAAAGGCAGTTTTGGCGCAATGTGCCTCTTTTTATCACGCGTGATGTGAATCTGTCTTTGCACAAAGGCGAGATTGTAGGCATCGCTGGTGAATCTGGCTCGGGCAAGAGTAGCCTCGGGCTAGCGATTATGCGGCTGATGGCGCATAGGGGCGAGATAGCATTTTTTGGTAAGGACATTAGGGAGTTTAGCAAGGAGGAGCGGCTCGCGCTGTGTGCGCGAATGGGTGTGATATTTCAAGATCCCTTTGCCTCGCTAAATCCCCGTATGCGCGTGGGGGAGAGTATCACCGAGGGGCTAAAATACCATCGCAAGCATATAGACGATGTGCCCCAAAGACTGCAGAGGGCATTACAAAGCGTGGGGCTAGATATGAGCTTTGCTACGCGCTATCCACACACGCTTAGTGGCGGGCAGCGGCAGCGCGTGGCGATCGCTCGGGCGTTGATACTAGAGCCCAGTGTGTTGCTACTCGATGAGCCCACAAGTGCGCTTGATAAAAGCACACAAAAGCAGATTCTCTCACTCCTTATATCTTTGCAGCGCGAGCTTGGACTTAGTATGATTTTTATCACGCACGATTTGGATATTTTGCGCGCTCTAAGCCACACGCTCATCGTGCTCAAAAACGGGTGCGTGGAGGAGAGTGGGGCGAGTAGTGAAGTCTTTAGCGCGCCCAAAAGCGCGTATTTTAGGCAGCTTTTGGGGCTAGGGAGTCGCTAAGGAGATTCAAAGACTATTGTGCTACAATTGCGGGATTTTAACTTTGTATAAGGAGAAGGTATATGGAAGCGGAAAAAAGCGTGAGTGAGAGTAATAACGATAAGGCTGAGGTTAAGCGATTTTTGTTTTTGTTGTGGAAAAATCGATGGGTTTTTGCTACTTGTGTGGGACTTGGCGTGGTTTTGGCGTTTGTCTATGCGTATATGATGATTAAACCTATGTATGAGGGTATGGGTGTCATAGACACGGGCTATATCCTTAATGAAAATGGTGGGAAAGGGCGTATCTTAAACACGGTAGAGGTTATCAAAGAGATAGAAGAGGTGTTTATAGAATCTGCTAAATTTCTCACGCCAGAGGAGGCAAAGGAGCGAAAATGGGCTATCAAACAAGTGGATGTAGTCGATCTCAAAAACCCCGGATTGCCTTTTGTCAAGGTTACTGTGCGTGGTGAAACACAAGATGATGTTAAAGCAGCTATGAATGCGGTGCTCGAGTATATCCAAGACAAAAACAAGGATAGATTAGAAAAGCATCAAATCAATCTAGACTATCTCATCGAGCGGATTGAAGCACGTATCAAAAATATACAGGAGAACACTTTGCCTTATATTGATACTAAAATTTCTCGCTCAACTGCCGATATAGAAGAACTCAAAAAAGAACTCAAAAAAGAATCCCTTACCCCGACTCAATACCAAACACTCAGCAACTACCTAGGTCAGCTACAAATTTCTATCGACGGATCGGAGAGTAGCAAATTTAGTATCCAAAACCAAACCTTGCTAGAGCTTGAGCAAGAGATCGCAAAATATAACCTTATGCGTGGAGATGGCAGTATCAAAAATGCTTCTTTTGTAACATTTAATATCACACCAAACCCTAAGTTTGGCGTGAAAAGATGGATTATTTTGGTTTTGGGACTCTTCTCTGGGATTGTGGTAAGTGTGCTTCTCATCTCTGGTAAAGAGCTCTATACAGAGATAAGGCGCAATGGGTTGGCAGGAGTAGAGTAGTCTTCACTTCTCCTTATGGGGGACTTGGGGGAGTTATTGTGTTTTAGCACCGCTTACTCACTCAAATCTCCCCCTAGATTCTCAAACAAAACTTATGTTTTATTCCCTAGAATCCCCCTCATACAGATAAAAATATATCGCTTGAATCTCCTTGGGCGTGAGATAGTAGCGTGGCATAACTCCGATTTTTTGTGAATCTAGAGCCTTAGCAAATGCGCTAAACTCAAGCGTATTGATAGCTGGTGCGCTTAGTGTCTTGGCATTGCCCTTGTGTTTATAATGCGCGATGATGCTGCCCTCGCCCTTTGCGCCGTGGCAGTGGTGGCAACCTATACCGCGTGGATTTTCATAGAGATTTTTGCCATATTCTTTAAATGTGATAAAGCCCTCGTTGTCAAACTCCTTGTGTGGTGCGCTAGATTCTATCTCGCTAGCCTGCGCGCTGTCTTGAAAATCTATAGAATCTTTAGAATCTAGCGAGGCAGAGGAGTGCTCCTGTGTGGGCAGAGTGGGCGCAGGATCGGACGCAGGAGTGGATGTAGAATCGGGTGTAGAAGTGGATGTGGAAGTGGGCGTGTCGCCCGCGAGAGTTTGCGTCAGTGTGGATGTCGCCAAAAGGCAAAAAAGCGCGAAATTTTTCATAGAGTGCCACCAAAATCTAGTTTTTTAATCCAAAATATTATAATATACGCAAAATTAAAAACTCCACAAAGGAAAGCGGTGATACTTCTAGATGGCAAGGGTTTGAGTGATAAGATTCAGCGAGATATTAGTAGAGAATGCGAGACTTTGGGGCTAAAGCCGGGTTTGGCAGTGATCCTTGTGGGCGATGATGCGCCAAGTCGGGCGTATGTCAATATGAAAGAGCGGGCGTGTCAGCGCGTGGGCTTTGCTTCGCGTAAATATGAGCTAGCACAGAGCTGCACCCAGGGCGAGCTTTTGGATTTGATTGCAGAGCTTAATGCGGATTTTGAGATTCACGGGATTTTGGTGCAGCTGCCATTGCCAAAGCATATCGATACTTCTGTGGTTTTAGAATCTATCGTGCCGCATAAAGATGTCGATGGATTCCACCCCTATAATGTCGGACGGCTCAATACCAACCTTGATGGATTTGTCCCCGCTACGCCTTTGGGCGTGATGAGCTTGCTTGAGGCTTATGAGATTAGTGTGCGCGGCAGGGATGTGGTTATCGTGGGCGCGAGCAATATCGTGGGCAGACCGCTTGCGACTTTGATGCTCAATGCCGGGGCGAGCGTGAGTGTGTGCCATATCCTCACCAAAGATGTGGGAGAATACACGCGCAGGGCGGATATCGTGTGTGTGGGCGTGGGCAAAGCCAATCTCATCACAGAATCTATGATAAAACCCGGTGCTATCGTCGTGGATATCGGGATAAATCGCTTAGATTCTGGCGCGCTAGTGGGCGATGTGGATTTTGAAAATGTCAGTAAAAAGGCTCTGGCTATCACGCCCGTGCCCGGTGGTGTGGGACCTATGACGATTGCTTCACTGCTCCAAAACACGCTCAAGGCAGCCAAGCAGATACAAGGAGTGGCACAATGAGCATAAGGCGATTTTGGCAAGGGCTTCGCGCGTTTTCATCGAGCTGGAGCGGGACGATTATCATCGTGCTTTTTGTGATTTTTTTTATTGCGCAGGGCTTTGTTATCCCCACGCGTTCGATGGTTGGGACATTTTTTGAGGGGGATTTGCTCTTTGTCAAGAAGTTCAGCTATGGTATCCCCACACCGCGCATTCCGTGGCTTAATACACCGATTTTGCCCGATTTTAATGGTAATGGGCATTTGATTGAGGGCGAGCGTCCTAAACGCGGGGAAGTTGTGGTATTTATCCCGCCACAGGACGATAGGACATATTTTGTCAAGCGCGTGTTTGGCGTGGGTGGCGATGAGGTGATTTTCACACAAGAGGGGTATTATCTACGCCCAAATGAGGGCGACGCCGGGATTGATGCATTAAGAGTGCAGCTAGGAGAGAGTGCGCAGATACGCGAGTTTTTGGGCAGGAAGTTTATCAAAGATCCTTTTGTGCTGCAGTATGCGGGGATTGCGTATGCACCGAGATGGTGGCACAAATCCGATGCGACAAACCCTAGCCTTATACCGCTTTGGAAGCGCGCGTATTTTCGCGATGAAGGGGGCTTTTATACCAAAGTGTGTAAAAAAGATGAGGGCGTGCTCTCTAACGCGGATAGGCGGCTAGATTGCGATATTTTTGTGAAGCAATATAGTGATTTGCCCCAAGATGAGTTTGTGTATGTGCCAAATATCGGCTTTGAGGATATGAGTGCGCGCCCTGATATAGCGATGAGCAAGCTACGCGATGAGCGGGGCGAGGTGTTTTTTTATACCAAGGTTGCGCAGGATCACTTCTTTATGGCGGGCGATAATCGCAACAACAGCTCGGATTCACGCTTTTGGGGCAGTGTGCCATATAGCAATATCATAGGGCAGCCGTGGTTTATTTATTTTAGCCTTACCAAGGCTAATAGCGAGGAGGCGGGCGCGGATATGGACACATCGGAGCGTTATCTCGTGCGATGGGAGCGTTTGTTTAAGGGGCTAGATGGTGTCGAGAAATTAGCAAGGAGATATGCAGAGGATAAGGCTGACATTGTGCAAGAGCATAGTAGTGGAGAATCTAAAGGTCTCAAAGAGGGTGTAAGCCATCAGTAGGAGTGTTATAATGCAAGTATTTATCGCTTCAGATCACGCAGGGTTTGGACTAAAAGAATTTGTGAAAAAAGTGCTCACAGAGCGAGGTTTGGAAGTGTGTGATTTGGGTGTGGATTCACAGGAGCGCGTGGATTATCCGGACTTTGCACAAAAGCTCTGTGAGCGTGTCCTCGCCACGCCAAAATCTAAGGGCGTGCTTATCTGTGGTAGCGGCATAGGTATGAGTATCGCTGCCAATCGCTTTAGCGGCATACGCGCCGCACTCTGCACGGATTCGTATCTAGCCAAAATGGCGCGCTTGCACAATGATGCTAATGTATTGTGTATGGGGGAGCGCGTGATAGGGCAGGGCGAGGCAGAAGAGATGGTAGCGCAGTTTTTTAGCGTGGAGTTTGAGGGTGGCAGGCACATCGAGCGGGTGCGTAAGCTCGGATGAAGCACAGAAGGGCATAGATAGGAGAAGCTATGAATTTTTTTGCACAATGGTTTTTTCTCACGGGATTTATACTTTTTGTGCTCTATATGATTGTGCGCACATTTTTTTATAAAAGTGTCGCGCGCAAGGAAGAAAAAAATTCCGCCTCGATGAAACTCACACTAAGCGAAGCCGAAATCCTCGTGCGCAAGCACCAACTACAGCTCCAGCGCGCACTTGGCAATATCGATAATATGCAGCAAGAGATGAACGCGCTCAAAAACGAAGTCAAGGTGCTAAAGGCGCGCAACTCACAATACAGAATCGAGACAGACAAATACAAGGCACGTATCAAGGAGCTAGAGCAAAAAATCGAGGCATTGCTCTAATATAAGCAATCACACAAAGGAGCAAATTATGGATACAAAAAAACTCGCAGATTCTATACGCAAGATCCCGGACTATCCTAAACCGGGGATTTTGTTTTATGATATTACGACGATGATAGGCAATGATGAGGTGTTTTCTGAGCTTATAGAATCTCTAGCGGCGCGCTACAAGGATCGTGGGATTGACTTTATCGCAGGGATAGAATCTCGTGGTTTTATCTTTGGAGCGGCGTTGGCATACGCACTTGGCGTGGGCTTTGTCCCCATCCGCAAAAAGGGCAAGCTCCCCTTTACCACGGTGAGTGAAAAATATAGCCTTGAGTATGGGTTTGATGAAGTGGAGATTCATATCGATGCGTTTGAGCGTAAAAAAAATGCGCGCGTGGTGCTTATTGACGATCTTATCGCCACGGGTGGCACGGCACAGGCGGGCGTGAAGCTTATCAAGACACTTGGTGCGCAGTGCGTGGAGGCGGTGTTTATCCTGTATTTGCGTGAGCTTGGAGGGAAGGCAAAGCTTGAGGAGCTTTGTGATGTGCATTGTGTGCTAGATATTTAGAGGTTGTGTATGCGCAGCGTGTGGTCTTTTATCAAGCAAAAGCCTAAAAAGGTGCTAACTTGGGCGTTTATAGTCCTTGCGATTGTAGGGCTTGTGGTGTATTATCAGCGCACAGGGTTTTCGCTTGAGGAGTTTATCACGGCATTGTGGGAGGAGCATGTCGAGACTTGGGGCTATGTGATTTTGTTTTGTTGGGGGATTTTGGAGGGCGAGCTTGGGCTTATCTTTGCCGGGCTTGCGGTGCATGATGGTAAGATGCAGCTGCTAGCCTCGATTTTTGTCGCGGGGCTTGGGGGCTTTGTGGGCGATCAGATTTATTTTTATATCGGGAGGTTTAATCGCAAAGGGATTCAAGAGAGTTTCAAATCCCAACGGCGCAAGTTTGCCCTAGCCAATCTTTTGCTCCAAAAATACGGCTGGCCCATCATCTTTGTCCAACGCTATATGTATGGTATGCGCACGATTATCCCGATGAGTATCGGCACGACGCGATATGATGGGACGAAGTTTGCGATTATTAACTTTGTGAGCGCGCAGGTGTGGGCGGCGATCACGATTGTGCTCACTTGGTATTTTGGCGAGGAGATTTTTATCGTGCTTGATTGGTTTAAGGATCATCCCTATTTACTCATTCCGCTAGCGATTTGTATCGGTGGTGGGGTGCTTTGGTATTTTCAGACGCAGACAAAGCGAGTGGATAGACGCATTACAAAATTACAAAACAAAGGATAGCGATGATTGAGATTAAAATTATAGATTCTAAGCAGGGCGAGGCGTATGTGGAGTTTGTGCTAGATTCTACAGAATCTAGCAGTGAGAATCTGCACAGGGCTAGGGAATTTGGCTTTGATGGCAAGGGGCAGTTTTTCGTGCAGGCAAGCAAGACTTTGGTTGTGTGCTTGCAGGCGTGCGATGTGGATATGGTGCGTGAGGCGGGTGCGAATATCGCGCGATTTTTTAAGAATCTAAGCTTTGAGAGTGTGGGTATAGAGGCGTTTGATGATGAGAATCTCGACTACGCGCTTATGCTTGGGATTTTGGCAGGCTCACAAGATGGCGCGCTGTATAAATCAGACAAAAAAGACTACGCGCTAAAAAAAATCTACATACAAGGAGCGCGCACGCTTGAGCAGGAGGCTAAAAGGGCAAAGATTGTCGCCAAAAGCTTGCGTATCACGCGCGAACTCATCAATACAATGCCCCAAGTCGCCACACCGCTCTATCTCGCGCAGTATTGCAAAAAGCTCGCGCAAAAAAGGGAACTAGAGTGCAAAATCCTAGATGAAAAGGATTTGCAAAAAGAGCGTATGGGCGCGTATCTCGCGGTAAGCAGAGCATCAAGCAATCCGCCCTATCTCGTGCATCTAAGCTATAAGCCCAAAAAGCCGCTAGCGCGCGTTGTGCTGGTGGGCAAGGGGCTGACATACGATAGCGGGGGGCTTAGCCTCAAACCTAGTGATTATATGGTAACGATGAAAGCAGATAAGAGCGGCGCGTGCGCAGTGATAGGGATTTTGAACGCTGTGGCGGGACTTGGGCTAAGTATCGAGACACACGGGATCATCGGCGCGGCAGAAAATATGATAGGGGGCAATGCGTATAAGCCCGATGATGTGCTCTTTTCGCGTGAGGGTAAAAGCATAGAGGTGCGCAACACCGATGCGGAGGGGCGGTTGGTGCTGTGTGATTGTCTAAGCTATGCCCAAGACTTAAAGCCCGATGTGCTCATAGATCTCGCGACGCTCACGGGCGCGTGTGTCGTGGGGCTTGGCGAATACACGAGCGGGATTATGGGCTATAATGAGGAGCTCAAAGAGGAGTTTGAATCTTGTGCATTGCGCAGCGGCGAGCTGATGGCGCGCCTGCCCTTTAATCGCCATATCAAAAAACTTTTAGAATCTAAAATCGCAGATCTTTGCAATATCGGCTCAAGCCGCTATGGCGGGGCGGTGAGTGCTGGAATGTTTTTGGGAGAATTTGTGCGCGATGAATATAGGGACAAATGGCTGCATATCGATATCGCCGGACCTGCGTATGTGGAGCGTGAGTGGGATATAAACCCAAGCGGTGCGAGTGGTGCGGGAGTGCGCGCGGTATTGGAATTTATACAGAATCTAGAATCTAGGGGGGATTTTAAGCGAGATTCTAACAAGAGCTTGCCACAAGATTCTAAAAAGGCGCACAAAAGCCCAAATACACAGAATCTAAAAGCCAAAAAATCCACAAAAAAGGCGCGATGATGGGATTGTCTATCGGTATCGTGGGGCTTCCAAATGTGGGGAAATCCACGACTTTTAACGCACTGACTAAAACCCAAAACGCCCAAGCGGCGAACTATCCATTTTGCACCATAGAGCCCAATAAGGCGGTGGTGAGCGTGCCGGATGCGCGTCTGGGGGAGCTGGCTAAGATTGTCAATCCGCAGAGAATCTTGCACTCGCAGGTGGAGTTTGTCGATATCGCTGGGCTAGTGCGTGGCGCGAGTAAGGGCGAGGGGCTAGGCAATCAGTTTTTGGCAAATATCAAAGAGGCTGATGTGATTTTGCATATTGTGCGGTGTTTTGAGGATAGTGATATCACGCACGTAGAAAATCGCATTGATCCGCTGGGCGATATTGAGATTATCGAGCTAGAGCTGATTTTGGCAGATATTGCGACATTGCAAAAGCGTATCGCAAAACTAGAGCGAGAGAGCAAGGCGCAAAAGGGCGCAAACGCGACGCTCGAGCTTGCAAGGGCATTGCTTGCGCATTTAGAATCTGGCAAGAGTGCTAAGAGCTTTGAATCTCGCTATAGTGAAGAGTTTGCAGGACTTGATAGGGAATTGCGATTTTTGAGTAACAAAGAAGTGGTGTATGGAGCAAATGTCGATGAAAGCGCGCTGGGTGTGGATAATGAGCTCGTGCAAAAAGTGCGTGCGTATGGAGAGGAGCAGGGAAGTGAGGTGATCAAACTCTGTGCCAAGATAGAAGAAGATATGGTGGGTATGAGTGATGAGGAGCGTGCGGAGTTTTTGGGCGAGCTTGGGGCTGGCGAGAGCGGGCTCGCGCAGATTATCCGTGTGGGCTTTGCAAAGCTTGGGCTTATCAGCTATTTTACTGCTGGGGTGCAGGAAGTGCGGGCTTGGACGATAAAAAAGGGCGATAAAGCTCCGCAGGCTGCTGGCGTGATACATAAGGACTTTGAGAAGGGCTTCATCCGTGCCGAGACGATTAGCTATGAGGATTTTATCAAATATGGCGGCGAGCAAAAAGCCAAAGAGGCGGGGGCTATGCGAAGTGAGGGTAAAGAATATATCGTGCAAGATGGCGATGTGATGCACTTTAGGTTTAATGTATGAGTTAGCTTAACTTCTAGAGAGAATTTGGAGGTTTTTATTTATTTTTTGGAATATTTGAGCCTTGTCACCATCTTTAGTCCCCTTAGCTTCAGCTGTGGCTTAGTAGCACAAACTCCGCGTTTTTTATTGCAGTGCGCGTCGTGATGAGGGGACAACCTCTCTACCATTTTTACCGCAGGTGTTTATGTATATTATGCATCGCTAATAAATGGCACTGCGCAAAAAGCCCGGTTGTCGCAGCGCACTTCTTCTATCTATAGAATCTGTATTACCCATCTTGCTCACACTTTGTTTGTGCCTTCATACCATCTTCTTTAATTTAGGTTGTTTTCATAATCTTTGGCATTTTTTTGGAGATACCCAATCACGAACTATTTTTATGCTGTCCTTCATATCAGAAAAGTAACATTTTTACACAGTTATGCAAAAAATCAAAAACACATATTGTGTTTTTAAAAAAATGCGTTATAATAGACCTGTTTTTGAAATTCTTTAAGTCAAGGAGTGCGTGATGAGTAAAAGCAACAACAAGCGCAAGCAGATCTCTCTGAATGCTTTTGAGATGAACTGCGTGGCGCATTTAAGCCCCGGATTGTGGCGTTATCCGGGTGATAAAGCCCTGCGGTATAAGGACATAGAGTATTGGCAGGAAGTTGCACAAATCGCCGAAAAAGGGCTATTTGACGCGATATTTATCGCTGATGTGCTGGGCGTGTATGATGTCTATGGCGGCAACGACTTAGGCGCGCTAAAAACCGCTCTACAAGTGCCTGTCAATGACCCTATGCAGCTTGCCATAATCGGTGCAGGTGTAACCAAGCACATAGGCTTTGGGATAACCGCTGGTGTGCCATTTGAGCACCCTTTCCCTTTTGCGCGACGTCTTAGCACGCTCGACCATCTCACCAAAGGGCGTGTGGGTTGGAATATCGTAACTGGCTATCTCCCAAGTGCCAATAAAAATATGGGTGGGAGTGAGCTACCGCATGATGAGCGATATGAGCTTGCCGATGAGTATATGGAAGTGATTTATAAGCTCTTAGAGGGGAGTTGGGAAGATGATGCGGTTATTTTAGATTCTAAGAGTGGGCATTTTGCGGACCCCACAAAGATTCATCACATCGGACATCATGGCAAATATTTCGATGTGCCCGGTATCCATATCTGTGAGCCTAGTATCCAACGCACTCCCATGCTTTTCCAAGCAGGAAACTCCGCGCGTGGGCGTAAGTTTGCCGCTACACACGCCGAGGCGATATTTATCGCACCACCGACTAAAGAATACGCCAAAGTCGCTGTTAAGCAGGTGCGAGACGCTCTCATAGCCGCTGGGCGCGACCCACATAGTGCCAAAATCTACTGCCTTGCGACTATCATCACAGATTCTAATGAGGATTTAGCACAGGCAAAATACAAAGACTTGCTCTCTTATGCAAGCAGTGAGGGCGCGCTGGTGCTAAACTCTGGGTGGCTAGGCATAGATTTGAGCCGCTATGAGCTTGATGACCCACTAAGCAATATCAAATCCAATGCGATGTTAGCCCAAGTCGAAGCCCTAAGCAATTCCACGACCAATGAGGGCAAGGCTTGGACCTTGCGGGATTTAATCAAACTCACAGGCATAGGCTGCCAAGGACCTAAATTTATCGGCTCTCCTACCCAAGTAGCAGATATGCTAGAGGATTTCATCGCCTATTCCGATGCCGATGGATTCAATCTCGCTTATGCCACGACACCGGGGAGTTTTGCGGATGTTGTGGAGTTTATCGTGCCTGAATTGCAGCGGCGCGGCGTGTATAAGCAGGCTTATACCGAGGGGAGTTTGCGCCATAAGCTCTTTGGCAAGGGCGATAGGCTAGGACACGATCATATCGCCTCACAATACCGCGTCAATGGCGCAAAATCAAGTATCAACGACTATGCCGGCACCGGCAGGAGACAACCCAAAAAGAAGGATATAGAATATGTTATATAACAACTTGCAAGCAGGCATTTATATTTTGCACGAAAACACAGAGTGGATTCCGCCCTTTGCGGAGGCTTTTAGGCGCGCTGGCGTGGGCTTTGGGGAGATTTATCTCACACAAGGGAGTATCGATATAGATTCTCTCCCGCCAGATGGCGTGTTTTGGAGCAGGCTCTCTGCCTCAAGTCACACACGCGATCATTCCCTCTCTAAAGACTATGGGCGCGCGATTTTAGCGTGGCTAGAATCCCACGGGCGGCGCGTGATAAATGGTAGCAGCGTGCTAGAGCTAGAAGTGAGCAAGGTGCGCCAATACCTAGCACTTAATAAGGCAGGATTCCGCACACCCAAAACGCGTGCTGTCTTTGGCAAAGAGGACTTGCTAGAATGCGCCAAGCAGATGGCTACGCCCTTTATCACTAAGCACAATCAAGGTGGCAAGGGCTTAGGCGTGCAGCGGTTTGAGAATCTTGAAGAATTAAGGGCATACATAGAATCTAGCGCGTTTGAGCCGCCAATTGATGGCATTACGCTTTTGCAAGAATACATTCGGGCAAAGGAGTTTTTTATTACGCGCCTTGAGTTTATCGGTGGGAAGTTTCACTATGCTGTGCGCGTGGATACGAGCGATGGGGCGTTTGAGCTATGCCCTGCTGATGCGTGCGAGATAGAGCGCGCCCAAGCCCTACCTAAGCTCGCTGGTGGGGCGTGTGATATAGGTGGGGCGGATAAATTCTCCCTGCGCACGGATATAGATTCACACACGCCTATCGTGCAGGAGCTAGAGCGGTTTTTGCAAGCCCACAGGATAGAGGTGGCGGGTGTGGAGTTTATAGAAAGTATCGAGGGCGAAATAGTCGTGTATGACATCAATACCAACACAAACTACAACGCCAAGGTAGAATCTAGCCTAAGAGAGCAAGGCAGGCAGGCAGCAGCGGATAGGATCGTGGAATTTTTATCCGCGCAATTAGAGACAATACAAAGGAGCAAGCAATGAAATTTGGCTATTGGACACCGGTTTTTGGGAGCTGGCTACGCAATGTCGATGAGGACAGCACGCAGGGCACTTGGGCGTATTGCAGGGATTTGGCACTAAAGGCAGAATCTCTAGGCTATGTCCTAACCCTCGTGCCTGAGCTCTACTTAAATGATATAAAAGGGCACAAAGCCCCAGCACTCGATGCGTGGGCGGTGGCAAATGGCTTGGCGGCACTTACGCAAAGGCTAGAGATTCTCGCTGCTCTGCGTCCGCAATACCACCAAGTCGCCCTCACTGCAAAGCAAATCGCCACAATCAGTCAGATTTGTAATGGGCGCTTTAGTATCAATATGGTATCGGCGTGGTGGGAGGAGGAAGCGCGTCAGTATGGCATAAGCTTTGATGGGCACGATGACAGATACACACTCACGCGCGAATACACGGAGGTTTTGCGAGGATTTTGGGAGCAAAGCCCCTTTAGCTACAAGGGCAAGTATTTTGAGTTTGCAGATTCTTACAATGAGCCAAAGCCCCAAAAGACGCCGCTTGTGTATGCGGGCGGCGAGAGTGAGAGTGGCAGGGAGGCTATCACGCGCTTTGCGGATAAATACCTAATGCACGGAGGCACGCTAGAGGAAGTGCGCGAGAAAATCATAGATATGAAAGCGCGCAAGCAAAGGGCGGGATTGCCGCCTTTTGAGGGCTTTGGTATGGCGGTGTATATGATAGTGCGCCAAAGCGAGCAGGAGGCGAGAGAGGAGCTAGAGCGTATCACGACTATCAAAAACTATGCGGAGTATGAGAACTCCTATAAGGATTTCACAGGTAATTCTAACCTCGATGTGGAGGTTTCTAAATACGATTATAGCGTGTCCAATCGGGGCTTGCGCCCGCAGCTTATAGGCACGCCTAAGCAGGTGGCGGAGAAAATCCGCGCTTACAAAGAAGCGGGGCTAGATCTGCTCATCGTGCAGTGTGCGAATATGCAAGAGGAGCTAGAGTATATTGCTAAGGAAGTGTTTCCGCTGGTGTGAGAATCTTACAGAATGCGGGATTGGTGCATTTGGCTTAAGTGGGATCATTGGTGGGATTGGCTATGTGGCTGGGCGCAAAAAGGCTATGTTGCCCACCTGCTCCCATCGGAGGATGTGTGAGTGTGTGAGCGTGTCGGCAAGGGCGAGCGTGTCTTCACAAAAGAGTGCCTGCATATCCTCTCGCGTGAGAGGGCGCATACTAAGGGCTTGGATAAGCTCGGAGCGGCTTAGTGTGCGCTTGGGGGATTGTGAATCTTGTGGTGTGCGGCTAGGGATATAGACGCAAATCCCCGTGAAATGTGAGGCAAAAGATTCTATCTCTGCTTGACTAAGGGGCGTGGCGCGGTGTGCTGGCGGACGATCGAGCGTGCCGATATCAAGGCGTGAGAGGGGGATATGAGAGAGGAAGCGCGCTAACTCTTTGGCGTGGGCAGGGGAGTCGTTGATACCCTTTAGGAGCAAAATCTCGCCCACTAGCTTGCCCTGTGTTTTTTGGGTAAATTCCGTGGCAAAGGTGGCGATGCCCTCTTTGATAGATTCTAGATTTAGGCTTTTGTGTGGGCGATCGATACGGCTAAAGGCACTCGCATTTAGTGAATCTAGTGAAAATTTGACGATGTCAAACTCTAGGAGTGCCTCGCGCACGGACTGCTGCCAAAAGAGCGAGCCATTGCTTAGGATAAGTGTTTTGATATGTGGAGGCAGGGAGGGCTTTAGCGTCTTTATGAGCTCTAGTAGGTGCGGGTAGAGCGTGGGCTCGCCATTAGCGGTAAAAGTGAGCACATCGATTTTTTGCCTTGGATGAGTGCGGAGATAACGCGATATGGTATCCACATACTCGCCTACCGGGACTACTTCGCGCATAGAATCTTGGGTTTTAGCACCCTTTAGCTCGCAGTATAGGCAGTCGAAGTTGCATTGTTTTGTGTTTGGCGAGAGATCTACGCCTAGAGAGTAGCCAAATCTGCGCGAGATGATAGGACCAAAGATAAGGTTTTGCATAGGTAAATCGTGCTAAACCCCTAGCAAGAAGGGGCTTTACCTATCGTAGAAGTTCATCGACGGTTTGAGCGAGTGCCTTAGCTGCCTCTTGATCGACTTTTTGGAGATTAGCGAGATTTTTTTGCAAAACGCTTTGATCCACCTCTCGCAGCTGCACTTTGGCAAAGAGCATACCGCCCTTGCTAATCCAAGTATCCGTGCGAGTAGCACCAGAGAGCAGTGCATCTACGCTTTGCTTGATAGCGATCACGCTTTCACTCTCTCCATTAGATTCTAAAATACGCGCTTTTTGCTCTATCTTGCCTTGGAAGATCGTCGCAAGCTCGGCAGTCCCCTTGATCGTGGCTTCTTTCATTGCCCAATCCACTTTGTTGTTTTTGACCTGCGAGCTACCTACGGCATAGACTTCCTTTTCCGGTTTGCCTAGCACCCATGACGGCGCGCCATCAAGATCGAAGCCAGAGGTGTTGCCTAACTCATTTTTGCTCGAGCAGGCTAAGAATCCAAGCGCGATAAATCCGCTTATTGCCAATGCGATCAGCTTTTTCATTGCCAAACTCCTTGTGGTAAATGGTTTGAGGTTATATTTTAATACAAAAACCCAAAGTTGTTTCTTAAGTTTTGCGAGGCTCTGCCACTATGAGGGCATTTCTCGTGGATTGGTGTTATTTTGTCTTTGGAAGTCATAGAATCTGGAATATAAAAATTGATCTAAGCTTAACACAAACGATAAAAATTATTATTTATTACAAACTTTATTTACTAAAGTTTTTTAGAATTTTCTCATCTTAAATTTTTTAAGAAATTAATCCAAAAGGAGGATACGATGAGTAACATTATCGATCAACTCAAGCAGATTCAGGCGGACGCACAGGTGTTTTATATCAAGGTGCATAATTATCATTGGAATGTTAAGGGCATGGATTTTCACCCCACACACAAGGCGACAGAAGAGATCTATGAGGAGTTTGCCGATGTGTTTGATGATATGGCGGAGCGCGTGCTGCAGCTGGGTGGCGTGCCCTATGTAACCCTTGCTGATATGCTAAAGGCTGCTAAGATTAAAGAAGAGAGTGCCCATAGCTTTGATTCTAAAACAATCCTTAAGGCGATTTTGACAGACTATGAGTATTTTCTAAACGCCTTTAGTGCTCTCTCTAAAAGTGCTGATGAGGCAGGCGATAAGGTGAGTGCAGCGTATGCTGATGATAAATGCGCGCAACTCCAAAAAGCCATCTGGATGCTAAAAGCGCAGCTTAGCTAGTATCCACCCCTCACTTTGGTGAGGGCTTAACCCCCCCCCTTTTTTTTATCCCACACTTTTTTATATTTTTGTTTGTCTTAAGCCAAATTGATAGAATCTAAGCCACCAAGCGGCATTACAGAATCTAGGTAATCTTAGATTCTAAAAAACGCAGTGAGTGATCGCGTAAGCGGAGGCAATGGGGGCTTAGCTCACATTGCCGATACCAAGTTTGTGAAGCAAACTTGCATTAAATAATGACTCAAGTCGGGTTTATAGAATCTGTGCCATTGTCAAATCGCGTTCCTGACGCGATTGCACCAAGAGATTCTATAAACTTGCCAAAAAACGCAGTGAGTGATCGCGTAAGCGGAGGCAATGGGGGCTTAGCTCACATTGCCGATACCAAGTTTGTGAAGCAAACTTGCATTAAATAATAGAATCTAAAGCCACCAAGCGGCATTACAGAATCCAAAAGCCTTAGATTCCAAAACGCCTCTGTGCCTCGTATAAATCCTCTGGCGTATCGATCCCCACGCTATTTGTCTGCACGATCTCAAGCGCGATGGTTTTGCTATGGTAGAGTGCGCGGAGCTGCTCGAGCTTCTCGATATGCTCTAGGGGGCTTTGTGGCAGAGCGCAAAACTCATCAAGGCATTGCTTCCTAAATCCATACAAGCCCAAATGTCCTAAATATGGGTAGCTGCTTAGAATCTTATCATTCACACCATCGCGCGCATAGGGCACGCCTAGCCGTGAAAAATACAGCGCGTGCTTGCGGACATCAATCACGACTTTTACGAGATTGGTATCAGCGATTTTTTCGGGCGGAATGACTTTGGCAAGCGTATTGACAAACGCATTGCTCTCTTTTGTGAGCCCTATCAGGGTTTCTAGGACTTTAGATTCTATAAATGGCTCATCGGCTTGGAGATTGATAATGATACTATCGTCTTTGAGTCCTAAGATTCTCGCTGCCTCTGCACATCTATCGGTGCCGCTAGAGTGGCTTTTGGCAGTGAGCACGCTTGTGATATGGTGCGCCCTGCACACTTGTGCGATCTCCTCATTATCGCACGCCACGACGACTTCATCGACTTTTTGGGCGTTTTGGGCAGTCCTTACGATCATAGGCTTGCCGCCAAGATCGCACAAAACTTTTTTTGGCAGCCGCGTAGATTCTAAACGCGCAGGGATAATGATCATCGCGCGCCCCGATACACGCACGCCATTTGATACATCATCTAATCGCCTTTGTGATGAGCTCGCCCATCGCCTCACAGCCCACGGCTTTGAGCGAAGAGTCGCTAGGATTTAGCGTATCAAGCGTGCGGTAGCCTTGGTTTAAAACCTCCTCTATCGCGCGCTCTATGGCTTTTGCCTCATCATTTAATCCAAAAGAATGCCTTAGCATCATCGCCACGCTCAAAATCGTGCCAATAGGGTTTGCCTTATCCTGCCCCGCGATATCTGGCGCGCTGCCGTGGATTGGCTCATACAAGCCCTTGTTTGTGTGTGCGAGCGAGGCGGAGGGGATCGTGCCGATACTGCCGGTGATCACACTTGCTTCATCGCTCAAAATATCGCCAAACATATTTTCAGTCAAAATCACATCAAACTGCCACGGCGCGCGGCAAATCTGCATCGCGGCATTATCGACATACATATGAACTAGATTCACATCGGGATAGTCCTTAGCCACCTCCTCGGTAACCTTGCGCCACAGCCTCGAGCTATCGAGCACATTTGCCTTATCTACAGATACCACCTCTTTTTTGCGTCCTTTTGCGATTTCAAACGCCACGCGCGCGATAGATTCTATCTGCGAGGCACTATAGCGCATATCATCGCTTGCTACGAGCTCGCCACCGATTTCTTGGGTTTTGTGCTCGCCAAAATACACGCCACCGATGAGCTCACGCACGATGATAAAATCAATGCCTTTTGTCAGAATCTCCTCTTTGAGCGGGCTTGCGCTTTGGAGTTGGGGGAGGAGCGTGGCGGGGCGGATATTGGCAAAGAGTCCGAGTTCTTTACGAATGCGTAGCAGGGCTTGCTCGGGGCGGTTGTGGCTTGGCTCATTATCCCATTTAGGACCGCCCACCGCGCCCAAAAGCACGCTATCGCTTTGCTTGCATATCTCTAGGCTTTCTTTTGGGAGGCACTCGCCACACGCATCGATCGCACAGCCTCCGGCTAGCACTTCTTTGGATTCAAAGCTATGGTTGTATTTTTGTGCGATTTTCTCTAGCACCTTGAGGGCTTGTGTGATGATTTCTGCGCCGATTCCATCGCCGCGCACTACTGCTATACTCTTTTGCATATTGCTCCCTTATTGTGTTGGATTCTATGCCTGCTTTCTCTTAGCGATCCAATTAAGATAACCATTGGCATTGATGATTTCTTGGATAAATGGCGGGAATGGTGTGGTTTTAAATGTTGCGTTTGTGGCGAGGTTGGTGATCTCGCCTTTGTCAAAGTCGATTGCCACTTCCTCGCCCTGCGCGATAGAATCTGCTATCTCAGGAGATTCTATAATCGCTAGTCCGATATTTATGGCATTGCGATAGAAAATGCGCGCAAAGCTCTTGGCGATGATACACGAGATACCACTTGCTTTAATCGCGATGGGGGCGTGCTCGCGGCTTGAGCCACAGCCAAAGTTCCAGCCACCCACCATAATATCGCCCTCTTTTACTTTATGCACGAAGTCCTTGTCTATATCCTCCATACAATGTGCGGCAAGCTCCTTGTGATCAGCGGTGTTGAGGTAGCGCGCGGGGATAATCACATCGGTATCGACATTATCGCCATATCTATGGACAAAACCTTGAGCTTTCATAATCTCTCCTTGTATCTAAGCTTATAGAATCTACAGCACCGCTTCAGGCGCGCTAAGCACACCAGTGATCGCGCTTGCTGCCGCCACTTCAGGGGAGGCGAGATACACCTCGCTACTCACGTGCCCCATACGCCCCACGAAGTTGCGGTTTGTCGTGGAGACACATTTTTCATTTGCTGCCAAAATCCCCATATGCCCGCCCAGACAAGGACCACAAGTAGGAGTAGAGACGACGCAGCCAGCTTTGATAAAAGTCTCGAGATAGCCCCTTGCGATGCACTCTAGGTAGATATTTTGAGTCGCGGGTATGACAATACAGCGCGTGTTTTTGGCGATTCTCTTATCTTTTAGAATCTGCGCGGCGATTGCCATATCGCTAAGGCGTCCATTGGTGCAGGAGCCGATAACGACTTGATCGATCTTGACTTCACCCCACTCATCGCGCTCTTTGGTGTTTTCTGGCAAATGAGGGAATGCCACGGTGTGATCGATCTCGCTTAGATTAATATCAAAAACCTGCTCATAATACGCGTCTTTATCCGGTGCGTAGATTTGGAACTGCTTGCTTGTGCGTGCCTTGGCGTATTCTATGGTGATCTCATCGACTTCAAAGATTCCATTTTTTGCCCCCGCCTCAATCGCCATATTGGCGATGCAGAGCCTATCGTCAATAGTGAGATTCTTAAGCCCCTCGCCGCCAAACTCCATACTCTTATACAGCGCGCCATCAACGCCAATTTTGCCAATGATATGCAAAATCACATCTTTGCCGCTCACATAGGGGCGTAGCTTGCCTTTAAGGTTAAAGCGCATTGCGTGAGGGACTTTAAACCACGCCTCGCCTGTCGCCATACCCACTGCCATATCCGTAGAGCCCACACCGGTAGAAAACGCTCCCAACGCCCCATAAGTGCAGGTGTGTGAATCCGCACCGATGATGAGATCGCCGATAGTTACGATGCCTTGCTCGGGCAGGAGTGCGTGTTCCACGCCCATATTGCCCACATCGTAGTAATGCGAGATATCAAAATCTTTGGCAAAGCAGCGGCACTGCTGGCTTTGGGTAGCGGCTTTGATATCTTTATTGGGCGCGAAGTGATCCATTACTAGCGAGATTTTATCTTTGTCAAAAACCTCTGTGAATTTGGCTTGTTTGAAGGCATTGATCGCCACGGGTGTGGTGATATCATTACCTAGCACCATATCGAGCTTTGCCATTATCAAATCGCCGGGCTTGACAGATTCTAAGCCCGCCTTGTGGGCGAGGATTTTTTGGGACATTGTCATACTCATATTTACTCCTTTTGTGTTGTGAATCTAGCGCGAGGCACGATTAATCGCACTTATCAAACCATAAATACTCGCCGCGATGATATCGGTATCAATGCCTACGCCAAAGTATTTGCCCTTGGCGTTTTGAATCTGCACATACGAGATGGCTTGCGAGGAGGAGCCCTCCTTGAGCGCGTGCTCGCTATAATCCATAATATCAAAATCTAGGCTTAGATTCTCACGCAGTGCGTTTGCCACTGCATCTAGTCGCCCATTGCCACTGCCGCTTATCTCATAGCTTTTGTCCTCAAACTCCACTTTGAGATTCACGCTTAGCACTTCATCAGTGCGTGTGAAATGATAGTCCTTGAGGCTCAAGGGGCTTTTTAGATTCACAAAATCGTTTTGGAAAATATCGCAAATATCTTGTGGCGAGAGCTCTTTGTGGGCTTTGTCAGAAATATCCTTGACATAGTAGGAAAAATCCTCCCTAAAGAGTGCGGGTAAGTCAATGCCAAATTGGCTATAGAGCACATACGCGATTCCGCCCTTGCCGCTTTGGGAGTTTATGCGTATCACATCGCTTTCATACACGCGCCCGATGTCTTGAGGATCGATAGGGAGATATGGCACGCTCCAAGTGCTGAGATTGTGCTCTTTGTGGTATGCCATACCCTTAGCGATGGCGTCTTGATGGCTGCCTGAAAACGCCGCAAACACGAGCTTGCCAGAGTAGGGCTGCCGCTCATACACGGACATTTTGGTAACCTTCTCATACAAATCACAAATCGCAGGGATATTGCTAAAATCAAGCTTAGAATCCACCCCGTGGGAATACATATTCATCGCAAGCGTGATGATATCGACATTGCCGGTGCGCTCGCCATTGCCAAAGAGAGTGCCCTCGATCCTATCTGCTCCTGCGAGTAGTCCTAGCTCCGCATCAGCGATCCCACAGCCTCTATCGTTGTGCGGGTGGAGCGAGATGAGCACGCTCTCGCGCTTGTTGAGATTTTTGGAGATATATTCCACTTGGCTTGCATAGATATGTGGCAGGCTCATCTCTACGGTTACGGGGAGGTTTAAGATGAGTTTGTTCTCTGGCGTGGGGTTAAAGACTTCTATCACGGCATTGCACACCTCAAGCGCGTAATCCACCTCTGTGCCGCTAAAGCTCTCGGGCGAGTATTCAAAGCGAAAATTCCCCTTAGTCTGTGCCGCCATTTGCTTGAGGTAGTTTGCCCCATCGATGGCGATTTGCTTGACTTGCTCTTTGGATTTTTTAAACACCTGTTGGCGTTGGGCAAAGGAAGTCGAGTTATACACATGCACGATGGCGTTTTTGCACCCGCTTAGGCTTTCAAAGGTTTTTTTGATGATATGCTCGCGCGCTTGGGTTAGCACTTGGATACACACATCATCAGGGATTAGCTCCTCCTCGATGAGTGTGCGCAAAAACTCATATTCTGTCTGACTCGCAGCGGGGAATCCCACCTCAATCTCTTTAAATCCGACTTTGACAAGGAGCTTAAAAAACTCGATTTTTTCCTCGAGGCTCATAGGTGTGATGAGTGCTTGGTTGCCATCGCGCAAATCCACGCTACACCAAATCGGGGCTTTGTCTATGTATTCCTTGCTCGCCCATTCCAAACACTGCGTAGGAGGCATAAAGTAGCCTCGCTGATATTTTTGGTGATTCATAAATAAGCTCCTAACAAACCGGGGGTGTGTGAAAAATTTTAATCAATTATATAACACGAAAAATTAATGCGGGGCTATGGATTTGGTTTGTTTGCTTTAAGTTTATTCTAGGCTTGCGTGCATTACAATGCCGACTTTGCTACGCGCTTTAAGAGAATTTTAATAATTAAACTTTGCAAGGTATTTGAATGATGTGGAGAGTTTTGGCATTGCTTTGTTTGTCGTGTGTCCCGGCGTTTGCGTATTTGGATCCGGGCAGTGGTTCGCTTCTGCTTTCATCGATTGTCGCGGTGTTTGCCTCTGTCGTGTTTTTCTTTAAAAACCTCTTTTACAAACTCACTTCCCCAAGCACCTTCCTAAGTGGCGGATTTAGCTCCGGATTTAGCCCTCGGGGGGGGGGGGAATTCTACCCTAAACAGCCATCTTGTATTCTACTCTGAAGGCAAACAATACTACCACACTTTTAAACCCATCTTAGATGCACTAGATTCACTTAAGCACCCTTATATTTATCTTACTTCTGGAGACGACGATCCCGCGCTTTTGCGTGGAGAGGCGCAGTCTTTTGGCACCTTTGAGTATATTGGCGCGGGCAATAAAGCCTATGTGAGACTAAACACGCTTAGGGCTGATATTTGCGTGCTCACCACGCCGGGCTTAGATGTTTTACAAATTAAGCGCAGTCGCGGGGTGCGCCACTACTGCCATATTGTGCATTCGCTCACGCCGATGACTTATCGGGCGTTTGGGCTGGATTATTTTGACTCCGTGCTGGTGGCAAACGAGATACAGAGGGATTTTGTGCGCGAGGTGGAGGAGGCGCACGGGGTAAAGCGGAAGTATATAGGGGTGGTGGGGAGCACATACCTTGATGAACTTTCCGTGTTAAGGCATTCAGTATTGAGCGATAAAGCGGGGAGTTTGATTGTCGGCGGCGGTCACTACCGCTTAGGTAGCTCTCTTGCCTCCAATCTGCACAACCCCACTTTCTCATCTCAATCCTTAGAATGCCAAGAGGGCAAGCCAAGCGCAGAATGTAAGGCAAATTCAGAATCTAAAACAATTACAGAATCCACAACGCTAAAAAACCTTAACGAGGCTTTGCCAAATATCAATAATGCGCGCGATAACGCAAGCCTAGCAGAATCTAATTTTGCAAAATCGCACACAAATTCAGAGTTTGCACACAAAGAGCAGCACGAAATTCTAGGATTTGAGATGAAAAATCGTGGTTTTGGAGCGCGAAGCGAGGAAGCTACCTTAGCGGTAGTGCCCGAAGCTGAGCGCGTAGATTCTCTTATGCGTGACCAAAGGGGGCAAATCTCAGAGGGCAAAAGCACACAAAAGACAAGCCAAGGAAAAGCACAAGGGCTAGGCGGCAGTATTTTAGATGAAAAATCGGGGTTGTGCAGTCGCGAGCGAGGAGATAAGACTAGAGCGTCTATCGACGAAGTGAGCGACAAACTCCCCGATTTATCACTAAAAGACAACGCACCACAATCTATGCCAACAATTCTCATCTCTCCCTCGTGGGGTAAGGAAACCTTGCTCACCAAATACGGACTAACCCTCCTAGAGCCCCTCGCCCAAGCAGGCTTTAGTCTCATCATACGCCCACACCCCCAAAGCCTCATCGGCGAGGCAGAATCTAAAAACATCGCCCACCTGCAAGAAGCCCTGCAACAATACGCAAATGTAGCGTGGGATATCGGCACGCCCAATGTCTATGCCTTTGCCAAAGCCGATATGATGATTTCAGATTTTAGCTCCGTGATTTTTGACTTTGTCTGCCTCGAGGGCAAGCCCGTGCTCACACTAGACTTTGCCTTCGATCCTGCTGGCTATGATTTGAGCGATATTGATATGGAGCATTTTTATACCTTTGAGACGCTAAAGCGCATAGGCGGGAAGCTAGAGGAGCGAGATTTTGGCGACATTACTAGTGTGATCGCACAGATTTTAGAATCTAATAAGACAAAAGAAGCCCAAAAATGCAAAGAGGAGCTTTGGCGATACCCACACCACGCCGGACTGAAAGCCGTGCAAGAGATTCTAAAAATCGAGCGTGAGCTACTAGAGCAAAGCCTTAAAGCCTATATGCCGCAAGTGCGCAGGATTCGCGAGATAGATGCGATGCTAGAGGGTGTGCGATGAGGCATTTAGATGAAAGGCATTCAGCTCTTAGCGATAAAGGAAATTCGTCTCTTACGCAATCTTTGAGCGAGCACGGCGGGGCTGCTTGCTCATTTACATCTAGTAAAATCCCTGCGTCGCCCCTTGTGCAACACTCAAATCTTACGCAAGATACTAGAATTTCTGGCAAGCCAAGTGCGGAGTCTCAAGCTGATTTAGAATCTAATGCAGGCTTAGAATCTAAATTTACACAATCGCACACAGATTCAGAATTTGCACACAAAGAAGCATATAAAACGCCGTTCCCGCATTTGTGGCAGAAAATTAATGTGCAAGAGTTAGAGAATGGCGCGGTATTTTTCGATGATTTTACTTGTTTTGCAAATGAGCGTGCAGGGAGTTACCTAGAGGGTAATGACCAAACGCGAATGCAGCAATCAAGTAAAAGCGCGAAAAAGACAAGCCAACACAAAGGATACCTACAATGATTACAGAAGTGCTTTACTACACCTTCATCTACCCTATGCAAACCCTCCTTGGTGCGGTGTTTGAGTGGCTCTATGCCATCACGCACAGCTATGGCTTGGCTATCGTGCTTTTAAGTCTTTGTGTCAATGTCTTTTTGCTCAAGCTCACGCACCTTTCAGAATCCAAAGCCCGCGCAGTGAGCGCGCTAAAAAGCGCGTGTGATAAGAAAATAGCGGAGTTTAAAAAAGTCTTTAGGGGCGCGGAGCTGCACGCCTACACGCAGATTCTTTTTAAACAAAAGCACTACCACCCTATTTATAATCTCTTTTCACTTAGTGGCTTGGCACTGCAGATTCCCTTTTTTCTTGGCGTGCTCTTTTTACTCCAAGACTTTGAGGGCTTGCAGGGCGCGCGATTTGGCGTGATAGAGGATTTGAGCAAGCCCGATACTTTGCTTTTTGGCTACGCACTTTTGCCTTTTGTGATGAGTGTTTTGAGCCTCATTAATGTCTTTGTGAGTAGCAAAGAGCGCGGTGCGCGCGTGCAGGGCAGCCTCATCGCGCTTATTTTTCTCGTGCTGTTGTATGTGATGCCAAGTGGGCTGGTAGTATATTGGAGTGTGAGTATGGGGTTTTCGCTCCTGCGAACTTTGCTTGGATTGAGGCATTCAGCTTTTCTAAAGAAACTTCGTTTTGGTGATAAATCGTTGATTCTGCGCTCGGGGTTTGGTCACTACCGCTTAGGTAGCTCCCTGCACCCCTCACTTGAAAACAACGATTTCTCATCCAAAATCTTAGAATGCCAAGACGGCAAGCCAAGCGTGGAATGTAAAGCAAGTTCAGAATCTAGTGTAGGTTTAGAATCTAGCCCCACAGATTCTAAAGATTCACAAAAGCAAAGTATAGAATCTAGTCTAACAGATTCAGAATCTAAAATAATTACACAATCCACCACTTCAAAAACCCTTAACGAGGCTTTGCCAAATATCAATAATAATGGGCGCAGTAGCGCAAGTCGAGCAGAATCTAATTTTGCAAAATCGCACACAAATTCAGAGTTTGCACACACAGAGCCACACGAAATTCTAGCATCTTGCGATGATTTTGTGGGTTATCAAGCGAGGGGTGCAGGGAGCTACCTAAGCGGTAGTGACCAAGCACCGAGCGTAGATTCCCGCAAAAGCGCGCAAGAGGCGAATTTACTTTCAAGATTTAAGAATGTTTTACACGCCATTTTCACACCCCACAAGGATTTAGATTCTAAAACCTACCTCACTTACCGCAATATCTCTATCTTTGCGCTCTTAAATATCTTTTTTCTCATCTTTGTATTTTCGCCCTTTGCGGTGTATAGCTCGGATGTTAGTCAATTTGATCCAAGCCAAACTTTCCAGACACTTGGCGGACTTTTTGGCTTTTTCTTACTCTTTAGTTTTTTAGGGATTTATACCACAAGCTTTTTTTACAAAACACGATTGCTAAAACTCGGAGTTTTTGCGTGTATAGTGCTTGTGTTGATTGCGATAAGTTATGTGTTTTTTTTCACAGGCAATATTTTCAATGGTCGCCCTTATGCGCCCCTAGATGGACTACTCTTTAAAGATGGTGGGGCAAATATCTCACACGCATTTGCAAAATATTTTGACATAGGTTATGGCGTTTTTCTTATGTTTGCTGCCATCTTTTTGCTCTATAAGCTTAAAAATGCAATGCGTATTGCGCTGCTATTTATGTTTGGTATTCTCTCTTTGTCAAGTGTATTAGATTTTGGGAGTGTGGTTATCGAGCATAGTAAATATGTGAAGTTAGAAGCACCCACAAAAAGTTCTCATAATGCTACCAATAATTCCACGATACCAGATTATGCAAATGTTTATTTAGGCTTTTCAAAAGATAAGCCAAATATTATAGTGCTTATGTCTGATACGGTGCAAAGTGATAATTTCACGCAGGCACTCAAGGATTATCCAGAGCTTTATGATGTTTTTGAGGGCTTTACCTACTATACAAATACTCTTTCGGCTTCAAGCATTACCTTTGCCTCATTTCCTGCAATCATTGGAGGAGAGTATTATGCACCCCATAATGTCAATAAAAGAAACCTCAAACATACGCTTGTAGAGGAAAACTCAAAGGCAATCGTTAGTGTGGCAAATAGCTTTTCAAATGCGGGGTATGCGGTAAGTTTTGGGACTATTTTTCCCGGAGATGAAGTTTATATACGCCCAAATTTGAAAAAAGATGTTTTGCTTATCCCAAATACTGATCATAGTGCGTGGGCAGGATTTTATAAGCAACACTATCGCATACAAGAACCAAAGTTAGATTCTAGTATTCCCTTTGGCGAGCTTATTTCTCTTGGGCTTTTCCGAGCTAGTCCATATATCTTTAGAGCAAGGCTGTATCAAGCAGAGGGTTGGCTTTTTGGCGATTCACTTTTGGCAAACCATTTTAGATATTCAGTCAATAACGCCTCAAAAATAGCGAGTTTTGCCGTGCTTTCTAACACACAATCTCCCAAACCTACATTTAAGCTTTTTCACGAAAATACCGAGCATTTTCCTTGGCTTCTTGACAAAGATAATGCGTGCCAACATATCACAGATACAAGCCTTTATCGCTCAAAATTGATGACAGACAAAGCAGGGCTAGCGTATTCTAATCATATTTGTTATGTGAAAAATCTTGGCTTATGGCTGAAGTGGTTTAAAGATTCTGGAATCTATGACAATACCAAAATTATTATCGTGAGTGATCATGGCAACGGCGGACAGGGCGCGCCACTTATAGATTTGCCACGTCGAGAATTACGAAACTCTCATATATTCTTTATGGTAAAGGATTTTAACGCTAAAGGTAAGCTCAAAGTCGATACCACGACTTTTGTGAGCAATAGCGATGCTATGGCGGTGGCGTGTGATGAGATAGATTCAAAATGCCCCAAGATTCCTCCAAGTTTTCTCAAAAATCCAATGCCAAATCGCGAGCTTATCTTTACATTTGTAGATGGTGGTAGCGGGCGACAGACGAACACAAAATTTGATGTTATTTTGCAATACAAAGTGAAAAATAGCATTTTTGATTTAAACAACTGGACAGACATTACCAGCACAGAATCTACACAGTCTCAAGCTGCCACAATTTCAGAATCTAAGGAGCACTAAATGGACTACAGTATCAGAACAACTACTGCAACGCCCATCGTCTATGTCGCTATGAGCGCGGATCTCCTCCACCCCGGGCATATCAATATCCTAAAAATCGCGCGCGAGTATGCGGATAAGATCTCGGGCGAAGTGGTTTTGGGGCTGCTTACGGATTCTGCTATCGCTTCATACAAGCGCGTGCCGTATATGAGCTATGAGCAGCGCAAAGCCGTGATGGAGAGCCTTAGCCTGATTGATCGCGTGATCCCCCAAACCACCCTAAGCTATGAGGCAAATATCCGCGCGCTCAAGCCCCGCTATGTCGTGCATGGCGATGATTGGAAAGTCGGCGCGCAAGCCAAAACGCGCCAAAATGTCCTTGATACTTTGAGCGAGCTAGGCTGCGGCGAGCTTGTGGAGCCAAGCTATACTGAGGGGATTAGCTCCACACAGCTCAACGCCGATGCGCGTGCTATCGGGATCTCAACCAACGCGAGGCTCTCCACCCTGCGCCGTCTCATCGCGGCTAAAAAGCCCTTAAGAATCCTCGAGACGCACTCGGCAATCTCCGCGCTCATCGCCCAAAATGTCTTTGTGCAAAAAGAGGGCGTGCGGCTGGAGTTTGATGGATTTTGGAGCTCGAGCCTCACAGATTCTACCTCGCGGGGCAAGCCCGATATCGAGGCAGTGGAACTCACAAGCCGCCTAAATACGATTAATGAGATTTTTGAAGTAACAAGCAAGCCGCTCATCTACGATGCCGATACGGGCGGGAAAATCGAGCATTTTGTCTTTAGCGTGCGCAGTCTCGAGCGCACGGGAGTGAGCGCGGTGATCATCGAGGATAAGACGGGGCTAAAGAAAAATTCTCTGCTTGGCAATGAGGTGGCGCAAACCCAAGATTCTATCGAGGATTTTTGCGACAAAATCACGGCGGGCAAGCGCGCGCAGATAACGCAGGATTTTATGATTATCGCGCGTATAGAATCTCTTATCCTAGAAAAGGGGCAAGAGGACGCGCTAAGGCGTGCGCACGCGTATGTGCAGGCGGGGGCTGATGGGATAATGATCCACTCGCGCCAAAAATCTCCTAATGAGGTGCTGGAGTTTTTGGAGAGATTCCGTGCGCGTGATGCGCACACGCCTATCGTGGTTGTGCCCACGAGCTTTAATACAATCACCGCACACGAGCTGGGCGAGGCGGGAGCAAATATCATCATCTATGCCAACCACTTGCTAAGGGCGTCGTTTGTGGCGATGAAAGAGGTGGCAGAGGGGATTTTGCGACACGATAGGAGCGCAGAGATTGAGGGGCGGTGTATGAGTGTGGGGGAGATACTCTCGCTGATCCCGGGGACGATATAAAAAGTGGCATTCAGTATTGAGCGATAAAAGTGGGAATCTTCACTCGGATTTTCGGTCACTTACGCCTAGTAAGCTCCCTCAATCCTCGCTTGATAACCCACTTTTCTCATCTCAATCCTTAGAATGCCTCTA
The DNA here is from genome assembly GCF_949282165.1 of uncultured Helicobacter sp. Taxonomy (NCBI): domain Bacteria; kingdom Pseudomonadati; phylum Campylobacterota; class Epsilonproteobacteria; order Campylobacterales; family Helicobacteraceae; genus Helicobacter; species uncultured Helicobacter sp. The sequence goes on along the minus strand of NZ_CASDOV010000001.1, from coordinate 272,316 downwards.
ATGACAACTAACCAAAATAAAGGAGCGTTATGCTAGATACTTACGCGTTTGGGGAGCTTTTGGGGGAGAGTGGGTTTAGGGATTTTAGCGGGGTGCCCTGCAGCTACCTCGCACCGCTTATTAATTATGCGATTAATGAGGGGCGGTTTGTGATGGCGAATAATGAGGGGGAGGCGGTGGCGATAGCGAGCGGGGTTAGTCTTGCAAATTCAGCTCTAGGTAAGCATTCAGCTTTGAGCGATAAATCGGGGAGTTTGTCGCTCACTTCGTCGATAGACGCTCCAGTCTTATCTCCTCGTTCGCGACTGCACAACCCCGATTTCTCATCTCAAATCTTAGAATGCTCGGGCAAGCCAAGCGAGGAATGTAAAGAAAATATAGAATCTGAAAGAAAGTTTAGATTCTATATTTAGCAGCTTAGATTCAGAATCTAGAACAATCGCAGAATCCCTAACGCCAAAAAATCCTAGCGAGGCTTTGCCTAATTTAAATAATATGCGCGATAACGCAAGCCTACATTTGTCGCGGAAAGTTGGTGCGCGGGATTCAGAGAGAGGCGAAGTATTTTGCGATGATTTTGCTTGTTTTGCGAGTGAGGACGAGGGAGCTACCTTAGGCGGTAGTGACCGAAGTCCGAGTGATGCAATCAAGCAAAAGCGCGCGAAAGACAAGTCTAGCACGGAATATGGCGTGGTGCTTATGCAAAACAGCGGACTTAGCAACGCCCTCTCGCCTCTCACAAGCCTCAACCACACCTTTGGTATCCCAATCCTTGGCTTTGTGTCGCTGCGCGGGGAGCGCGATGGACAAGGGCGCAACACCGATGAGCCACAGCACGAGCTCCTAGGCGTGATCACCGATAAACTGCTAGCAGTGTGTGAGGTAGAATATGCGTTTTTGAGCCCAGATTTTGATGAGGCGAGAAAACAGGTGCATCGCGCGCGAGAGGTTTTGGAATCGCGCAGGAGTTTTTTCTTTATAGTGAGGGATAAGACATTTAGCAAAGTTGCTTTGTTAAAAGATTTTAGAAATTCGTCTCTTACGCAATCTTTGAGTGAGCACGGCGGGGCGACTTGCTCATTTACATCTAGTAAAATCCCTGCGTCGCCCCTTGTGCAACACTCAAATCTTACGCAAGATACTAGAATTTCCGAGGCAAGCCACGCACAAGGTTTAGAGACAAATTCAGAATCTAATGCGGGCTTAGATTCTATGTTTGATACTTCAGATTCAGAATCTAGCTCTATAGAATCTTGCATAGCGTCCCAAAAATCCGAGCTTGCACACAAAGAAGCACACGAAATTCTAGCATCTTGCGATGATTTTAGGAGTTTTTCAAGTGAGCGTGCAGGGAGCTACCTAGGCGGTAGTGACCAAACGCGAACGCAGAAATCTCCTAAAGGCGCGCAAGAGGCGAATTTATCCAAAGAAGCTAGAGAAACGTTACCTACGCGTTTGCAAGCCCTCACGACACTCCACACTATTGCGCTAGATTCCCAAAGCGTGCTGCTCGCCACCACGGGCAAATGCGGGCGCGAGCTCTATGAGCTGGGCGATACGCCCAATCAGCTCTATATGGTTGGCTCTATGGGCTGCGTGGGGGCTTTGGGGCTTGGGATCGCGCTTAAGAGTGAAAAAAAGATAATGGCAGTCGATGGGGATTCTGCGCTGCTTATGCGGCTTGGCGCGCTTAGCACCAATGCGTATTATGCCAAAATGCGCGATAGGGGGAACTTCTGCCATATTTTGCTAGACAATGAGAGTCACGATAGCACCGGCGGGCAGTTTAATCTCTCGCCGTTTGTGGATTTTTGCGCAATTGCGCGGGCGTGTGGGTATGAGCGCGTGTGCGAGGTGCGTGATGTGGGCGAGCTAAATGAAGCATTGCGCGCATTTGTGGAGTGTGAGCGCGGGGGCGCGTGGTTTGTGTATCTGCGGATAGCTAAGGGGAGCAAGGAGCCCCTAGGTCGCCCCAAAATCACGCCAAGGCAAGTGGCAGCGCGCCTGAGTGCGTTTCTCACGCGTGAGACTAGTGCGCAAAATGTGCAGGGTGCGCAAGGATAAGAGAAAAGGAGAAGCGATGAAGTTTTGCTATCACAATCCGGTGCGAATAGTATTTGGCGCAGATTTGCTACAAGCCTGCAGGGAGTTAGAATCTGATAAAATCCTGCTTGTCACCTCACGGGGCTTTAGCGCGCGCGGGCTCACTGCCAAGGTGCGGGAGGTGCTAGGCAAGCGTGTGGTGGGCGTGGTGGATTCTATCACGCCAAATCCGGAGCTAAGCGAGCTTGTGGCACTAAAAGCCACATTACAGAATCTAGATTTTGATTCCCTGCTTGCTATCGGTGGGGGGAGCGTGCTTGATAGCGCGAAGTTTTTGAGCACTCGGGGCGATGTGGTGGCGCGCGATGGGGGATTGCACATAGAGGGCGTGGGGCGTGGCGCGAGTGGGAGTGAATCCCTAGCGCGTGCGATATTTGCTATCCCCACGACTGCGGGCACGGGGAGTGAGCTCACAAAGTGGGCGACGATTTGGGATAGCAAGGCGGGAGTGAAGTATTCTCTGCAGAGTGAGAGCCTCTATCCGCACACCGCGATATATGATGTGAATCTCACGCGCACTTTAAGCCGCGAAACCACCATAGCCACGGGGCTTGATGCGCTCTCGCACGCGTGTGAGTCGATATGGAACAAAAACGCCAATCCCATCTCCACGCATTACGCGCTAGATTCTATAGCTCTCATCGTGCGCACGCTGCCCGCGCTCACAGAGGATTTGGGCGAGCTTGGACTGCGTGAAGATATGATGCGCGCGAGTATGCAAGCTGCCCTAGCGTTTTCTAATACCCAAACCGCCCTCGCACACGCCATAAGTTACCCTATCACGATGCGCTTTGGCGTGCCGCACGGGCTAGCGTGTAGCTTTAGTATCCCGCTATTGCTAGAGTGTCTGCCAAAGTGTGAGGCGCGCGAGATTCTATCGCCTTTAAGCGGGGCGATAAAGGAGCTTTTTGTCGCGCTTAAAGTGAGCACAAATCCTAGGGATTATGGGCTAGATTCTGTAATGATAGAGGAGATTTTTGGCTCACTCAATGCACGGGCAAAAAACGGGGTGTTTGCGTTAGAGGAGGTGAAGCAAAAGTTTAGTTTAGCAGATAATAAAACCAACCTCCACTAAGATCATAAAAGCCCTCTTTGATAATAGTCATTTTTATGGCAGTTCGGAATTTGTCTATGAGGAAAATAAATCCTAAGCCATACAAATACCAAAGCCTGTGCTCTAGGACTTTAAAAAACAAAAAGCCAAAGATGATGTGGTAAAACAAGCCTACGCGTATGGAAAAATTCCACGAAGCAATGGGTGAGACAAGAAAGAAGATTCCATAAAAAATAATGATATTGCGCCATTTTGGATCGATATTTTTATAAAAATACAAAGTTAAAAGTATGAGTGCGTAGGCAAATACAGAATCTCTAAACACAATTTTCCCGGCGTCATCCATCACCCTATCGTAGTAAAAAAGTTTGTGGGATAAAAAATCCGGGATAAAATCCATATAGGAGATCAGTGTCGGAAAGAATTCAGATGACGCGATTGCAAGAGATCCCACGATGGTAATGATGAGAGAGAGTTTGAAAAATCTCCTAAAGCAATAAAAGAGTATGTAGAATACAATGGCTGTTGTGTGGCAAAAAAATCCAAGTAATACAAAGATAAGGGTTTTGTATTTTGAGGTTTGGTAGAGAGCAAAAAGAATAAAAATGCAGGCAAAAAGCTGTCGCGTCAAAAAGGTGGGTGTCCAAAAGCTAAAGAGGCAAAAGACAAAAAACACACAAAGTGTGGCATAGCGCGCCTGTGTATCTTTGAGTGCGTATTTTTCTAGCCAGATAAGAGTGAGGATGCCAGCGCAAATGCTATTAAGGATTAAAAAATCCACGCATCGCAGAGAATCAAAAAAGAAAGAGATAACACACCAATAAAGAGGCATAAGAAACTCAACGCCGCTCCCATAAGCAAAGATTTGGCTAAAGTCTCCTCTAGCAATGTCGTAATAAGTCGTGTAATAACTCAGTGCGTCAGAATAACATGGTGTGTTGTTAGCATAAGTGATGGCTCCGCTTATGATGATGGCAAGCGTTATGGTAATGCGCAAAAATGCATTGGGAGTAAGAAAGGTGAGGAGATACAAAAAGCTAAGGGCAACAAGTAGGGCGGCTATCGGGCTAAATGGCAGAATGCACCATGGCACAAAAGCCAAAATAGAAGCTAGAGGGCTATACGGGGGGGGGGCATTATATGAGTGTTATAAGACATATCTATCCTTTTAAAAATCACAATTCCCAGCAGGAGGCTTGCTCGTAGTCGCTTAAAGTTTTGGGAGCACCATTAGCGCAGACGCGGCAGTGTGGGTTTTTGCTCACGCGTATCTTGCGAAACTCCATACTTAGCGCATCAAAGCTTAGTATCGTATTGTAGAGTGGCTTGCCTATGCCTAAAATCATCTTAAGCACCTCGGTGGCTTGGATACTCCCAAGCATTCCTGCGATTGAACCAAGTATCCCCGCACTTGAGCAAGTAGGCACAGAATCTGGGGGTGGAGGGGAGTGAAACACGCACGCATAGCACGCGCTCTCCCCGGGGCTCACACTCATACTCTGCCCGCTAAAGCGCAAAATCCCGCCATAGGAATAGGGCTTCTTGAGCATTATGCACGCGTCGTTTATGAGGAATTTGGTGCCAAAATTATCCGTGCCATCGACGATGATGTCATAAGATTCTATAAGTTTTGCGATATTTTGGGCGTTTAATCGCTCTTGGTAGGTATCTATCTGCACATTGGGGTTTAGCGCGTGGAGCTTTTTTTGTGCGCTTTGCACCTTTGGCGTGCCCACCTCGGGCGTGGTGTGGAGGATTTGTCGCTGCAGATTGCTAAGATCGATCACATCATCATCGATGATCCCAATCCGCCCCACCCCCGCGGCTGCGAGATAGAGCGCGATAGGCGAGCCAAGCCCACCAGCCCCCGCGATGAAAACCTGTGCTTGTGCGAGTTTTTTCTGCCCCTCTACGCCGACATTTTGTAGCACAAAATGCCGCGAGTAGCGTTTCATCACTTCATCATTAAACTCTAGCATATCCCCTCCTTGTAGATTTGGCAAGCCTAATCCACTTTGAGCACTGCCAAAAATGCCTCTTGTGGCAGTTCCACTTTGCCAATAGCCTTGAGGCGTTTTTTGCCCTCTTTTTGCTTTTCTAGTAGCTTGCGTTTGCGCGTTATGTCCCCGCCATAGCACTTTGCGGTTACATTTTTGCCCATAGATTTGATGGTTTCGCGTGCGATGATTTTGTTGCCGATACTCGCTTGTATCGCGACTTCAAAGAGTTGGCGTGGTATGAGTTCTTTCATCGCTTCCACTAGGGCTCTGCCTTTCTCATAGGCTTTGGAGTTATCCACGATGATAGAGAGCGCATCGACTACTTCGCCTGCCACGCGCACATCAAGTTTCACGAGCTTGCCCTCTCTGTATTCGATAGGCTCATAGTCAAAGCTCGCATAGCCCTTGGTGCAGGATTTGAGTTTGTCATAAAAATCCATCACGATTTCATTACTTGGCAGGGCGTATTCGAGCATTACGCGCTCGGGTGTGAGGTATTCCATTTTTTCCTGCACGCCGCGTTTGTTGGAAAGCAGCGTGATGATATTGCCTAGATATTCGCTTGGTGTGATGATATGCGCACGCACATAGGGCTCTTTGATACTTGCGATTTTTTGCACTTCGGGGAGCTGGCTGGGGTTTTGCACAAGAGTGAGTGAGCCATCAGTCCCATAGACTTCATAGATCACCGTGGGTGCGGTGGCGATGAGCTGGAGGTTAAACTCACGCTCTAGGCGTTCTTTTACCACTTCCATATGCAAAAGCCCTAGGAAGCCCACGCGGAATCCAAAACCAAGCGCGATAGAAGTCTCTGGCTCAAACTGCAGGGCGGAGTCGTTGAGTTTGAGTTTATTGAGTGCTTCGCGCAGATCCTCAAATCTATCAGTCTCAATCGGATAGAGCCCGGCAAAGACAAAGGGCTTGGCGGGTTTGAATCCCTCTATGGGCTTAATTGTAGGGTGTTTAGAATCTGTGATGGTATCGCCCACAGCAAGCTCTGTGAGGGACTTTAGCCCCAAGGACACGATGCCTATCTCTCCACAAGCGATTTTTTGCGTGGGGATTTTTTGCACTGGGTGGGGATAATAGAGCCCTAGCACCTCATATCGCTTGCCACTGCTCATTATGAGAATCTCCTGCCCCACGGATATATCGCCATCTTTAAGCCGCACGAGTGCTAGGGCACCTAGGTAGTTATCAAACCAAGAATCATAAATCAGCGCTTTGGTAGGAGCACTTTCATCGCCGCTTGGTGGGGGGATACGCGTGATGATAGATTCTAAAAGCTCGTGTATGCCTAGCCCGCTTTTTGCGCTCACTTCTAGGGCATTATCGCATTCTAGCCCGATGGTAGATTCTATCTCGTCTTTGACTTTTGGGGCGTCTGCGGCGGGTAAGTCGATTTTGTTAATCACGGGGATAATTTCGAGATTGTTATCAAGTGCGATATAGACATTGGCGATGGTTTGGGCTTCCACGCCCTGTGAGGCATCCACCACGAGCAGCGCGCCCTCACACGAGCTAAGAGAGCGCGAGACTTCATAGCTAAAATCCACGTGCCCGGGCGTGTCGATGAGGTTTAGGATATAGGTTTGGTTGTTGTGGGTGTATTCTAGGCGCACGGATTGGGCTTTTATCGTGATACCGCGCTCCTTTTCGATATCCATCGTGTCCATAATCTGGCTCACCATCTCTCTTTGGGTTACCGCGCCGCATTCTTGTATGAGGCGATCAGCAAGCGTGGATTTGCCATGATCAATGTGCGCGATGATAGAAAAATTTCGGATATGTTGCTGCATACTGCACAAACCTTGTGTGGGATTAAGCCCGCGCATTGTAGCAAAGCAATGCTAAAAAATCATTGAGAAGCTTAGCCCTATAGAGGCTAATAGTAATATAGCTCCATACTCACGCGGATTCTGATAAGCACCTTGCTTGTGGGGTGGGGGTAGTCTTTGTAAGCGATTTCTATGGTGCGCTCGGAGTTTCTATCTAATATCACATAGCCCGATGATTTGATAAGGCGCAAGTCGCTGATATCGCCATTTGGGTGGAGATAAAACTGCACGATATTCACGCCCTGCTGCCCTAGGCGGATCGCATCGGGGGGGTATTTGAGATACCTGCCTGTGATACGCCCTATATCGCGGAGGTTGTTGATGATAAAATCCTGCTCCACAAGCCCATAATCCCCAAATTCCTCGCCATAGAGATCACTCACATCGCGCTTTGTGATGCTATCAAGCCTTTGGTATTGGGAAAATATCGCAGCTAGTGAGGGGGATTGTTTGGTGTTGTTTGGGTGTGAATCTCTAGGGGAGGGATTGGAGTTTAGCGTAAGGGAGCGCAGATCGATATCCTCTGTGCCCTCTTGGTGTGAATCTGCTCTCTGTGGGCTTTGGGCTAGGGTTTGTGAATCTTTAGCAGGATTTGAATCTTGGGGCTTTGGGCGAGGTTGGGAGGCATCGCTATCGCGCTTTATCGCGCTTGTTTGGGGTTGTTTAGAATCTTTTTTTTGATTCTGTGGCGCGCTAGAGCTCTGTGGTGGGCTTGGCTTGGCTTGTGGTGCGGAGCTAGGCTGTGGAGGGAGCTGCTGGGGGATAAAGCCCGAGATTTTTATCTTATTTGGCACTTCTGCCGTGCCTTTTTTGAATCTAAGCTCTTGGCGTGTAAAGAGTAAGCCTAGCACAATCCCCACAATCACAAGGTGGATAACAAGCGAGCACAGGAGGGAGAAGCGCAATCGCTCTTTTTGGGTGATGTTAAATGTTTTGGTCATTTTTTAGTCGTTGCAATCGCTGTGCCTTTTGCTCCAAAAGCGTGCTAAATTGTGAATCCTCAATCACAAGGCTATTGTGCGGGCTTTGGGCTTTATTGGGGCTAGTGATGGGGTAGCGATCAAGCAGGGTGTTGGAGTTGCCCACTAGCACGACATAGCGATAGCCATTAGTCTCAATAGTTAGGATTTTGTTTTTAGAATCCACGCGCTTTTGGGCGATGACTTTGATACTAGGATCGAAGGAATTTAGCTCAAAATGCGCACTGCTAGAGGAAGTGGGTGTGAGGTAGGAGGCAAAGGGCTTGGTGTTTTTGCGCAAAAAGTTGCGCGTCCATAGCAAAATCGCAATGAGCAATACCATAACCCCAATAAGCGCGGCATAACGCCACAAATCCAAATCCCCATTTTGTGTGAGTAGCGCGAGGGGTTGCGCGCCCTCTTGCGCGGCTTTGCTCTGCGCGTTTTCTTGTGTGTTTGCTCGTGTGTTTTGCTCTGTCTGTGTGCTACTCTGCATTGCTAGGGATTGGGCGGTGCTCGTGAAGCTCGCGCTATCGGGCTTGGGCAATGAGGCTATCTCGCTAGAGATTTCAGAATCTAGCGGCGGATTCACAGGGAGCGTGAGGGATTTATGCATTAGCATATCTAAGTGCGAGGGTTGGGCTTTGAGAAAGCTTATCTTGAGCGTCTGCCCCGCCTTGCCCACCTCGATGTGAAGCTGCGTCGGATCGCCCACGCCTAGCACATACAAATCGCTATTGATGTTAAAGACTTGTATTTCATTCAGCAGCGATCCGCTCACGCGCTTGTTTTGTGGCTGTGCAGTGATGTTTTTGAAAATCACGCCTTTGTATTCTTCTTTAGTCGTGATTTGTGGCGTGAGATCGTAGGTGGTATCCAGATAGAGGAGGATTTCACTCTTGTCTTTGGCAGTGTTTATCTCTATCTTTTGTGCTTGCGTGGCGAGGGCTAGTGCTACTCCACAGAGCCAGATGATGAGGTGTCGCATAGCCTAGACTTTCTCACGCGTGAGATAATACACAATCGCATTAGAATCTAAGATCTCATTGATACGAATGGCGAGGTTTTTCTCATACACCATTACCTCGCCTTTGCCTATCACGCGCCCATTGACAAATGTCTCGATACTCTCGCCCGCAGGCTTGCCCAAATCGATGATAGAGCCTTTTTCAAATTTTAGAATCTCATTTAGGGGGAGTTTTGTCGAGCCCAGCTCGGCTTCAAAGAGCACTTCCATATCAAGCACTCCATTGTAGTTTTGCATCATATCCTCGAGATATGTGGCTAGCTCAATCTCTTTTGGTGTGTGGATTCTTTGTTTATCGAGGATAGATTCTCCGCCCATTACGCACTCCTTATTATTTTATGCAATTTGCCCTTGGTAAATTGGTATGGGCAATGCGAGCTTGCGCCCCCACTTGCTCCGGCTTACACGCGCATACAATCACAGAATCTGCCCGCTTAGATTTGCTAGATTCTATAATGTCGCCTGTGGGTTTCATCTCACGCCTTTCTTATGTAGATTCCGCAGTGCCCTCTGCCGAGCTTAAAATGCAAGCCACTATCATAGTCTTTGATGAGTTTGTAGCCCAGATAACTAGGCACGGAGATGTTAAAGCTCCTATCGCCTTTGGCTAGGACTTTGGCGTGTCCGACGATGAGATTTGCGAGCTCCTTTGCCATATCCTCTAAGGTGGCTTTATCCGGGCTCTCCTCCTCTAGCAGTGCTTTGGTGATGATTGTCAAAAACGCCTTATCAAAGAGCAAAAACACCTCTTTATCCGCTACATTGCCTTTTAGCATACTGATTTTTGCGAGATAACCCTTTTTTATCGGTAGGATAGAATCTTTGGGGGTTTTGTTGATACTCTCTTGTAGCACTTCTAAAAAACTTTGAGCGATAATCTCAAAACTTTGATGATTGGTATCCATTAGCAACCCTTTGCGTCTTTGGGATTTACAAATTATAGGTATTTTTTGCTTATCTTGGCTTAAAGTTTTGCGTGCTCTTGCACAAATGCCGCACGAAGCATTCCTCACATAGCGGCTTTTGTGCCTTGCAGATGTAGCGTCCAAAGAGCACAAAGGCTTGATGAAGTGTGGAGAGATTGTCCCTAAAGGCTTTTGTGAGTTCAGATTCTGTCTGCAGGGCTGTTGTGGCATTGCTGAGCCCCAATCGGTGCGAAGTGCGAAACACATGCGTATCCACCGCCATAAAGTTGGCTTCAAAAAACTCTATCAAAACGACATTAGCTGTCTTTTGTCCCACGCCAGCGAGACTTTTTAGTGCCTCTTGCGTGGTGGGGATCTCCCCGCTGTGTTCTTGCAGGACTTGGGACGCCATTTTTTTGAGGTTTGTGGCTTTGTTGTTAAAAAACGAGATGGATTTAATCAGCTCTTTAATCTCTTCTATCGGGGCACCTGCGAGGCTAGCGACATTTGGGAATCGCGCAAAAAGCGCGGGTGTTACGAGATTGACGCGCTTATCGGTGCATTGGGCAGAGAGCATTACGCACACGAGGAGCTCATAGAGATTGTTATAGCGCAATTCTGTTTTGGCGTTGGCATAATGCTGCAAAAAGAGGGCTTTTATTTCCGCTATTTGGGCTTTGGTGGCTTTTTTGGGTTTTGGGTTAGGGGATTTTGGTGGCATTTGTATCCTTTGTGTAAGTCTTGCGTGAGTGGCATTATAATATTTTTATGGGGCTTTTGGCTATAATTGGCGGCTTTAGATTCTGTGTGGAGCGCAATTATGGAGACAATCATCAATATCGAACGCGCGGTGCTTTCAGCGATTTTATACGCGCCAAGCAATTATGAAGAAGTCGCAGCACTGCTAAGCCCTAGGGATTTTTTATACCCCACGCATAAAAATGTCTTTGAAGTAATGCGCGAGTGCGATGCGCTCAATCTCCCGCTTGATGAGCAGATTATCCTGCAGCGCGCACAGGGCAAGGTGCGCGAAGAAGAGATCGTAGAGATAGCAAGCGCGAGCCCTATTGCCAATATCGAGGCTTATGCCAAAGAGATCAAAGAAGCCGCGCTAAAAAGAGAGCTCCAAGAGCTCGCTAATTTGTTGCGTGAGAAGTCTCTAGATTCACACACGAGCTCGCAGGATATTATGGAGATTGTGGAAAAGCGCGTGAGTGATATCGCACTAGGCAATAGCAATGGCAAAGACTTCATCGACGCGCCCACGCTTGTAGCAGATACGATGAGCTATTTGCTCGAGCTAAAAAATCGTGGCAATGAGATTCTAACGGGCGTTACCACGGGATTTTATGAGCTAAACGACATCACCACAGGTTTTAATAACGGCGATTTAGTCATCATCGGGGCGCGCCCATCAATGGGTAAGACGGCATTTATGCTAAGTATCGCACAAAGTATCCTAAATGCTAATGTGGGCGTGGCGATCTTTAGCCTCGAGATGCCCGCACTGCAGCTGATGATACGCTTGCTTAGCTCCCTTAGCTCCATTTCTATGCAAAACCTCCGCCGTGGCAATCTCAACGACGCCGAGCTCGAGCAGCTCAGTATCTGCACAGACGCGATGGAGAAAAAGGAGCTTTTCATCGATGATGGCAGTGTGCTCAATATCTCCCAACTGCGCTCCAAACTCCGCAAATTAAAGCGCCAGCACCCAAATGTGGGTATTGCGATGATTGACTATCTCCAGCTGATGGTGGGCGATAGGAATCAGGGCAAGCAAATTGAGATTAGCGATATTTCTCGTGGGCTCAAAACGCTAGCGCGCGAGCTCCAAATGCCTATCATCGCCCTTTCTCAACTCAATCGCGAGCTAGAAAAGCGCGATGACAAACGCCCCATCCTCTCAGATTTGCGCGATTCGGGCGCGATAGAGCAGGATGCGGATATGATTTTGTTTCTCTATCGCGATGATGTGTATAAAAAACGCGCCGATAAAGAGCGCAAGGCGCGATTAGAAAAAGAGGGCAAGGGAGGGGATTTCAAGCCCGAGTATGAGGAGCGCGATGTGGAGCCCGCAGAGATCATCGTAGCCAAAAACCGCAATGGCGAGACAAAGACGATTAGGATTCAGTTTAGGAAGCGATTCACGCGTTTTGAGAATCCAGAGACTAATGAAACCCCCCACCCAGAGACCAAGCTCAATGTCGATGAGATCCGCTCCATCGTGGGGAGCTTTTAGAAGTAGTCGCTAAAATACGCCTTGCCCTCGGGGATAATATCCTCTAGTATATCGATACTCGTCTCATCGGCATCTAGTCGCTCGATCGCTCGGAGGTATGAGGGGCGTTTGTAGCCAAGGAGCATCGTCGCGAGCGTCTGTATAGAGAGCGTGGCGCGGTAGGGCGTGCGGATAGAATCTAGATGAGAATCTTGTGCTATATCCACAGAATCTAGCACCCTTAGATTCATAGTATTATCCACAAACTTTAGCACAAAGGCTTTGTTGTTCCACTCTAGGATTTCATCGCGCACGATGAGGCAAAACTCCGTATCAAAAGTGATACGATCAAATGGGTATTGGCGCAAAAACTGCTCCACATCGACGATACGCGCCATAATGTAGGGCTGGATAGATTCACTAATATGCCCATCTTCGAGCAAAAACGCAAGGCTTTCGTTGCTATAATTCGCGCCCTCTATCTTGTCAAACATCGATTGGTGGGCGTTGATAAAATGCCAGATTCCATAGCGCGCCTCTTGGTTTAGCCAAATCATCTCTTTAATCTTAAACACATCATTATCGAGCAAATACACGATATAGCCACTAGCGCGCCCCTGCGCGTCGTAATACAGCGCGATAGAGATATCCTCCACTTCCCATCGCCAGTATTCCTCCCAGCTTAGAGAATCTCGCAGTAGCGCGCCGTGTGTGCCAAGCGCAAAGGTGTGGTAGAGATTCAAAAAATCCTTATTATCCGCGCTCACTCTACGCACGATCCCCCCGACTTTAGGGACTTTGGGCACTTGAGAATCTTTAATCGCAAAGGTGATCTTATCGCTCACGATTTCCCAGCCCTTAGAGCGGTAGTAGGGGATCGAGTAGGGGTAGAGGCACGATATGCTCTGCCCACATTCGCGCATAATGCCTAGCACCTTTTTGATTAAGTCATTCATTAATCCTATGCCAGAATACTCAGGATAAGTCGCCACGCCGGTAATCCCGCCCATTTTGTAGATGACATTGTAGATATTTATCTGCATAGGGTAGAGGGCGATTTGTGAGATGAGATTGTGCTCATCAAACCACCCAAACACGCGTGCATTGCGCAATACAGGGGATTTGGCGAGTTTTATCTCCTCGCTGCTCCAGCCCACATTGAGCAAATCGCGTTCAGTCACCTGAAAGGCATAGCGCAGGAGTTTGTTAAACTGCTCCAGATGGCTTTCATCAAGCTCTTTTATACAAAACTGCTCTTTTAGGGCGCGCGTGTCCATAGCTCTCCTTTGGGGTTTTGGTAAATTCTTTAAGTAATTTTAGCGTATAATGGGCGGCTTTTGTGTTGTGAATATCTCAATTAGGCATTGTGGGCTATTGCAATAAATTTACCCTAAAGGATTTGTTATGAAAACCGCACTCATCACAGGTATCACCGGACAAGATGGCGCGTATCTCGCGGAGTTTTTGCTCAAAAAAGGCTATGAGGTGCATGGCATCAAGCGCAGAAGCTCGCTTTTTAACACCGATAGAATCGATCATCTCTACCAAGATCCCCACGTGGATAATCGCAATTTTTTCCTGCACTATGGGGATTTGACAGATTCACTCAATCTCACACGCATTATCCAAGAAACTAAGCCCGATGAGATTTATAATCTCGCGGCGATGAGTCACGTGGCAGTGAGCTTTGAGACACCAGAATACACCGCTAATGCCGATGGTATCGGCACGCTTAGAATCTTAGAGGCGGTGCGTCTATTAGGACTGATAGAAAAAAGCAAGATTTACCAAGCCTCCACAAGCGAGCTCTATGGGCTTGTGCAGGAGATCCCACAGAGTGAAAAGACGCCATTTTATCCGCGCTCACCATATGCGTGCGCGAAGCTCTATGCGTATTGGATCACGGTAAATTACCGCGAGGCGTATAATATCTTTGCAAGCAATGGAATCCTCTTTAACCACGAGAGCCCCATACGCGGCGAGACATTTGTAACGCGCAAAATCACGCGCGCAGTGGCAAAAATCGCCCTTGGACTGCAGGATAAGCTCTATCTAGGCAATCTTAGTGCTAAGCGCGATTGGGGGCACGCTAAAGACTATGTGCGTATGATGTGGCTAATCCTACAAGCCCCTAAGCCAGAAGATTGGGTTATCGCCACAGGTGTTACTACAGAGGTGCGTGAGTTTGTCAAAATGGCATTTAATGAGCTAGGCATAGAGATAGAATTCCGCGGCGAGGGCGTAGAGGAGAGGGGCTATATCAAGGCGTGCAGAGGGGAGTTTAAGCTAGAGATTGGTAGGGAAGTGGTGAGCGTGGATGCGCGGTATTTCCGCCCTACCGAAGTGGATTTGCTCATCGGCGATGCGAGCAAGGCGCGCCAGAAGCTAGGATGGGTGCCAGAATACGACTTGAAGGCGTTGGTGGCGGATATGATGCGAAGCGATCTCAAGCTAATGCAAAAGGACAAATATCTCAAAGATGGTGGCTATGAGGTGTTTAGCTATTTTGAATGATGGGCTAGATTTTAAAGCAGCAGATTCTGTAATGTAAGCAAATCACGGAGAATGTTTGGAGTAAAATGTGAGTGAGTTTGTAAAACAAATCCCTATCATAAGCCTTTATAAAGACGGCAAGCAGGAGCAAAGAGAGGATTGTGTTATCCAAGAAAAGCGCGTAGCCTTGTATCTGAATGGACATAAACTCATCTCCACGATGTCCCTGCCTCAAGATCAGGACGCGTATGCTGTGGGGTTTTTGATGAGTGAGGGTGTGATAGAGAGTTTGCAGGATATTACGAGTATTGCAGTCTCAGATGATGGGCTCAATGTCTATGTGCAATCGCGTATCAATGAGGATAGTCTCAATAACCTTTTTAATGAAAAAACGCTCACTTCTGGCTGCTGTGTGGGCGTGAGCGCGAATTTTGAAGGTAAGATTGTGGAGAGATTTATCTCCACGCCGCTTAGCCTCTCTGCCCAGAGGCTATGGAGCCTTGTTGAAAGATTTTCATCGCCCACGGATTTGTTTGATAAGACAGGGTGCGTGCATAAGGCGAGTTTGGTTTTTGAAAATGGCTATGAAATCACAAGCCAAGATGTGGGGAGGCATAATGCCATCGATAAAGTCGTGGGCAGGGCAAAGCTTCAGAATCTCGATACGACTTATGCCATACTGCTTGTGAGCGGGCGGCTCTCTATGGAGATGGTTATCAAAGCGGCAATGCACGATATCGCCATTGTTATCTCCAAATCCGCCACCACCGAGCTTGGTATCAAATCCGCCCAACTCCTAGGTATCACGCTTGTGGGCTTTGCGCGCGATAAGCGGTGCAATATCTACACTCACCCACACAGAATCTCACACGCCTAATACACCTCTTTTGCCAAGACTATCGTGATTTGCGCCCTATTTTCAATGCGCAAATGCTATAATGCCGCCAAAATTTCGCTTTAGGATACACAATGGGCAGCACAAACGACAGCAAAAACTTCATACAGATTCAAGGAGCGAGAGAAAACAACCTCAAAAATATCCATCTCAATGTCCCCAAAAATCAGCTAGTCGTCTTCACAGGCTTAAGCGGCAGTGGCAAATCCACGCTCGCCTTTGATACGCTCTATGCCGAGGGGCAGAGACGCTATATAGAATCGCTCTCAAGCTACGCGCGGCAATTCCTCGACAAAGTGGGCAAGCCAAATGTCGATAAGATAGAGGGGCTAACGCCCGCCATTGCCATAGATCAAAAAACCACTTCCAAAAATCCGCGTTCCACCGTGGGGACGATTACCGAGATTTATGACTATCTGCGCCTTTTGTATGCGCGCGTGGGCAGGCAGCACTGCCACCTCTGTGGCGAGCCAATCTCGCATATGAGCCAGACAGATATCATCGCACAAGTCCTTAATTTAAGCCAAGATTCACAACTCACAATCCTCGCCCCCATCATTAAGGAAAAAAAGGGAAGCTTTGCGGACAAGATAGAATCTCTACGCCAAAAGGGCTATGTCCGCGCACAGATTGATGGTGTGATGGTGCGCCTAGATGAGGAAATCGAGCTTGCTAAGCACAAAAAGCACACCATAAAAGTCGTAATCGATCGCGCGAGATTGGAGGAAAAAAACCACACGCGTATCGCCCAAGCCATAGAGCGCGCACTCAAAGAATCCTATGGCGAAGTGGAGATCGAGCAGCATAGTGATGAGAAGCTCACGCATATCCATTACAGCGAGCATTTTGCGTGCTTTAGGTGCAAGGTGAGCTTTGAGGAGCTAGAACCCTTAAGCTTTAGCTTTAATTCCCCCAAGGGTGCGTGCCCAGAATGCTTAGGGCTAGGCGTGAAATACACCATCGATCTCAAAAAAATCCTTGATAGATCCCAGCCGCTCAAAAAGGGCGGTATCAAGGCGATTTTTGGCTACAATCGTAGCTATTATGCCGAGCTTTTTAGCGGGTTTTGTGAGGCGTATGGTATCAATCCTAACCATAGCTTTGAGGAGCTCGATTCACAAGCGCAAAACTTTCTCCTCTATGGCTGCCCCACGCCCATTAGCTTTGCGTGGAAGGGTAGCAAGCTAGAGCGCCCGTGGAGGGGCATCGTGCAGATTGCTTATGATATGTTTAAAGACGAGCGTGAGCTAGCGGATTACACGACTGAAAAAACCTGCCCCACTTGCAAGGGACACCGCCTAAACCTCCCCTCACTAAGCGTGAAAGTCGCGGGGCTTGGGATAGGGGAGATTATCGATATGCCCATAGAGCAAAGCTATCGATTTTTTAACACGCCTAAGAATTTTTCCTACTTCAACGCCCAGCAGCAGCTCATCGCCGCGCCTATACTCAAAGAAATCATCGAGCGATTGTATTTTCTCGATGATGTGGGGCTTGGGTATCTCTCACTAGGGCGTGATGCGCGCACCATAAGCGGTGGAGAATCCCAGCGCATACGCATAGCAAGCCAAATCGGCAGCGGGCTTACCGGCGTGATGTATGTGCTCGATGAGCCCAGTATCGGACTGCACGAGCGCGACACACTGCGTCTTATCAAAACGCTGCGCTCACTGCAAGAAAAGGGCAATAGCGTGATTGTGGTGGAGCACGATAAAGAGACGATTTTAAATGCGGATTATATCGTGGATATCGGGCCGGGTGCGGGCGTGCAGGGTGGCGAAGTCGTCTTTAGCGGCGATACACGCGCACTTTTAAAGGCTAAAACCCTCACGGCGTGCTATCTCAACGGCGACATACTCATCGATCATCGCCATCACAGAATCCAAGAAAAGTGGCTTGAGATCAAAAATGTCAATATCAACAACATTAAGGATTTAAGCCTCAAAATCCCCCTATCAAATTTTGTGTGCGTAACGGGCGTGAGCGGGAGTGGCAAAAGCTCGCTTATCCTCCAAACCCTCCTGCCAACTGCCCAAGAGATACTCAACAATGCCAAAAAGATTCACAAATGTGATGGCGTGGAGATACGCGGACTAGAGCAGCTCGATAAAGTCATCTATCTCGATCAAACCCCTATAGGGCGCACCCCAAGGAGTAATCCCGCGACTTATACCGGCGTGATGGATCATATCAGAGCACTTTTTAGCGAGGTAAAGGAATCTAAGCTGCGCGGCTATAGCGTGGGACGATTTAGCTTTAATGTCAAGGGCGGGCGATGCGAGAAGTGCCAAGGCGAGGGGGAGATAAAAATCGAAATGCACTTCCTGCCCGATGTGATGGTCAAATGCGATGCGTGCAATGGCAAAAAATACAACCCCCAAACGCTTGAGATCACTTATAGGGGCAAGAATATCGCCGATGTGCTAGCGATGAATGTCGATGAGGCGTTGGAGTTTTTTGCCAAAATGCCAAAAATCGCCTCGCAGCTCGCCACTCTGCAAGCCGTGGGACTAGGCTATATCACGCTAGGGCAAAACGCCCTAACCCTAAGCGGTGGGGAAGCCCAGCGCGTCAAGCTCGCCAAGGAGCTTAGCCGCAAGGACACGGGCAAAACGCTCTATATCCTCGATGAGCCCACTACGGGCTTGCATTTTGCTGATGTGGATAGGCTGACAAAGGTTTTGCACCATTTTGTGGAGCTTGGCAATAGCGTGATTGTCATTGAGCACAATTTGGATTTGATCAAAAACGCGGATTATATCATCGACATAGGACCAGAGGGCGGCGATAATGGCGGGAGGATCGTGGATTGTGGCACGCCAAAAATGCTTGTGAAAAATCATAAAAAAACCGGCAGTTATACGGGCAAGTTTTTAGAATCTGAGCTCAAAATCCTCGATGCACACACAAAGGGTAACAAGTAGAATCTAGACGGATTTATAGAATCTACGCTTTTTGGATTTTCTTTTATCGATTCTGCGATTGTCTTTAAGTCCGCGCTAGATTCTGTGCGTTTTAAAATCTGCTTTGTTTAAAGCAAAATTTTGTGTTTGTGAATCTGTGGGGATTGTATGGATTCTATAATTATTTAGAATCTGTGTCGTAGATTGTGTAGATTCTTTTGGGCTTAGATTCTGTATTTGCTCATTTTTTAGAATCTTTTTAGATTCTATGTTTTTTCTAGATTCTATAGTGCATTCTGATAGAATCTAGCTCGGTTTATAGAAAAGGTGCTAGCCCAAATCGCGTTCCTGACGCGCTGACACCAAGAGATTCTCTAAACTTGCTAAAAAACGCCGTGTATGCTCGCGTAAGCCAGAGCGAGCGGAGATTCACTCTCCGCGAGCGGCAACAAGTTTTGCCCTAGCAAAACTTGCATTAAATGATTTAGGAGGTATATGGTGCTAGTAAAATGCGTGCTTACGCCCATTGGCAAGCTGTATGTGGGTGCAGAAAATGAGCAAATTGTGGCATTAGATATGAGTAGGCTAGAGGGCGATGAGGCGAGCAATCATCCGCTTTTGTGCGAGGCGGCTAGGCAGCTAGAGGCGTATTTTAGCAAGAAGCTGCGCACTTTTAGCCTCCCGCTAAATCCCTCTGGGAGTGCGTTTCAAAAGGCTGTGTGGCGGGAGCTGTGTGCGATCCCCTATGGCGAGGTGCGAAGCTATCAAGAGATTGCGTGTGCTGTGGGCAATGCAAAAGCGAGCAGGGCAGTGGGCAATGCCAATAACAAAAATCCCTTGATGATTATCGTGCCTTGTCATCGCGTGCTAAGCCATAGCTACCATACGCTAGGGTTTAGCCCAAAGGCGTTGGGTGGCTATGCGTTTGGGCTGGAGACAAAGCAGTATTTGCTGCGGCTTGAAGGGGTGCTCTAGGCGCACTTTATGAGATTTTAAATCTATATGCCCTATAATTCGCGCCACCTAGATAACGCGCCTTTCTCGCATAAATAACCGCAAGTCTGTTACTAAAAAAGCTTGTTGGGGTATGTAGTGTCGTATGTGTGCTGGCATTTTCGCTTGGAGCCCTAAAGGTGAGAATCTGCCCCTAATTACGATCTCTTATCCCTAGATTTTTACTTTTTTAGGCTTTGCTACATTTAGAGTAACGCTTATCTGGGCTATTTAGGGATTTATAAAACCAAAAAGGCAAGCAATGCAAGCACAAAAGATTCTCATTCTTGGTAATGGTGGCAGGGAGTATGCGCTGGCTTTAAGCCTCTCGCAGGATTTGCGCGTGGAGGAGCTGTATTTCGCGCCCGGTAATGGGGCGACTTGGCTACTTGGCAAAAACATTACTTATAATGACAATCACGAGCTTGCGCGCCTCTGTAAGCAGCTAGGGATCACGCTTGTGGTGGTGGGTCCCGAGGAGCCGCTGACAAATGGCGTGAGCGATGTGCTGCGCGAGAGTGGCATTAGAGTCTTTGGTCCTAGTGCTAGGGCTGCGCAGCTTGAGGGCTCTAAGGCATTTATGAAAGACTTCGCCACACGCCACCAAATCCCCACTGCGCGCTATATCAAAAGCAGTGATTTTGAGGAGATTAGAGCGTTTATCGCCTCGCTCACGCCGCCTATTGTGCTAAAAGCCGATGGTTTGTGTGCGGGCAAGGGCGTGATCATCGCTCAAGATTCAGAGCAGGCATTAGAGAGTGCGCGCAAAATGCTTAGTGGCGAGCTCTTTGGCGAGGCGGGGAGAGTGCTTGTGGTGGAGGAGTATTTAGATGGCTTTGAGCTCTCTGTCTTTGCGCTTAGTGATGGCAAATCCTGCCTTATGCTAAATCCCGCACAAGATCACAAGCGACTCCTAGATAACGACGAGGGTCCAAATACCGGTGGTATGGGGGCTTACACGCCCACACCGATGTGTGATAGCGCGCTTTTTGAGGAGATTAGGACTAGCATTATGCAGCGCGCAATCGATGGTATGGCGCGCGATGGTATGCCATTTTGTGGAGTGCTCTTTGGGGGGATTATGGTGGTGCGTAGAGAGGGGAGGCTCGTGCCCTATCTGCTAGAGTTTAATGTGCGCTTTGGCGATCCAGAATGCGAGGTGCTGCTGCCTTCATTGGAGACGCCGCTACTTGATTTGCTCCTTGCGGAGGATTTGGGCGCGCTTAATGTGAGCTTTAAGCCCACTTATAGCGTGGGCGTGGTGCTTGCCTCGCAACATTACCCTTATGGCAAAACTGCGCCTAAGCCTATTTTTATCAAAGATTTTGCGAGTGAGTTGGGGCATATCGCCTTTGCGGGCGTGGAGCTTAACGGGGATTGTGCCAAGGTAGAATCTCATACAGAATCTAGCGCAAAATCTCATATAGAATCTAGCGCAAAATCTAGCCGAGATTCTCTCCTAAGCTTTGAAGCGATAAAAGATGGCGCGTTGCTAGCAAGTGGCGGGCGAGTGCTCGTGTGTGTGGGCATAGGAGCGAGCCTAGCGCAAGCGCGTGAGAATGCTTACACGATTGCGCGCTCTGTCCATTTTGAGGGTGTGCAATACCGCAGGGATATCGCAATGCGCGGGATTGGGTTTTTAGATTCACAAGATTCACAAGCACGCTAGAGGGCTACACAAGGCGAGTGTATGGATAGCAAGATTGAGCAGCTTTTAGATCGCGAGGGATTGACACTCGCGCCACTTCAGGCGAGAGTCTTAGCCTATGTGCTAGATATTTGTATCCTTAGCTTTGCTCTGTCTTTTATCTTTTGGGAGGAATTTCTCACACTGCAGATTGCGCTAGATTCTAGCAAGCTGCCAAAGGATATGATGATAGAGCTTGTGTGGTGGGTGTTTGTGTTTTGTATGGTGTATGAGGTGCTCTTTAGTATGCTCTATGGGGCGACACTAGGCAAGGTGGTGATGAAAATCCGCATTATTAGCATTGATTTTGTCGATAAGCCCTCCTTTTTGCGCTCCCTCTCTCGCGCATTGCTTAAATACATAGGGAGCAATATTTTGTATCTCAGCTATCTACCGGCGTTTGATGATGTTTTTAGGCGCGCTCTGCACGATAAAATCCCAAAAACTCTCGTGATAAATAACTAAATGCGCGCCCTCCTCCTCATCTCCCTCTTTGTATGCGCCATAGCCTCCGCGCAGACGCCACAGGGGGACAAAAAAAAGATTTTTGAGCTCTCGGCAAACAATGTAACCTCGCGCGGTAGCGTCGTAGTCGCGCAGGATAATGCCTTTATGCTTAGTGAAGATGTGTATATGTATGCGGACAAAATCACTTACAATCGCGAGGAGGAGAGCGCGCTGCTAGAGGGTAATGTCAGAATCTATCGCGGTGGAAGTCTCTTTGTCGATGCCGCAAGGGTGGAGATGAATCTCAAAACCAAGCACATGATCCTGCAGCCAGCGTATTTCCAAAATGAAAATGGTATGTGGTTTTCAGGGCGAGAAGTTCAAGATAGCGATAAGATCTATACTTTCAAAAAAGCCATCATCTCAAGCTGCGATGTGCAATTTCCCATTTGGCATCTCAAATCCACCTCTGGCCATTACAACTCACAAAAAGAATACATAAGCACTTGGAATTCTCGGCTGTATTTTGGCTCTCTGCCCGTGTTTTATCTGCCATATTTTAGCTTCCCCACCTCCACAGAGCGCAAAAGCGGGCTATTAACTCCAGAGCTTGGAAGCACGAGTAGGGAGGGCTTTGTGTATATCCAGCCTCTGTATATCGCGCCATTTAAGCAATGGGATATCACGCTGCTGCCACAAATCCGTGTCGATCGCGGCCGCGGAATCAATGCGGAGTTTCGTCTCGCTGATGAAAAAAACAACATAGCGCGCTTTAATGTCGGCTATTTTCGCCAATACCACGAGTATATGAAGGATTTTAATCTCTTAAACAAAGAGATTTTTGGCTTTGAGTTTGAGTATTCTCGCGCCGGGCTGCTCGAGCCGCTTTTTACAAATTACAAAGATCATTTTTACACCTCCATTATGTATATGAACGACTTAGAATACAAGCGACTCCAAAAGCTCAATGGGCGTTATAGCACGCGCCTGCACACTTCACGGATTAATTACTACGGACAGAGCGATAATCACTATGTTGGTATGTATTTTAAATACTTCTCCAACCTCGCCCAAGCCAACAACAACAACACATTCCAAACGATGCCAAACCTGCAATACCATCGTTTCTTAGATACGATTTTTACCAACCACTTGTATTACTCCCTCGATGTGCAGAGCAAAAATATCACGCGCCACACGGGCTATACTTATTGGCAAAACTCCATCAATGTGCCTATTGGGCTTAATTTCTCGCTCCTTAAAGACTACATAAATGTCAATGGAAAAGTGGATTTGTATGCGAGCAATGTCTCGCTTGGCAATGCCCAAGATACGCTAGATCCTCTAAGTAGGGAGCGTGTGGAGCGCAGCATGCAGTATGCGTATGCCAACTATGAGCTAGGGATAAACTCTGATGTGGCAAAAGCCTATAAATATTTTTTTCACACAATGCACCTTGAAGCCCTCTTTAACACCCCTGCCTATCGCTACACTTCTGACGCGATGAGTGATCAAGTCTATCAAGCTTATAGTGAGCTAGCTGGAAGTATGAGTTCAGCAGCACTTGAAGCGTATTGGAATCCAAATGAGATTATGGATTTTAGCTCCGCTCAGCCAAAGGTGGATTTGAAGTTTTCTAACTACTTTTACAACACACAGGGGCAGGAATTGTTTTTTTATCGCGTGTATCAGAGAATCTACACCCAAGATCAAATCCTTACCCAAAACCAATCCCTGCGCCAAGAGGTGGGCACTACGCTCTTTGATGGGCTCAATATCACGGCCAATATTTTTTACTCCTACATTGCTAAGACTTTCAATGAAGCCTCCGTAACCGCGAGTTTTAATAAATTTGGCGTGCAATCTACGCTCAATTATTTTTTCCGCATAGATTCTAGAGCACTGCAGGCAGGCACATACAACGACGCGGCTAGTCGCAGTGGGTTTTTGCGCGGTAGCTTGAGATACGATTTTGGGTATTTTCAATTTAGTGGGAATCTTGGCTATGACACACAAAACTACTATTTTAAGGATTGGGGCGTGATACTCTCGCGCGATATCCGCTGCTTTGGGATCGCGCTCAAATTCGCTGCCGATGTGCGCCCAATCCTCACGAGAAACAATATCGAGACGATTGCCAACCAATACATTAAGGTGGAATTTAGATTTGTCCCACTCGCGGGCGTTGGATTTACCCAAAGGCTGCAAAACCAATGATGAGGGTTTATAGAAAAGGTGCTAGCCCAAACGGCGTTAATGACGCGGCTACACTAAGAGATTCTATAAACTTGCTAAAAAATGCAGTGTATGTTCGCGCAGCGGAGCGCAGTGGGGATTTACTCCCCACAAGCGATACCAAGTTTTTGCTTTAGCAAAAACTTGCATGAAATGATAGAATCTAGTTTGGTTTATAGAAAACGCGCTAACCCAAGTCGCGTTGATGAGGTGGCGGCACCAAGACGCGATTTGGATTCTAAAAAATGCAGTGTATGCTCGCGCAGCGGGGATTTACTCCCCACAAGCGATACCAAGTTTTTGCTTTAGCAAAAACTTGCATTAAATAAAAGGACTCTTAATGAAATTTTCACAATTTGCCAACAGGCAGGAGGCACTCCAAAAGCTTGTCGATGTCTTAGCAGTGCGCAACCTAGACTTTAGCCAAAGCGTGCTTTTGGCTACAAGCTTTGATGGGGCGTATTTTGCCGATGAGCTTGCAAAGATTCTAAAAACCCCACTAGAGTATCTTTTTACCCAAACCCTCTGCGCCCCGCTCAATCCAGAGTGCCAAATCGCCATCGTGAGCGAGGAGCTAGATATCGTGATACACGAAAATCTCATCGATGCCTTTGGGATTAGCATAGACTATGTGTATGGCGAGGCGAAGCGGCAATATGAGGAGAGCATTATCCCCACGCGCTACCAATACCGCAAGGGCGAGCTACTCTCATCGTTACAAGGGCGAGATGTGCTCATCGTCGATCAGGGGATAGACACCGCGCTCACGGCGATGTGTGCTATCAAAACTTGTGTGAATCTCGGTGCTAGAAGTATCAGGGTGGCGACGCCGATTTTGCCCACAAGCGTGCTAGAGTCGCTCGATAAAGTGTGCGATGAGGTGCTCTATGTGCAGAGTGTGGAACATTTTGTGAATATCGAGCATTATTACAAAGAGCTAAAACCGCTTGAAGGCAAGATGATAGAAGAGATTTTGGACAAACATTTAAGCTACAAAGGAAAGGACACAACAGATGAATAATATAGAACTTACCCTCAATAATCTTAGCGAGTCGTATGACTTCACCAGCATAGCGCAAGCGAGCAATGGAGCGGTGCTCTATGGGAGTGGGGGCACGAGAATCTTAGCGAGCGTGTGCGTGCAGAGCAATAAGCCAATCGAGGGAGACTTTGTCCCCCTAAGCGTGCAATATATCCAAAAAGCCTATGCGTGCGGCAAATTCCCATCGGGCTTTATCAAGCGCGAGGGCAAGCCAAACGATTCTGAGATTCTCATCTCGCGCCTTATTGATAGGAGTTTGCGCCCGCTTTTCCCTAAAGGTTTTGGGTATGTGACGCATATCGTGGTGATGGTGCTAAGCTATGATGGCAAGAGCGATTTGGCACTAGGTGCGCTGCGTGCGGCAGCAAGCGCGCTGTATGTCTCAAATGTCGGGATCAAAGATATGCCCAAAATGTGCGTGAGTGCCGTGCGTATCGGGCGTATCAATGGGGAGTTTATAATCAATCCCACCAAAGAGCAGCGCGCCAAAAGCGAGCTTGATTTGTTTGTGAGTGGCAAAGATGATGAGCTACTAATGATAGAGATGAACACCGGTGCGGGCGTGAGTGTGCTAGCAGAATCTCTCGTGATAGAGGCGCTAGAGCTCGCTAAGCAGAGCATTGCGAGGGATTGCGCGAGCTTTAGGGAGGCGTTTGCACCCTTTGTCAAGCCCTCGCTTGAGCTAAGGCTCAAAGAGCAAGAGTGCAGGGCGTTAGCGTTTTTGGAGCGAGAGTGCCGCGAGTGGGTGGGGCAGACTATCGTGCGCGCTTCTAAGAGTGAGCGCGCCGATGCCTTTGATGAGATTATCGCGCACCTAGTGGCGCAGGGCTATGATGAGGAGGACGCCAAACGCTCGCTTGGTATATATAAAAAATCGTTAATGCGCGAGATGGTATTGCGAGATCGCAAGCGTGCCGATGGGCGCGCGCTTGATGAAGTGCGCCCTATCAATATCGTGATCAATCCCCTGCCGTGCGCGCATAGCAGCGTGCTCTTTACGCGGGGGCAGACGCAGGCATTGGTGGTTTGCACGCTTGGGGGCGAGAATGACGCCCAGAGTATCGAGCCACTCGGGGAGGCGGCGCAAAAGGACAAATTCCTCTTTCACTACAACTTCCCGAGTTTTAGCGTGGGGGAGGCGGATATGATAGGCTCTGTGGGGCGCAGGGAGCTGGGGCATGGTAATCTCGCGCGCAAAGCCCTGCGCTCTAGCGTGCTAGATTTTCAAAGCACCATCCGCCTCGTCTCTGAAATCTTAGAATCCAATGGCTCAAGCTCGATGGCAAGCGTGTGTGGTGGGAGCTTGGCACTGCGCGCGTGTGGGGTGCAGATGCGCACGCTCATCGCGGGTGTGGCGATGGGGCTCATCACGCAGGGCGAGCGATACGCGGTGCTAACTGACATCACGGGCTTGGAGGATCACGATGGCGATATGGATTTTAAAGTCGCGGGCGATGAAGAGGGGATTAGCGCGCTGCAGATGGATATCAAGCTCGGTGGGGTTTCGAGTGAGATTCTAAAAAACGCCCTCGCGCAGGCTAAAGAGGCGAGGGTGCATATTTTGGGCATTATGCGTGCGGCACTTGAGGGTGTGGAGCCAAACTATGAGGTGCTACCAAAGGTGGCGAGCTTCCCCGTGAGCGTGCATAAAATGGTGGATATCATAGGGCAGGGCGGCAAGACGATAAAGGGAATCATCGAGCGATTTAATGTGAGTATCGATCTAGACAGAGAGCAGGGCAGCGTGCAAATCCACGCCAACACCAAAGAGGAGCTAGAGGGCGCGAGGGCGTATATTTTGGAGCTTGTGCGGGAAGTGGATTTTGGGAGCTATGAGCGGGGTATGCGCTTTTGTGGTAGGGTGAAAAAAGTGCTTGATTTTGGCGCATTTGTGGAGCTGCCAAATGGCGGCGATGGGCTACTGCATATCAGCAAGCTCACAAGCGATAAGAGCAAGAAAATGGGCGAGATCCTAGGCGAGGTGAGCGAGATAGAGTGCGAGATCGTGAGTGTCAATGGCGAGAAGGTGGAACTAAGGGCTGTGGAGGTGTGGGGATAGGTGTTGTAGTGTAGGGGTGCGGATTGTAGAAACTCGGCTTGTGTGCATGGTAAGCCTACACAATCCACACAAGGCGAGGCAAGCCACGCGCGCAATCCCAAGCGGATTTAGAATCTAAGTCGATAGATTCACAATCTAAGAAAAACATAAAATCTAGTTTTAGCACTTCAGATTCAAATTCAGAATCTAAATTTGGAAAATCAGAATCCACCTCGCATAGAATCTAAAACAATTACACAATCTCCCCACTTCAAAAAACCTCATCAAGGCTTTGCCTGATTCAAATAATGGGCGCGTAGCACGAGGCCTAAGCGCAATTGCAATATTGCGCCATTAATGCAGCGCAAAAATCAAATAAGATATGTAGTGCGCAAGCACCAACCGCCCCTCGCCCTTGTCGTGGTGGAAAAAATGCGTTAAAAAATGCAGGAGTGCATTTTTAGCATTTTTCTAAAGAAACTTCATTTTCTAAAGAAGCTTACGCTTTGCCTAGACAAGGAGATAGCGAGGCCCCCCTTGTTTGCCGTGCCAAAGGCTTGCAAGCCAAGCCACAGCAAAAACGCGGAGCTTTATCTTTTTGTGGGCTAAAGGGAAACAGGGAGGGAATAAACCCCTTTTCTTTTGCGCAAACACGAGATTTTGTGAATCTAAGAGGCTAGATTCTGGGCTTTGATGAGATTGTGAATCTGTTTTGGATTCTAAGTCTAAATCGCCAAATCTAGATTCTGAATCCGCCCTAGATTCTAGATTGCTTGGATTGTGTGCTTGTTTGTGAATCTATTGGGCTAGATTCTGTAAATGCGTTGGATTTTGTGGCTGAATCTAACTTTAAAGTTTTGAAGCTAGATTCTCTCCTAGATTCTAAATCCGTGCTAGATTCTGCGTTTTTGCGCTCTGTGCGTGGTTTGCTCTTGGCCTAGTGTGGCGCAATGACTATCTGCTTTGCTCTAAGCAAATGCAGGTAAGCCAAAAGAGCCATTTTCTGACACACAGGCCAAATTTAGCCCTCTTGAATGCTCACTCCTCCTTCAACGCCTCACTATACGCACGCACGCGCTCTAATACGCGCTGATACTCCTCGCCGCCCTCCTCATAGATTCTGGGGCTATAGTCGTTATAGGCGTTTTGGCTAGAGATGTTTGCGGGGATAATGCGGTGGAGGAGGAGGGTGTTTAACTCCTCCCATCTATCAAGCGGCGTGAGGTTTGGGACATAGCGCGCCGCGAGGCTAGGATCTCTTATGAGCTTCTCAAAGTCCGCCCTAGATTCTGTCTCATTATCATAGAATCTAAACTCCACTTGGTAGATCATCGTATCCTTGTCCTTGGGGTTTTTCGCCCCGCCATAGATGAAGTTCCCTAGGCTATAGACAATCTTTTTGCCCTTATACTCCTCGATGCCCTGCAACACATGTGGATGGTGTCCGATGATTAGATCCGCGCCGCTATCAATCACAAAATGCGCAATCTCGCGCTGAATCTTATTAGCGATATGCTCGCGCTCCTCGCCCCAATGAAACACAAATATGACGATCTCCGCCCCTTGAGCGCGCAGAGATTCTATCTCTTTTTTTGCAGTGTGCTTGATAGCGGGATTCCACCCGCGATGCCCCGCAAAGCCAAATTTCCTGCCCTTTATCTCACGCACATCGAGTATCCCCTCGCCAAAATGCGCGATATTAGCCTGCGTGAGGATAGCTAGCGTGTCTTTAAATCCTTGCGCGCCATAATCGCGCGTGTGGTTATTGGCGATATTGACACTCTCGATACTCGCGCGCTTTAGGATATTGGTGTAGATACTTGGTCCTTTGAAGCTAAAGGGCTTGATAAAGGCGTTTTTGAGATCTTTGTCTGTGAGCACGCCCTCGAGATTCCCCACGCTCAAATCGTCCTTTTCTAGCACTTCGCGCACCACTTTGCTAAAGTAGTCGTAATCCCCGCCCACCTCTTTAAACTTCGCGTTAAAAGTCGCGCCGCTCGCCCCCTTGTAGTCCCCTAGCACGCAATCCCCCACAAAGCTTATGGTAATGGTGGTAGCGCGGGAATCTCGTGAGGTTTGTGGAGTTTGTGAATCTAAGTCGTGGGTGGTGGCTAAGCGCGGTGTGGAGGGAGTCACGCACGCGCTTAGCACAAACGCCGCGCAGAGGAGCGCGCCAAATCTAGTGAATCTACAAAGGCTTGTGAGTGAGCAAAGAGAGTGCATAATCGCAAAAATTAGAAGTGGAAGCGAGATTCCCGCCTGCCCTCGCGCCTGCCATCATAATAGCCCTGATAGTATTCATAGCCCCTGCCACCATAGTTTGGGCGATAGCCACCGCTTGGTGTGAGTAGTGCTGAAAGCGTCTCAAACAATGGGAATACGACACTAAGCCCAGCGATGGATTGTGAAAATGAGGGGAGTCCTGCGATGTGGGTCTGATACAGGCTGTATTTGTAATACAAATCGAGATATAACCCCTGATAGCCTATGCGAAACCCCGCATTGGCATAGCCGCCTTGGGGAGTGGCGCGCAGATCTAGTGAATCTGCATAGCGCGACTGCTCATAGCCACCACCCGCATACACACCGAGGTATTTGAACGGCTGCCACACGCCATCAAGCCCACCGCCATAATTTAGCATTTTAAGATCGCTTTGATCGCTTTGTCTGCTACCTGATGTTAGGAGAAAGCCCTTAAGCTCCAAGCCTAGAGTATTTTTGGTGTTAAAAACCGTGATTTTCGCTCCGACACTAAATCCAGTTTGGAAGTCTATGGGGTTAGATTCCCACGGGGCTTGATACCATAGGTTACTTGCAGTGGCGGTGCCGATTTTTGCCGCACCTAGTGAGAGAAAAAACCCAGTGCCATCATCATAAGGGCTCTTTTGTGAATCTTGTGTGGCACTTTGGGCATTAAGCACACCACCACACGCAAGAGCGCACAACACACATACTAGAGCATATCGCATAGAATCTCGCATTACCACTCCTTATAGATAAAGTCTTTAGAGCAAAATGCAGGTATTGTAGCACATTTTCGCGCCTCTTTATGTGCTCTTTGGCTATAGCATTTCGCCCAATTTTGCTATAATGCCGCACAAATTACGCCCTTTATGCGCCTTAAGCGGCAGTCTCTAGGGCAGCGCAAGGAGTGAGAGTGCAGGCTGTGATGGGCTGGATTTTGCGCGATATGGCTCGCGTGGGGCGTGCGTTTTTGGCGCGCTATTATGAGGAGATTGCGCTTGTGCTCTTTTGTGTGGGGATTGCGCTCTATGGGCTAGGTTTGAGTGGGTTTAGCACGCATTTTCGCGCACAGGGCTTTTTGCAAATCGGTGGGCTGCTCTTTATCCTCTTTGCTTACAAGCGTTTTGGCAGGGAGGATTTGCACGCATTGCGCGTGCCGCTCATAAGCTTTGGCGTGGTGATAGTCTTAGGGCTTTTGACATATTTTGATGATGTGATGCCCCAAAGTTTTGGCAAGGTGTGGGGCTCGGTAAATACGCATATCATCAAATACCTTGTGTTGTTTGTCGTGGTGTTTTTGTATGTGCGCCACACTAGGCGCGCTTATGCGCTGATTTTGCTAGGATTTTTTGGGCTAATGTGTGCACTCAATGTCGGTGGGACACTGCTAGAGTTTTGGCAGCACGGCTTCAAGCACAATGCTGGAAAGTCAAATCTGCCCTTTTATTTTAATGCGATTTACACTTATAATATTTGGCTTATCGCGCCTATGGCACTATGTATCAGCGGCGCGGTGGTGTGTAGGCATCTAGTGCTAAAGGCTCTGTGTGCTCTTGGGGCGGGGCTCACAATCGTAGCGATGTTTGCCAATGGCGAGCGGAGCTTTTTAGTCGCTGCCTTTGTGATGGTGTTTGTGCCATTTTTTGTGTGGCATTATCGCTACAAGGCGCGGATCTTGGGCTTTGTAGTGGTTTTCGCGCTTCCCATAGCCCTAAGCGCACTCTATGTGCAGACTAAATCCCTGCCAGAGCGGTATAACTTCGCGCATATGGTGGATAACTTTTGGGAAGTGATACACACGCCCGTGGCGGCGATGGGCAAATACGACAAAACCTGCTTTGGGTGGATGCAATGCAATGCGCAGAGCACTAAAGATGGCAAGGCGAAGTTTTTTTGGGAGCATTCCTCGCTCGCGCGCCTAGCGATGAGCAAATCCACTTTTAAAGCGTTTTTGGACGCGCCATTCACTCCGCGCCTTGTAGGGGTGTTCCAAACGGGGGCGTATCTGTGGCAGTATTATGAGAGCCACCCACACAAGCAGCAAAACAGAATGTATGTCTCTATGGATAATCCCAAGCACAATGGCTACAATAGCCCTCATAATTTTGTGATAAATTTGTTGTTTTGTTATGGGATTATAGGTTTTGTGGCGATTTTGGGCTTTTTGGGATTTGTGCTTTATAGGACTTATTGGCAATTTACCCACAATACAGAGGATAGGGCTAAAGCCTTGATATCGCTATGGGCTTTTGTGTGCCTTGTAGGGATATGCGCACAGAGCGTGCTTGATGTGATTTATCCAAATATTTTAGAGACACTTTTTGTTTTTCTAGGTGGTGTGATGGGTTTGTGTTGTATGCGATATGGTAGCTCTAGAGAGGTAGTGCTGTGAAAATCCTCCTCACAATCGGCGATATGAGCATTACTGGCGGGGCAGAACGCGTGGTGGCTAACCTCGCCAATGCGTTTGTGCAAAATGGGCATAGCGTGCAGATTCTAAGCTTTTTTAGGGCAAATGATAGCCTGCCTTATGCGCTTGATGAGCGTGTAGAGATCGCGTTTATGCACACGCAGGGCGAGGAGAGCCTAAGGGCGCGAGGCGGAGTGCTAAAAAGATTCTATACCAAAAATCTTTTTAAATTCTTTGTGAATTTGCGCGTGTGGCGGGCGTATCGGGTGGATTGTGTGATAGATAATGACTGGACTTATACGCCATTTTTAAAGCACAAGGGCACGCAGTATGTGAAGCTTTTGCATTTAAATTTTAGCCGATACAACAGGCGCAATGATTATTTTGACACGCTCGTGCTCCTCTCATCTGCAGAGATAGCGCGCTACACGCCCTATCACAATCGCGTGCGCGTAATCCCAAACTTCCTCCCCACACTCCCCACGCAAAGCACTGACTATACGCAAAAAGTTGCCCTAAGCATAGGGCGTATGGATAGCGGCGATCAAAAGGGCTTTTTGCGCCTTATAGACATTTGGGAGATAGTAGTGAGGGAGCTAGATTCACAGAGTGCTTGGCAGCTGCATATCGTAGGCGATGGCGTGATGAGAGAGGAGATCCAAGCTAGAATAGAATCTAAAGGCTTGCAAGATTCTATACTCCTAAAGCCCTTTACCACAAATATCGCGCAGGAGTATTTAAGCGCAAGCGTGTATGTGATGAGTAGTCACTATGAGGGCTTTGGTATGGTGCTTATAGAATCTGCCTCCTATGGGCTGCCCGCTATCGCCTTTGACATCGCCACACGGGACCGAGTGATATTATCCTAGATTCACACACGGGCTATTTGGTGGCAGATGAGGACTTGGAGGCGTATGCGGGCAAGCTCGTGGAGCTGATGAGTGATAAAGCATTGAGAGAGAATCTAGGCAAGCAGGCTAAGGAGCGTGTAGCAAGGGAGTTTAGCAAAAAGGCTATTATGCCCTTGTGGGAGGAGATTTTACAAACAAAAAAGAGGCACAAAGTGTGTGTGCAAAAAAATGCCTGTATCGGTATCGTCGTGCCGGTATATAATGTCGAGAATTATGTCGCGCGCTGCTTAGATTCACTCTTAGCTCAGAGTTATGAGGACTTTGTCATCGTGCTTATCAATGACGCGAGCACGGATTCTAGCCGCGAGATATGTCTAAAATACCAACTCCGCGAAAAAAGGGTGATTTTTATGGACGCCGATTCGAACGCTGGCTTGGCCAGCGTTCGAAACAAAGCGCTTAGAATCTTAGGGCGAGGCAAGGAGCGTATAGAGGCACTACAGGGTATGATAGAGGGTGTGCAGATACACACGCAGCTCTCTACTATCCCGGTAGTGGATTATGTGATGTTTGTGGATTCTGATGATTATATCGCTGCTAATGCCTTAGAGACTATCACTGCGGATTTTGGGGCTAATGATGTGGATATATGCATCTACAACACCCACTATGTAGTAGATGAGCGCGCGGCGGCGGGGGGTGCGCAGCTTTCAAGCTATCGGATTTTCCCCAAAGTCCAGGAAGCCAAAGTCTATGCACCGCTAACGCTTATAGAATCCGATCCGAGCAATTTCATCACCACTGCGTGTATGTTTGTGTATAAAGCCTCGTTTTTGTTTGGGCAGGAGCTGCGTTTTATCGATGGGATTTTGTATGAGGATGTGCCCTTTTGCACACAGAGTTTTTTGCGCGCAAAAAGCGTGTATGTCAGCCTCACACCTTGGTATTATTACTTCCTCTCGCCCACCTCTACGATGCGTGGGGCGATGAGCGCGCGTAAAATACGCAAGTCTTTTGAAAGCTGGATTGTGATTTTGGAGTTTTTTATCGCGCGCTATGAGGAGGCAAACAGAGCGTATGATGGCGCGGAAGCTAGTAGCCAGAGCGCGCTACTGCGTAGATTCTATGCGGCGAGCTTGCGCCGATGTGTGAAGCGAATCTTTGAGCTCTTAAGCGAGTATGGCTATAGCCAAAACACTCCCAAAGACGCCCTAAAGCCCTATCTGCCATATATCAGGGGCAAATACCGCCTCTTTTACCACTTCCCAAGACTAAAGAAGTTTTTGTAGATATGAGGATTTTATTAACTATCACGGATATTAGCGTTGTCGGCGGGACGGAGCGTGTGGTGAGCAATCTCGCTAATGTGTTTGTGCAAATGGGCTATGAAGTGGAGATTTTGAGCTTTTTCCAACGCTATGAGAAAATCCCCTATGTGCTTAATGAGCGCGTGAGCGTGAGTGTTTTTTATAAAAGTTTGGAGGAAGCGGCAAAACCGCAAAGAGGTGTGGCAAAAATCTTTTACAAACATTTTTATAAGTTTGTGCTAAGTTGGCAGATTAGAGCACGATACAAAAATGTGGATTGCGTGATAGTTAGTGAGCATATTTATGTGCCATTTTTTAAGACTAGGCACACGAGATATATCAAGGTTTTTCACTCAAGATTTATGGGGTATCGTAAGCGTTATAATCACTTTGGCACGCTTGTGCTGCTTTCATCTGCAGAGATAGCGCGCTACACGCCCTATCACAATCGCGTGCGCGTAATCCCAAACTTCCTCCCTCAAATACCCACCCAAACCACTGACTATGCCCAAAGGGTGGTGCTGAGTGTGGGGCGATTGAGCGAGGAGAAGGGCTTTGTGCGCCTCATTGACATCTGGGAAATGGTGGTAAAAAAACTCCAAACCTTGAGTGCGAGGCGTTTGGGTGAGTGTGATGAGAGTGAAAATCTGCACGCCAAAGAGATGAGAGCCCTTGCTCTGTCCTATTGCCCCCCCCCCTTATTAGAAAACACACAAGATTCTAAAGGTAGAGAATCCACAGCCGCGATTGGCGTGGAAAATTCCTCTAAATCTTTTGATTTGTCGTTGCGAGATGGTGTTTTTGGTTGGCAGCTCCATATCGTGGGCGATGGCGCGATGAGAGAGGAGATCCAAGCTAGAATAGAATCTAAAGGCTTGCAAGATTCTATACTCCTAAAGCCCTTTACTGCCAATATTGCGCAAGAGTATTTGGGTGCGAGTGTCTATGCTATGGCAAGTCATTCTGAAGGCCTGCCAATGGTGCTCATAGAATCCGCCTCCTATGGGCTGCCCGCTATCGCCTTTGACACGGGACCGAGTGATATTATCCTAGATTCACACACGGGCTATTTGGTGGCAGATGAGGACTTGGAGGCGTATGCGGGCAAGCTCGTGGAGCTGATGAGCGATAAAGCTCTGAGAGAGAATCTAGGCAGGCAGGCTAAGGAGCGTGTGGTGGAGTGCTTTAGCAAGCAAGCCATCATTCCCCTGTGGGAAGGGATACTAAAACCTTAGTGGTAATCCAAAAACCCATCTTTTGGGAGGGTGAGCGTGATATTTTTGGGCAAAAAGCCTAGGAGTCGTTCCAAAAAGATATGCTGCCCAAACACATCGCCACATAGCAGGACTTCTAGGCTATCCCCAAACGCGTGGTTAGTCTGTATATCGCGCACGAGCGTGGCGAGAAACTCACAAAAACTATCGATAAAGCCATAGGCTAAAATCACATTGTCCATATCCGCGCATTTAAAGCTCATAGAGGAGCGAAAAATGCGAGGATAATCAAGCGTGAGGGAGCTATGCTCATCGCGCAGGAGAATGTAGTCAATCCGAGGTCCCTTGGGGCGCAAAAACTCATTGGCACACGCAAGGAGCGAATCGTAGGCTTGGGGCAGGGTGTCTAGGAGTGTGTCCTCGCGCAAATTAGTGCTTGGGTGCATACCTAGGAGCAGCGCGGCGATACCAAAGATATGGGTGAGATTATCCGTGCGTATGGGGGTGTCTGCGAGATTTTCAAAAAGTGTGATATCTTGCTTGCGTGCGAAGTTGCCCACTAGCTCGGCACCGCTTGTGTAGTTGGTGCGGATAGATTCTATAAGTCGCTTTGGGTTTGCCTCAAAGCTCGTATCTAGGATTTGCCCAAACTCCCCTCCCTTTTGGAGCAAAATCGCGCTAGGGTGCTTGGAGCTCAGGTAGAAAATCACGCTAGATTGGCTTTTTTGCGTGCTTTGCGCGCTTGTGTGATGAGCGAGATTGGTATGCAAAAGCGTCCTAAAATCGCAATGTGCCCGTGCGGTATCAAGGAACAATCCGCTCTCACTCACGCATAATGTGTGTGAATGCGTGGGCGTGTGCTCAAAAATCCTCTGTGGCGTGTGGTGGGTAGGGCGTAAGAAAAAATGCGTAATTTCCTCGCGCAAAAGCAGCGCGCTAAGGAGCTGGAGAATGGGATCATAGGGGAGGCAAGTGAGCACAAGCCCGTGTGAATCTCGCCAAAACCTATCGGCAAAAACCTCCTTGGGAGCGAGGCGCACGGAGGGTTTTTCAAACGAGGCGAGAATATCAATCTGTGCGTTGTGAATCCTAAAAAAGGTTTTGAGACTAGAGATGTCGCACATTACGCACAGAGACGAGGTGCTATCAGAATCTTTGGGGGGCGTGAGGGAGCATTCTTTAAATCCTCTAGCGGTGTCGATGAGTGCGTGCTGCTGGGATTTGAGGGATTGGAGTATGGAGGTAAGATAAGCGATAATCCCCTCTGTGTGCGCAAGGGGCTTGGCAAAACTAAAAAGACCAAAATCCCCAAAATGCTCACTAGAGAGGAAGTCCCTCGTCTGTGTGGCGGTGCAAAAGTGCGTGTGTGGCGTGTAGGCAGGGAGTGTGAGGGGTTGGAGAGATTCTAGGCTATCGAGCAAACTAAGTGTGAGGAAGCAAAAATTGAGTGAAAGCGGCAGGATTTGGGAGAGAGAGTCGGCAAACTCTAGCACGGCTGGCGCGTGATTGGTGTGTATGATAAAGTGCAGAGTGGGCTTAGAATCTCGCGCAAAATCTGTGCTTGTGTAGAAGTTAGATTCAAAGATTATAGGGACTTGTGGAGAATCTAATGGAGAATCTAAAGAGGTGTGGGGCACAGAATCTGTGGTATGCGTGAGATTGTGGGCGATAGACTCTGCTTGTGTGCATAGAATCTGGGCAAAAAATCGCTGGGCAGGGGAGAGCACAGGGGGCTGCAAGGAAAAGGAAAAATCATAATATTGTCCCATAGTGTGAGCCTTATAGGGTAGAATCTAAAATCCGCGAAAAGAGAGGTTGGCGATTTCTTGAAGATCGCGATTGGCGATTTTGGTGGCGGTTATGCCATTTTGCGCGAGGTAGGCGATGGCTTGAGATTCCATAAGTTTCGCGCCTTGTTTGACATTTTCACTGAGGCTAAAGGCAGTATCCTCGCCGAGGACTTCAGGCACGATGCCGATGATATGCACGGGGGGTAAGTCGCCATTTATCTCCACTAGGCGTAGTGTTTGGAGCATTTCCACCTCGTGCGCACTCCCCGCCCAAGTGATGATATGAGGGATATTGTCAAAGTCAAAGGCATACACATCGCCAATCTGCGCGTCATCGACGCTCACGCAATCAAGGATTAGCACCCTGTCATAAGAAGTGATGAGTGGGATAAGCATCTGCGCTAGCGTCCCGCCATCGACGATCTCCACCTCTACGGGATTAGCAGGATCGCTAGGGGCAAAAGAATAATTCACCTTGAGATAGTTGGAGAGATGCACGCCAATGCCCTCATCTCCAAACAAAATATTGCCAATGCCAAGTATGAGGATTTTCATCTAGGATTGTTGGCTCACACTTTGACTTCATCAGTGTAGCGCATACCGCTCACGATCGCATCGACACCGCCATTTGGGTATTTGAGTGAATTCCACACTGCCATATAAATATGCACAGGGATAAAAATCATAAATGCCCAAGTAAGGATATGATGGAGATCGCGCACATTTGCCAAGCCCCCGCACATCACTTCAAACCAAGTAAAGAGCACCTTACACACCGCGCCCAAGCCATCATCATAGGAGTTGTAAAAGAGCACAACCCCGCTAAGCGATATGAGCAACACGAGAATGGCGAGTGAAAAATATGTGAAAAACTGCAAGGGATTGTAAGCACCATCGATATGGGGGTGCTTGCCGATGAAAAGATAGACTTTGAGCTGCTCTATCCAGCATTTTGGCGATATGGCTTGCTTGAAAGACACGCGCTCGGGCTTAGAATCTTTGTCAAAAAAGAACAAATACACCCGAAAAAACGAAACAGCAATGAGACAGAATCCTAAAATGATATGAAAGCTGCGCATATAGGCATTGAGATAACCCACAAACGCCCCCACATCGTGTGAGGCTATCTGCGGATCGCCGATAGTAACCACCTCATACGAGCCTAGCGCGTGCAAAAACGGATAGGCGATATAAAATCCCGTGGCGATGAGCAAAAATATACTAAATGCCCGAATCCAATGAAAAATCCTTGTCAATCCGGAAAATTCCTTATGGACATGGAATTCTTTTTTTTCAAAAGGAATTGTGTTTGCCATACTCTCTCCTTTCTAGCGCAATCCTGAAGCAGAGGGCTGCACCTTATACTTACTAAGCTCATTGCCACGAGTGTCCATCACATGCACAGAACACGCGATACATGGATCAAAGGAATGGATATGGCGTATAATCTCTAGCGGCTGCGTGATATCTTGGACTTTGGTGCCGATGAGACTCATCTCATAAGGCCCCTTTTTGCCATTCCTATCCATTGGTCCAGCATTCCATGTGCTTGGCACAACGGCTTGGTAGTTTTTAATCACGCCATTTTCGATTCTCACCCAGTGGCTTAGCATACCGCGTGGTACATTACCGATGAAATATCCTTTGTAGTTCTTGTTTTTATCGATGACATAGGGTGCACAGGTATTCTTATCAGTCTTTAGATTCTCAACTAAAGCGTTAAAGGCCTTGATACCATAATCCGCGATGACTTTGCACTCAATCGCCCTTGCAGCGGTGCGCCCTAGCGTGCTAAAGAGGTGCGCGGGAGTGAGCCCTGTCTTTGTCAAAAACTCATCGACTACGGCTGTGATATAGGGATTTTTCTTTGCATAGCCCACCACCACGCTTGCTAAAGGCCCTACTTCCATAGGCTCATCTTCATAACGAGGGGATTTGATCCATGAGTATTTGCCCTTTTCGTTGATGAGCGGTGTTTTGGTTTCCTTGCCATCTATCCCGATAGATATACCATCGACAAAGCCCGTATAGTTGGGATTTGTCTCGCCATCGTATGGGTGTAGAGGCCCATTGTCTTTATACCACGAGTGTGTGGCGTCCTCGGTAATCTTGTCGGTATCGACTTCATAAACCTTGCTAAGATCGCCGTTTTTGACGATACCGCTGCTTAGTAGCCACTCATCAGGTCCCACTTGAATCTCTTGGAAGCTAAGGAAATTCGTGAGTCCGCAGCCTTTGAGCACAGAATCTTCGGTTTTATACATCTCTGCTGCCATAATGATATCCGCCCAATACGCACGATTGACAAAATCTGCAACTTCTTTATACTTTGTGAGCCACTCGCCAAGCCTACTAGGATCATTTAGATCCATAATGCAAGTTACCCCGCCAACTGTGAGGCTCTGTGGGTGTGGGTTTTTGGCACCAAAAATGGCCATCATCTGTGCCATTATGCGCTGAGATTCTAGGAGTCGCAAATAGTGTGAAAGCACGATGAGATTTTGCTCGGGGGTGAATCGATAAGTCTTGTGCCCCCAATAGGCGTTAGCAAATGGCCCTAGGCTGCCTTGCTGCACAAATTTGCTCACACGCTCCTTGACGGCTTTTAGTTCATCCTCGCCCGTGTAGATCGGGTTTTTTGTGTATTTAAAGGCAAGCTCGGAAGCTTTTTTTTCGTTTGCATTGAGGGCTGAAGTGATGTCGCACCAATCAAGTCCGTGCAGGGTATAAAAATGCACCGCGTGATCGTGCAAAAAGAGCGCGATATTCATCAGTGTTCGCGTAAGGATTGCATTAAGAGGCGGAGTGATACCCAGAGCCTTCTCCACTGCGACAATCCCGGCTTTGTAGTGTGAAAAGGTGCAAACCCCGCAGATTCTTTGCATCAAAAAGCCCGCATCGCGTGGATCGCGGTTGCGCACGATGGTTTCTAGCCCGCGCCAAAGTGTGGAGCTAGAAAATGCGTCTTTTATCACATTATTTTCATCAACGATTACTTCTATCCTTAGGTGCCCTTCGATTCTTGTGATTGGATCGACTACGATTCGCTTTGTCATCATTCCCTCCTAAAATTTAGTCTTGTTTCTTTTTGATAGCACTGATTACTGCGTGGGCGGCTATGCCCACAGCTGCTGCGCCGAGTATCACGCTGCCGACATTGTTTGCGGTTTTGTCAGCTCCCAAACCATCAAAGCTTGTGGCATAGAGTTTGTTGCCAATTGGCTCTTCAAATGGGCGCATCGTATCCCAAAAGTTTGGCTCACTGCAGCCTATGCAGCCGTGCCCTGCTTGGATAGGCCAGCTTGTGTGTTGGTTAAAGCGAAGTTTGGAGCAGTTGTTGAAAGTATAGGGACCTTTGCAGCCCATTTTATAAAGGCAGTAGCCTTTTTGCGCGCCCTCATCGCCAAAGGATTCTACAAATTGTCCCGCATCAAAGCGTCCGCGCCTCTCGCACAAATCGTGGATTCTGAGCCCATAAGCCCAAGTGGGGCGATTATACGCATCGAGGCTTGGGAGCGTGCCAAAGAGGATGAAGTGCAATACATTGCCCACGATGTTTTTCTCGCTAGGTGGGCAGCCCGGGACATTTATCACGGGTTTATTAGTGATTTTTGAGAGTGGTTGGGCGTTTGTGGGGTTAGGATATGCAGCTTGCACACCACCAAAGCTCGAGCAAGTCCCGATGGCAAAAATCGCCGCCGCGTTTTTGGCTGCTTCTCTAGCTTCTTGCGCGCCTGTGGTGCCATGCGCACCGATAGTAAGGTAAAACTCGCTCTTGCCCTCTGGTATGCCGCCCTCTACCATGAGGATATAGCCACCTTTATGCACGGCATCATGCAGCGATTTACTCGCCTGATAGCCCGCTGCTGCCATTACCGTCTCGTGGTAATCAAGGCTGATGTAATCGAAGATGAGTGAATCTATGGTCGGCGCATCGCTCCTTAGGAGGCTCTCACTGCAGCCCGTGCATTCTGCCATATGGAGCCACACGACGGGGATTCTGTTTGCCACTTCTGCAGCCTTTGCTGCTAGGGGTGTGAAGCTCGCAGGGAGCGAGAGTGCCGCAGTCATACTCCCTGCCCATTTCATAAAATCTCGCCTTGAAAAGCCCTTAGATTCTAATTCTTGGGCTAGGTTTCTCTCTGCATTGTGAGCGGGGAGGGATTCTAAATATTCAAGCCGTGCCTGTGCCTTTTGGAGCAATTCATCGCTGACGATTTGTGCTTTCATTGACAATCCTTTTGTGAGGGGTGTGATTTGTTGTTGCAAAAGCCTTAAGCCAAAACCTTAAGCTTTGTGGGCAAATTATATAGCAATCTTTTTTAAATTTTTGCATAAAAATACTTGAGAAATAAAAATAACATTACAAAAAGTTACTTCTAGCTTTACTTTTGATGATCCTGCGCGAGGATGAGTAAAGTTTATGTAAAAACTTTGTAAAATGTGCAGATTGCAAGCTAAAGACACTAATACGAGGGAGCATTATGGATATAAGAACCATAAAACGCATAGAAAAGGCTGCGCAAGGCAATATCGGGGATAGCATAAAAATCGCTATCGTGCTTGTGTTTTTTATCATCGTGTGCATTATCGCAAGTGTTTTTGGGGCGACGCACAATATTATGCTATTAGCCTTTGCCACGGTGATTGGGGCATATATGGCGATGAATATAGGAGCTAATGATGTGGCAAATAATGTCGGTCCTGCCGTGGGTTCTAGGGCTATCACGCTTTTGGGCGCGATTGGAATCGCGGCGTTTTTTGAGGCATTTGGGGCGATTGTCGCTGGAGCCGATGTGGTGGATACGATAAAATCGGGCATTATCGATCCCGCGAGTGTGCGAGATTCTAAGGTTTTTGTGGCGGTAATGCTCGGGGCGTTGCTCTCTTCAGCGATATGGCTGCATTTGGCTACCTTTTTGGGTGCGCCTGTCTCGACGACGCATTCCCTCGTGGGCGGCGTGCTGGGAGCTGGGATCATCGCAGGTGGTATGGAAGTCGTCAAATGGACAGAGCTTGCTAAAATCGCCTCAAGTTGGGTAATCTCGCCCGTGATGGGTGGGATTTTTGCCGTGCTATTCCTCGTGCTTATCAAGCGCACCATCACTTACAAAGAAAACAAAAACGAGGCGGCTAAGGTAGTCGTGCCGTTTTTGGTGTTTTTTATGTCGTGGGCGTTTGGGCTCTATCTCATCATCAAGGGCTTAAGCCGCGTGCTCCCTATGCACTTTGGGCTAGCGTGCGTGCTCTCGCTTGTCGTTGCATTAGCGATATTTTTGGGGACGCGTCCGCTTATCGTGCGCAAGGCACACAATCTCTCTAATACCAAAGAGGATATAGGCACGCTTTTTACGATACCGCTTATCTTTGCCGCGGCGATGCTAAGCTTTGCGCACGGGGCAAACGATGTCTCAAACGCCGTAGGTCCGCTCGCTGCTATCAATCAGACGCTTGAGAGTATGAGCGATGAGGTGCTTAGCAATAAAGCTGGCGTGCCGTTTTGGATTTTGCTCATCGGCGGGCTTGGGATCTCCATAGGCTTGGCTCTGTATGGTCCTAGGCTTATCCGCACCGTGGGCAATGAAATCACGGATTTGGACAAAATCCGCGCGTTTTGTGTGGCGATGAGTGCGGCTATCACCGTGCTTGTGGCTTCGCAGCTCGGGCTTCCTGTGAGCTCGACGCATGTCACCATAGGTGCGATTTTTGGGGTTGGGTTTTTGCGTGAGTATCTCAAAAAGCGGTATTATGAGATGCAGCAGACGATTATCCAAGCCCATAGGGGCAAAGATTCTATCGAGGTGGAGAGGTTTCTTAGTGAGTTTCATAAAGCAAGCGTGAAGCGCAAAGGACAGATTTTAGAATCTCTCAAGCGCAATGAGCTCAAAAACACGCTCAACTTTAGCAAGAAAGAAAAGAAAAGCCTCAAAAAAGCCTATAAGAGCGAGCTTGTCAAACGCAGTGCGATAAACCGCATCGTGGCTTCGTGGATTGTTACCGTGCCTATCTCCGCGCTGCTTGGGGCATTATCGTATTTTGTGATTATGTGGATAGGCTTTGAGCTTTAGGAGTTTTTAAACAACCCCTGCTACAATTAGCTTAATTTTACAATCTAAAAGGAGCATTTTTGGATCCTTATCATTCGGGTTTTCTTTTTCTTTTGGCGTTAGTTTTGGTGTTTTTAAACGCCTTTTTTGTAGTGAGTGAGTTTGCGATTGTCAAAGTGAGAAGGTCAAAACTTGAAGAATTGTCAAAAAATGGTGTGAAAAATGCGGATTTAGCACTCAAAATCACACAATCCCTTGATACATATTTGAGTGCCACACAGCTTGGGATCACACTCGCTTCTCTCGCGCTTGGTTGGGTGTCTAAAGACGGCGTGGGCAGCTTGATTTTGTTTGCTTTTGAATCTCTTTTTGGCAACCAGCACGCACTCATCTCCATCATCTCTGTAACAATCGCCTTTATCGTGGTAACGCTCCTGCACGTGGTGCTAGGCGAACTGGTGCCAAAGTCAGTAGCCATCGCTAAAACCGAAACTATGGTGCTAGCAGTGGCTAAGCCCCTGCATTATTTTTGGCTTACCTTTTATCCCTTTATCCATCTTTTTGATTTACTCGCGGCATTTTTCCTAAAGCTTATTAAGATCACTCCGGCAAAGGAGAGCGAGCTAGCGCATTCTGATGAGGAGCTAAAAATCATCGTGGGCGAGAGCCTCAAAGAGGGCTATATAGATTCTATAGAAGGCGAGATCATCAAAAATGCGGTGGATTTCTCGGATATCGTGGCAAAGGAGATAATGACTCCGCGCAAAGATATGGTATGTCTGTGTGCCGAGGATAGCTATGAAGAGAATATGAAAATCGTGCTAGAGACTAACCACACGCGCTATCCGTATTATCAGGATTCTAAAGACAATATCATCGGTATGGTGCATATCCGCGATTTGCTCAAAAACGCAGTGGGCAATAGCCAAAGGGATATGCTAAAGCTCGTGCGAAAGATGATCATCGTGCCAGAGAGCGCGCATATATCAGAGATCCTCATCACGATGAAAAAGCAGCAAGTGCATACCGCGCTCGTTGTCGATGAATACGGCGGGACGGCGGGGCTGCTCACGATGGAGGATATCATCGAAGAAGTGATGGGCGATATAGCCGATGAGCACGATTTAAAAATCGTGGATTATCAGCAAATTAGCGAAAATGTCTATGAAGTCAATGGCAAAATCGATATTGAAACGATTGAGGATATGCTAGGGATCGCCATTGAGGAGACAAACGATCACGTAACTATCGGCGGGTATGTGTTTGGGCTTTTGGGGAGGCTGCCCGAGGTGGGGGATACCTACACAGATTCACAATCTAAATGCGAGTTTGAAGTCTTGCAAATGGATAATGCGCGTATAAAAAAGCTAAAAATTACCAAAATCCCGCAGGATAGTGCTGATGCTAAGCCCTAGAAAATGCGCGTTTTTTGATAGAGATGGCGTGATAAACCGCGACTATGGCTATGTGTATAGGCAGGAGGATTT
The DNA here is from genome assembly GCF_949282165.1 of uncultured Helicobacter sp. Classification (NCBI taxonomy): domain Bacteria; kingdom Pseudomonadati; phylum Campylobacterota; class Epsilonproteobacteria; order Campylobacterales; family Helicobacteraceae; genus Helicobacter; species uncultured Helicobacter sp. The sequence continues at coordinate 228,129 of NZ_CASDOV010000001.1, read as the reverse complement.
TGTCTTTAATGATGGGATCTTCACACTTTTGGAGTTTTTAAAATCCCATAATTTCTTGCTCATCGTGGTTACCAATCAATCCGGGATTGCGCGCGGATACTACACGCAGCGGGATATGCAAGCCTTACATAGCTTTATGCAGGCGCGGCTAGTGGAGCAGCTTGGATTTGGCTTTGATAGAATCTACTTCTGTCCGCACGCACCACAAGAGCAGTGCGCGTGCCGCAAGCCAAAAAGCGGTATGATCGCACGAGCTTGCGAGGATTTTGCCCTAGATTTGGCACAATCTCTGCTTATAGGCGATAAAATCACTGATATGCAGTGCGCGCACAATGCTGGCGTGGCGGGCAAATTTTTGCTCCAATGCGATGAGGTGCTGCCACAGGATTTGGCGATATCTAATGTGTGCAGGGTGCAAAGCCTCGCGCAGATTCAGAGTGTGTTAGAGCAGAGTATAACACGCAGTGCAGCGACTGGGGGCTCTACTCCCATTACTGATACACAAGTTTCACAAAGTGAAACTTCCAATAAAATGATAGATTCTAGCTCGGTTTATACAAAAGGTGTGAGCCCAAGCGGCGTTCCTGACGCGCTGACACCAAACAAGGTTTTAGATTCTGAAAAATCTGCTGTATGCTCGCGCAGCGGAGGGGCTGGGGGCTCTGCCTCAAGCCCCGATACACAAATTTTGCTCACGCAAAATTTGCATTAAATAAAAGGGGGCTTAGGTATGAAATACATTTATGACGATTTGGCGGACAAAAATATCCTCATCACAGGCGGAGCGGGATTTATCGGGAGCAATCTCGCCTTGTATTTTCAAAAGCATCACCCACAGGCTAATGTCTGCGTGTTTGATAAATTCCGCGATGACACCTACTTCCCTAGTGGCAACCCCACAAGCCTTGGGCATTTTAAGAATCTCCTTGAGTTTCACGGGGAAGTGATCGTGGGGGATCTCATAAAAGATCTTGATAAGATTAAAAACCGAGATTTTGACTATATCTTTCATCAGGCGGCTATCTCAGATACCACTGCGATGGACCAAAAGCTTATGTTAGAGACAAACTTCGAGGCATTTGTGAATCTCTATGAGATAGCTAGGCAAAGGGGTGCTATGCTCATTTATGCCTCATCGGCAGGGACTTATGGCAATTCCCCAGCTCCCAATAGCCTAGGCGTGGGCGAGGTGCCAGAGAATATCTATGGGTATTCTAAGCTCCAAATGGATGTTTTTGCGCGCAAAATCCTAGAGCGAGATTCTCAAACTCCCCTCATTGGCTTGCGGTATTTTAATGTCTATGGCGAGCGGGAGTTTTATAAAGGCAAAACCGCCTCAATGATTTTGCAGCTAGGCTTGCAGGCGTTGGAGCACAAAAAAGTGCGATTGTTCAAACACGGCGAGCAGCTGCGGGATTTTGTGTATATCAAAGATGTGATTCAGGCAAATGTCAAAGCCATAGAGGCGCGTGCAAGTGGCGTGTATAATGTCGGTGCGGGCGTGGCGCGGAGCTTTAATGATATTGTGGAGATACTCAAAAAACACCTTGGGGATTTTGAAGTGGAGTATATTGACAATCCTTATGTGTTCTACCAAAACCACACGCAAGCGGATATTAGCCTAAGTGAGGAGTTCCTCTCCTACACGCCGCGCTTTAGCCTAGAGCAGGGGATAGAATCCTACATACCAGAGATTGTGCGGATTTTTGAGACGCAAGTGCGTGCGAGGTAAGTGATGTTTGGCTTGGAGCAAAAATCCCCCAAAGTCCTTGTTATTGGGGATTTGATGATCGATCACTACATTTGGGGGGATTGTAACAGAATCTCCCCCGAAGCCCCCGTGCAAGTCGTGGAAGTGAAAAATGAAAGCAATAGGCTAGGGGGCGCGTGCAATGTCGCAAACAATCTGCTAGCCCTTGGCGCGCAAGTGTATGTGTGTGGCGTGGTGGGCGATGATGCTGATGGTAGGTGGCTCGTGGGTGCGCTGCAGGATTTGGGTGCGGATATTAGCCATATCTTTGTGGATTCTGCGCGCCCTAGCACCAAAAAAAGTCGTGTGGTGATTGCCAATCAGCAAGTGCTGCGCGTGGATAGAGAGAGTAGGGCGAGTGTGGATTCTCTACTGCTGCAAAATGTGCGCGAGAATCTAAGCGCGCTCATAGCGCAGGTGGATTGCGTGATTCTTTCAGATTACAATAAGGGCTTTTTGGGCTATGATTTTACTCAGGAGATTATCGCCCTAGCGCGTAGCGAGCGTAAATTTGTGCTATGCGATCCTAAGGGGAGTGATTATAGCAAGTATAAGGGCGCGACTTTGCTCACGCCTAATAAAAAAGAAGCCACGCTCGCCACAGGCATTGAGATTCACAATGAGGCAAGCCTGCTCCAAGCTGGCGAGAGGCTAAAAGAGATGTGCGCGCTAGAGATCTCACTCATCACGCTAAGTGAAGATGGCATAGGGATTATCGATGATGGCGTGTGCAAGAAAATCCCCACATTTGCGCAGGAAGTCTATGATGTAACGGGCGCGGGGGATACCGTCATCGCAGCTCTAGGCTTTGCGCTAAGTGCGGGGTTAGATATTTATAGGGCAAGTGAGTTTGCCAATAGCGCGGCGGCAGTAGTCGTGGCAAAGGTGGGGAGCGCGAGTGCTACGCATATCGAGATAGAGCATTATCTCCACGCACACAGACAGAATCTAGACAATGGCAAGGTTTTAGATAAGGAGCAAATGCGCTCTATGGTGCAATCTCTGCGCCAAAGCAATCCAAAGGCGCGCATAGTTTTCACAAATGGGTGTTTTGATATCCTGCACAGAGGGCACGCGCAGTATCTTAAGCAGGCACGCGCGCTTGGCGATATGCTCATCGTAGGGCTTAATAGCGACGATTCCATATCGCGGCTTAAGGGCGCGTCTCGTCCCATAAACACGCAAGAGGATAGGGCGTTTTTGCTCGGTAGTTTGGAATGCGTGGATTATATCGTGGTCTTTAGTGAGGATACCCCACGCGATCTCATCGCCGCTCTTTCGCCCGATGTGCTCGTCAAAGGCGCGGATTATGAGGGCAAGGAGATCGCGGGGAGTGAGTTTGTCAAAGAGGTGCGGCTCATAGAGTTTGTCGAGGGCAAGTCTAGCACCAATATCATAGAAAAAATAAGGAGTGGAGAATGAAAGATTTTATACAAGCGGAGTTTTTAAACCATATCGAGATAAGCTCGCATGCGCTTAAGTGTATGTTAGATTCTATCGAGCAGAGCGCGCATATCCTGCTAGAATGTCTCAAAAACGGCAATAAGGTGCTCATCTGTGGCAATGGCGGGAGCGCGGCAGATTCTCAACATTTTGCCGCCGAGCTCACGGGGCGATACAAGCGGGAGCGTAAGGCACTAGGGGCGATCGCTCTAAGCGTGGATACCTCCGCACTCACCGCAATAGGCAACGACTATGGGTATGAATACACATTCTCAAGGCAGGTTGAGGCTCTAGCGCAAAAGGGCGATGTGCTCTTTGGAATCTCTACGAGCGGGAATTCTAAAAATGTCCTCAATGCCCTCAATGTCGCAAAATCGCTAGGCTGCAGGACAATCGCGCTAAGCGGTCGCGACGGCGGGGCGATGAAGGCATTGTGTGAGAGCAATATGATCGTGCCAAGCGATGATACCGCGAGGATTCAGGAGGTGCATATCCTCGTGATACACGCGCTGTGTGATATCATCGAGCGTGAGTGTGGGGAGTAGATTCTATAAGCCTTTATGAGTGGTGCAATGTTTGAGCGCACGCTAAAGAGTTTGGCGAGATTTGGGGATTTATCCAAGCAGCTAAAGGAGATGTTTCGCACTCAAGGGCTTAGCGCGGCAGCAAATACCGTGGAGAGTAGGGGTGGGGTGAATTATGTGAGTTTCCCCGATGGCGCACTTTTAGAATCTCTGGCTTATGTCAATCGCATCTCACACGATGAATTTAGCACCAAGGGCGCGCCATTGCTGCATTTTTGCGCGTGTGAGGAGTTTGGGCGACTCTATGCTGAGCACAATCCCCACCTACTGCTTTTTGCCCCTAGGCGCAATGCCTTTGAGTTTAGCGTGTATCGGGGGCATAGTATGGTGGGCTGGTATGCCGATACGCCCCTGCACCTTTGCCCTATGTGCAAGGAAATCTTTGCAAATCTTTGGCGCACCGAGCCCACCCCGCATTTGCAAAATCTCTTAGAAACCTTGGATTTGCCCCTTGCTTAGACTAATCTGAAGGATACAAATGATAGTGATAAAGCTAGCTGGTGGGCTTGGCAATCAGATGTTTAACTACGCGTTTGCGAAGTTTTTGCAAAAGCACGGATACAAGGTAGTTGTCGATATCTCGTGGTTCCCGAGTGAGGGCAAAAAGCATAGTGAGGGCAAAAGCGCAAAATAGCTCTCGGGGGGGGGGCATTAGAAATTTTGAACTTCAAGGTTTTTCACTCACACTGCCTGTGATTAGAGAATCTAAATCCACTATCGCCACGCTTTTGGCTTGTGGATTCCCAACGCGCTATGTGGCGTATAAAAAGCTCCATCGCCTCACGCCAAAACCTCTAAGAAAATTCCTATACACAAAATGGGAGGAGCGGCTTTTTGAGACTATCACGGATTTTGATGTGTCGCGTATGCGCGAGGTGTTTGCGCACAAGGATAAGGTGTTTGTTTGCGTGGGGTATTTTTTGCCTACCACTATGTGCGTGAGGTGCAAGCAGAGATTTTGCGCGATTTTAGGCTCGCTCATCCGCTAAGCCACGCAAATGCTAGACTTTACACACAGATTGATAAGACGCCAGATTCAGTGTTTTTACACGTGCGGCGAGGGGATTATTTGCTCGCCAAAAATGCGCATTTTATAGTGCTTGATGGCGCGTATTATGAGCGGGCGTTGCGCCATATCAAGCAGACTTTGCCCACTGCGCGTGTTTTTGTCTTTAGTAATGATATGCCTTGGTGCAGGGCGCATTTTTTGGATTTGCTAAGCCCAGAGGTGCGAGAGGGGTTAGAGTTTAGCTTCATAGAGGGCAATGACGAGGGCAACGCCATAGAAGAGATGGAGCTAATGAGCGCGTGTAAGCACGCCATCATCGCAAATTCTACCTTTAGTTGGTGGGCGGCGTATCGTATCGCTAATCCCCATAAGATTGTCATCGCTCCTAAGAGGATCACGAAAGACGAGAATGAGGCGAGGGAAAAGGTGTTTTATCCGCCCCATTGGGTGCTGCTAGAGGTGTAGGGCTAGATTCTAGGGGTTGGAGATTCTCACAAAGCGCGTGTGCTTGGGAATGCCATTTTTGCTAAAGCCATTGTATTGGTATGTGATGGTGGTGCCCACTCTCGGGGGATTGGTGCGCAGCGCGTCGCTAAGCCCGCTGCCGATTTTAAAGGTTATGCGTTTGCCCTGCCAATGTGGGGGAAGCGGATTGTCCCCATTGCTTTGGAGCACTTGCTCGCATATGAATGCCCCGACTTTGCCCACTGCGCGTCCATTGCCCTGCGTGTAGCCTATGATTTGGCACTCGCTATCGGTGTGGGGTTTGAGTTTGAAGGCATTTTTTGCCCTGCCCGGGCGGTAGCCCCGCTCATCGGGGCGTATGATGAGCCCCTCGCCGCTAGATTGTGTGATTGTCTCAAGCATTGCGTGTAGCTGCCTATCTGTGGCGTGTGGGTTTTGTGGCTCTAGGATATGTTGTGCGATGAGGCGGACATTTGGGCTATGGTGCGCGGAGAGAAACGCCCCCACTGCCTCTAGTCGCTCGCTTAGGGTGCATTGCGTGTGTTGCGCGTCTTTGAGCCCACAGCTAGGCGAGTCAAAGACGAGATACACCACATCGCGCCACTGCTCACAGGTAGAATCTTGCCTTTTCACAAGGCTTGCCATCTCTTCAAATCGCCCATACCCAAGCCACAGCTCCCCATCAAGCGCAAATGGCGGGAGCTGCTCGATAAAGCAGCGCGGTGCGTTGATGGGATTGCCCCTTTTGGTTTTAAGCCCTTTAGAATCCCACACGCCGCGCACGCCATCGTATTTTTCGCTCACGAGATAGCGCACAGATTCTAAAAGATCCCCTTGGTAGATTCTAAACTCTACAACTTCTAGCCCATAGGCGATTTGCGCACTAAGGATTAATCCAAAAATTCGCGCCAACGCCCGAGTGGATTCTGGCATTTTAGTGCAATTTGCTTTGGCAAATTGTTGCCGCTTGCGGGGAGTAAATCCCCACTCGCTCCGCTGCGCGAGCATACACAGAATCTAAATGCGAGATTCTGTGGCGTTTTGGTGTAACCGCGTCAGGAACGCCCCTTGGGCTAACACCTTTTTTATAAACCAAGCTAGATTCTGTATTCATTGCCTAAATGAGTTTTGGCATACCGCCCACAGGCGAGGAGGCACTTGCATAGGGCTTTTTGTCCATACGCCCCGCTAGGAAGCTCTTCCTGCCCGCTATCACAGCGTCCTTCATCGCCTCTGCCATTAGAATGGGATTTTTCGCGGTGGCTATGGCGGTGTTGGTGAGCACGCCATCGGCTCCTAGCTCCATAGCGATACTCGCATCCGAGGCGCAGCCTATCCCCGCATCGACGATCACAGGGACTTTGAGCGCGTCTTTGATAAAGGCGATATTGTAGCGATTTTGTATCCCAAGCCCGCTCCCAATGGGCGCAGCAAGTGGCATCACCGCGCTTGCTCCAGCAGATTCTAGCTGCTTAGCGACTATGGGATCGTCATTGGTATAAGCCAGCACGACAAAGCCCTCGCGAGCGAGAATCTCACACGCCTTTAGCGTCTCTATCACATCAGGATAGAGCGTTTTTTGCGTATCGCCGATGATTTCTAACTTGATAAAGTCAATCCCACACGCCTCCCGCACGAGCCTAAAAAGCGTGATTGCCTCTTTGGCATTGACACAGCCTGCGGAATTTGGCAAGAAACTCACATCGGTATCCTTGAAGTAATCAAGCAGATTTTCCTCATCTTTGTTGAGGATATTCACGCGTCGCACCGCCACGGTAATAACCTGCGCGCCAGAGGCTAAAGTCGCCTCGCGTGTCGTCTGAAAGTCCTTGTATTTGCCACTTCCTACGATGAGGCGTGAGTGAAACTCCCTAGAGCCGATTTTTAAACTATCTGTGTTTTGTGTGTTATTCATCAATGTTTCCTTTCTAATAATGAGAGATTTTCTATAAGTTTTTGGGGCGTGAGGGCGTAGGTGCTAGATTCTCTATGGCTTGCTAGGGCGTGAGCGAGGGAAGCGTGGATAGCAGATTCTACCCCGCTGCGCCCTTGTGCTAACAGCGCGCCTATCATACCAGCGAGCACATCGCCACTCCCGCCCTTAGCCAGCGCGACGCTCCCGAGGGGATTGATATAGATTTTTTCTCTGTGCGCAATGAGTGTGTTCGCACCTTTAAGCAGGAGCGTAACTTCGGGATAGCGTTGGCTAAAGCGCATTGCGTATTCTAGGCGATTAGTAGGAGTGAGGGCGACATCGCCAAAGCCACAGATTCTAAGCAGAGCCACAAATTCCTTAGGGTGCGGAGTGAGCACGATTTGCCTCTGTGCGCTATCAAGCAAGCTCCGATATTCTAAAAGCTCTCTAATCTCTGCATAATGCAGCGCGTCCGCATCCACTACGCAGGGCTCGCTGCGCTTGAGCACATCGCCCAAAATCTTTGGCGTAAGCTCTCCTAGCCCCATACCCAGCGCAAAAGCCGTGGTGTTGTGCGGCGCGATCTTGCTTGTCATAATCTCATAGGGCGGCGTGAGCTTTTCGCCCACCACGCTCACAAGCCCAGCCCCAAAGTGCAGGGCGCTCTGTGCGGCGAGGATAGCCGCGCCACTTTTGCTCCCAGCATACACGCACAAATGCCCAAAGTCCCCCTTGTGCGCGTTTTGTCGCGTGCGTGTGGGCAGCAAAAGATCGCTAGATTCTAAAAGTTTCAGAGGCGAGGCGATCTCATAGTTTTGGCGCGCCACCCCAAGCTCGGCGAGGTGTATCTCCCCCACATAGTCCTTGGCGACATCGCTAAATAGCGTGGTTTTGAGCGCGCCCATACACATCGTGTGATGCGCGCTAAACACGGGCGTGGATATTTCATAATCCCCACCAAGTCCGCTTGGTATATCGCACGCGATTTTGAGCGGTGCGAGGGCATTAGCAGTCTTTAGCACTTGCAAAAGTTCCTCGCTCATACTGCCCCTAAATCCGCTGCCAAAGAGGCAATCCACCACCACATCGCAAGGCAAAAGCTTAGTGATAAATCGTATCTCCTCAAGCAATCGTGCCTTGTCGCACATCTCCACACACAGCGGGCTTTTGGGCTCTTTGGCTTGGTAGATTCTCACGCGATAGCTTCCGCTAAGCTTGCGAGCAAGCGCGTAACCATCCGCGCCATTATCGCCACTCCCGCAGATGATGGTTACCACGCTTTTTTTGTGCGCTTTTTGCTTGATAAGCTCTAGGAGCGCGTTTGCGGCGTTTTCTACTAGAATCTGTGGCGTGAGGGCAAATCGCTCACACACGCGTTTATCAAGCGCGCTCACATCTTCATAGACATTTTGCATCTCACTCTCCGCAGCGGCACGCGATAGCTGCAGCGATAGCTGCGACGATATCATCTGTGTGCTCGCTATGCTCGGGGATTAGTGAATCTATCTTGGTTTCTAAAAATGAAGTATCAAAATCCCCCCGCCTAAAGTCCTTGTCCTTGCAGATATTGCGCAAAAATGGGATTGTGGTTTTCACGCCTTTTATGGTGAATTCTTGCAGGGCGCGATCGAGCTTATTGACGGCTAGATCGTAGCTTGAGGCGCGCACGATGAGTTTAGCCACCATAGAATCATAAAAGGGCGGTATCACATAGTCTTTATAAATACAGCTATCCACACGCACAAAAGGTCCAAGTGCTGGATAATAAGTCGTGATTTTGCCCGGATTTGGCACAAAGTCGTTTTTAACATCTTCGGCGTTAATGCGTGCTTCTATCGCATAGCCTTGCGTGCGGATATCGCTCTGTGTGAGATCGAGGATCTCCCCGCTAGCGATGCGTATCTGTCGCCCGATGAGATCTAGCCCTGTGATTTCCTCAGTGATGCCGTGTTCGACTTGGATACGCGTATTCATCTCCATAAAATAGAATCTATTATAATCATCGAGCAAAAACTCCACAGTCCCGGCATTTGTGTAGCCCACCGCCTTGGCTGCTGCTACGGCAGTCGCGCCCATTCTGCGGCGCAAATCCTCGCTGATAAGCGGGCTAGGCGCGATTTCTATGAGCTTTTGGTGTCGCCGCTGAATGGAGCAATCACGCTCCATTAGGTGGATCACATTGCCATAATTATCTGCTAAGATCTGAAACTCGATATGGCGCGGATTGCTAATGTATTTTTCCATAAACACATCATCGTTTTTAAAAAACGCCATCGCCTCGCGCTTGCAGGCATTAAAGCTCTCTTCCAAATCCCGCTCTTGCGCCACTACGCGGATTCCGCGCCCGCCACCACCAGCACTTGCTTTGAGGATTATGGGATAGCCGATTTTTTTGGCAATTTGTGCGATTTTGTCCATATTGAGATGGTTGAGCGGTTCAGTGCCCGGGACGATGGGGATACCATTTTGCTGCATAATCGAGCGCGCTTGGTTTTTGTCCCCCATTTTGGTGATGACTTGGGCATTTGGTCCTATCCACACGAGGTTGGCTTCATAGACTTTGTGTGCAAAGGCGGCGTTTTCGCTCAAAAATCCATAGCCGGGGTGGATCGCGTCTGCGCCCATTTTGAGCGCGGCTTCTACGATGAGATCGGCATCGAGATACCCACGCAGCGGATCGTCGCTGATTTCATAGGATTCATCAGCCATCTTGACATGCATAGAATCCCTATCGGCACGAGAATAAATAGCCACGCTTTGTATATGCAAATCCCTGCACGCGCGGATAATGCGCACGGCGATTTCGCCACGATTTGCGATGAGAATCTTGCCTAACATTCCTTATATCCTTGTGTTTTGGGGTGCTTAGTGGCACATTGTATCTTAGTTTGGTTGTGTTTTGCATTAATTCTTTTGTATAATGGCGGGATTATCGCTAAAGGTTAGGGTTATGAAAATATCGTGGAAGTTGTGCTTGATAATAGGGATTTTTTTAGCAAATGCGCCGCTTTTTGGAGAACAGATTCACAAAAATCTCAAAAGCCTCAAAGCAGATTTTGAGCAAATCATCATCACTGAAGATGGCGCGCAGGCGAGCTACTTTGGCACGCTAGAGGCAAAGGCTCCCAATAAGGCAAAATGGATCTATGAGCCACCTATGCAAAAGGAAGTGTATGTCAATGAGGGCAAAATCAGCGTGTATGAGCCACCGCTAAAGCAAGTGTATATCAGCACGCTTAGCACACAAAGCGATGTGTTTGAGATATTAGAGAGTGCTAAGCCGGAGTTAGATTCTGAGGGTAAGCCTACGGGGCGATACACCACGACGCTCAATGAGACGCTTTATACTCTCATTTTTGATGATAAAGGGCTACTACAAGAGATTAGCTATCAAGATTCACTCCAGCAGACTACGCGCATTGTCTTTAGCGGGCATATACTCAATCCAAAGATTGATGATGGGGTTTTTGTCTTTACACCGCCTCAAGGCATAGATGTGATCGTGGCAAAATGAGATTGCGTATTTATATTGAAAGAATGCGCGACAATCTGATAGAATCTAAAAGCATATCTTAAGACTTAAAGCCTCTTAAAGTAGGGCTTGTAAATTACGCACAAAGGGCAAGTATGAGCAGTATCAAAACCATCACGCTAGCGACTATTTATGAAAACCAAGGGCTAAAAGAAGACGCGCTAAAAATCTATCAAGATATTTTAGAGCTCCAGCCAGATAATGAGGAGGCGCGGCTAGGTGTGGCGCGCCTAAGCAGCAATCCCGCGCACTCTCTTATAGATTCTAGCTCTCTGGCAGATCCCAAATGGCTAGAGGTGTTTAATCATCTCTCAGACTTAGAGCAAAACAAAAAATTCCAAGAATGGCTACTGCAATGGAACTAAAAGACATTATCCTAGAGACAATCAACACGCTTGAGAGCGATGTGCGCGAGGGCAAGGAATTACGCGCAGGAGATTCTCTAAAGAGTGATGAGGCAAGCAAATCTAGCGCACAGGAGCGAGAGGGAGCGCACTTAGCGCAATCTAGCGCACCCTATGAGGCATCGCTAGAGAATCTAAGCGCGATGTTTGAGCATTTAGGTGGGCGCTCAGGCGCGCAGGATTCTAAGGATTTGGACAAAAGGGCACCAAAGGACGCGCTACAAACGCCCAAAAATCCCCCAAATCCCTTGCTAGATTCTAAAACGCGTCTAAAGCCATCAATGCTTTCAGTGATTAATGAATCCCACAATACCCAAGCCCTAAGCGATGAGAGGACATTTTTAAAGCTTTTGCAAGATCGCTTGCTCGTGCTCTTTGAGGGTTTGGGTATGCCCGATAAAGATTCTCAAAAACTCACAATGGTGTTAAATTTTTTGCAATATCAGCTAAGCGTAGTCGCTAAGAGACTAGAAAATCTCGAGGAGAGAGACAAAAGCAATAGAGAGTAGGGCAATATAGGGGAGCAAGGCGATACACAAAATAAGGCAAGGAGTGAAGCAATGCAGGAAGCAAAGCCAATGAGCACAGAGCAGATTGAGAGAGTAAAAAGCTATTTGCTAGATAATGATGAAATGCTCGCCCTCGTGTATGTGTGCGATGAAGCCCTCCTGCCCCAATTTAGCCAAACGCAGGTTATGCAGGAGTTTTTTGCGGAGTTTTTTGGAGATGTGCCTAGCGCGCAGGATTTGCACGCGCTTAAAGGTTTGCTCACACCCGCACTCACGCAGCCCCTTTATGCCAAGCTCATAGGGCATTTTTGGGCATTGTGCGAGGCGCAAGTGATCACCAAGGCGTATTTTCATCATCTGTTGTTATCCCTCCACGCGCACAAGGCGGATTTATCCACACAGACTAAAACCCAATCCACCCACACAGATCTCACGCGCACCCACGCTGATATGGAGGAGTTTTATCACGCCCTTCAAGGATTCTGCACGCAAGATTCACACACACAAGCCCTGCACAGAATCTGGCACAATGCAAGGGAGCAAAAGTTTTCTATCGGCGTTACGGGCGTGCTAAGTGCGGGTAAGAGCACCTTTTTGAACGCCCTGCTTGGCGAGGAGATACTCGGAAGCTCCACAATCCCAGAGACTGCCAACCTCACGGTGCTCCAATACGCCCATACTCAATACGCCAAAGTGCATTTTTGGAATCTTTGCGAGTGGGAGGAGATCCTTGCGGATTCACACACCGATGAGGGGCTTAGGCGGTTTGTGCAGCAAACCCAGAGCACCTTTGGGGATAGCCTCTCACGCTATATCACTAAAGAGGGCATAAGCCAGCATATCGAGCTAAGCGAGCTTAGCACCCACACTTCTGCTAATCACGCGAGCAAATTGTGCAATCTCATTAAAAAAGTCGAGCTTTTCACGCCCTTAAAGTTCCTGCAAGGGGGCGTGCATATCGTCGATACGCCCGGGCTAGACGATCCTATCACTAAGCGCGAGGAGATCACAAAGGAGTATATTAGGGATTGTGATTTGCTCATACACCTTATGAATGCCAGTTGCGCCGCGACGCAAGTGGATGTGGATTTTATCCTAGAGACGCTTTTAGAGCGCAATATCTCGCGGCTGCTCGTTGTCCTCACGCGCGCTGATCTCATCACACCAGATGAGCTGCACCAAAGCCTGCAATACACCAAGCAAAGCCTGCAAAATGCGATTGTAAAAATCTCCCAGAGCCTAGATTCTCACGCGATCCTCTCGCGCATTACCTTTTTGCCCGTCTCTAGCTACAACGCCCTGCTAGCTCGCACGCAGCCAGACTCCGCCCCAATGCCCCTAGAGCAAACGGGGATTTTGGCGATTGAGGAGTATCTCGACACAATGCTACTAGGCGAAAACAGCCTCAAAGCGCGCGATATCGCCTATCTTTGCCTAAAATCCTTTGCGGGCATTGCCCACGAGCTCGCGCACGATTTGTCTTTAGAATCTAAGATTTTAAATGCCAGCAAAGAGGAGCTAGAGGAGTTTATCAGCCTAGAGCGCGCCCAAATGCAGTCCTTGCGCGAGCACTCTGCGCGTATCTCCCAAGCCATTATGGACAAAAACACCGAGCTTGAAGGCACGCTAAAACTCCTCAATGACTTCATCACTATGTCGCTCCAAACCTCCCAAGACAGGCTAAAAGAGCGCGTTGTCCAAAACATCGCCTATGCTAAGAAGCAAAACCGCACTATGCCAAAAGAGGATTTGTATGAGCTTTTTAGCATCGCGCTTAAGGACATCTTTACTGACATCACGCGCGAGTATAAATACAAGCTCAATACCAAAATCACACATCTTATCCAAGAGGTGCGCAGCGAGGTGCAGGAGGCTTGCCCTAGTGTGGATTTTGCGCACACTCCGCCGAGCTTTAGCTTCTATGCCAAAGACGAGCAGATCGCGCATTTTGTGCATACGCTAAGCGATGAGGTGTTTGGGCTTAGTGGCTCTAGCGCGCTTGCTAGCAAGCTAGATTCTGTATTTAGTCAGACTTTTGCGCGCTTTAGCGAGCTTATTTTTAGCAAATCCGAGCATACCAAAGAGGGATTTTTGGAGTTTTTTGGGGGGATTGCCCAAGCAATCACGCAGGATTTCCAAACCCAAATCACACACAAGGAGCAGGCACTCCAAAAAGCCCTCCTGCAGTTTGAGCAAAGCAACAACCAAGAGACAAAAAACGCCCTCGCGCAAAAGCTAGATTCTATCACGCAGCTAAAAGAGCGCATCGTGCGGGCTTATAAGGAGTTAGAATGAGCATCTTACAAGATTTCATCGCCCAATTTAGCGCGCTTAGATACCAAAACCCCCTAGCCCAAAAAATCCTAGCCACGCGCGCGCTACTTAGTCAGCATTTCGCGCTAGATTCTGCGGATATGAGCAAGTTTGACAAGCTCCTATCCGAGCTTAATGCACCGCTCAAAGTCGCGGTGATAGGGCAGTTTTCTAGTGGTAAGAGCACATTTTTAAACGCCCTGCTTGGCGAGGAGATACTCCCTAGTGGGATTATCCCGCTGACTTCTAAGGTGTGCGAGATAGGCTATGGAGAGAATCTCCACCTAGAGATTTTTTACAAAGACGGCACGCACAGCTTTGCGCCGCTAGATTTTTTGGAGCGAGCAGATCCGCTCATCAATGCCCAAATCAGCCACTACAAGCTTTTCGCGCCCCTGCCACTTTTGCAAGAAATCACATTTTTGGACACGCCCGGCTTTAACTCCCAAAACCAAGAGGATACTGAGGTTAGCAACGCAATCCTGCAAGAAGTCGATGGAATCATTTGGGTGAGCCTCATTGATAATGTGGGCAAAAACAGCGAGCGCGAGATTCTGTATAACCACATCCGACATTATCGCGCCAAAAGCCTCTGCGTGCTCAACCAAAAAGACAGGCTAAAAAACGCCGCCGAGATTGAGACAAGCCTCAACTACGCTAGGGAAGCCTTTAGCGGGATTTTTGAGGAGATTATCGCCATTTCTGCCAAAAATGCTCTAAGCGCGAAGACTCAATCTAACAGCCAGAGAGCACAGCAGTTCTATGAGGATTCTGCGATTGTGGAGGTGTTTGAGTTTCTCCACACGCACCTTATGCCCCAAAAGGCTCAAAACAAAGAGCACAGGACACTCTATGCCCTGCGCGCTTTGGTGCTGAAGTATTATCGGCGTTTGCATATCCCACAGATTTATCTTAGGAGGCTAGAGGGGATTTTGGAGGGCTATGGCGCGCTAGATTCTATGCAGGCACAGGCTCTAAATGCCCAATCCCAGCAGCTTTTCTCGCTTTTAGAATCCCGCCTACTCACGCTCACACAGCAGATTTTTAGCGAGATTACGCGTGTCACAATGACTTTTAGCAAATCCGCCAAAAACGCCTTAGGCTTAAAAACCACGCAAATGTATGAAAAGGAAGTGTATGTGCTGCCTCTAGATTCTGTGCTCAATGCCCTGCAGCGGCAGGATAGCCCGCTCATAGCAGAATGGCACAAGCTCTTTTTGGCACTCAAGCAATTTGGAGCGGAGTTTGTGCGCGAGATCCCAAGCTTTGGCGAGCTTTTGCAAGAATGGGAGAAGCAGGCTCTAGGCACGCACCCTAGGGGCACGCCGCTATTTTTGCCCTATGTGCTAAGCCTGCCGGTGCATTTGCAGGAGTGGCTTGTGCAAACCCACACTATCGCGCTTGATTTTAGCTCCGTAATGGATAGGATTAGCTCATCGCTGCACTCCCGCACGCACGAGCTCGCACAGCTTTTGGACAAAACGCTCAAAAACGCCATCAAGCTCGTGTGCTTGGAGCTAGATTCTAAGATCGCTAAGGGCGTGCAAGCCTACCAAAAGGATAGCGAGAGATTCCCCCTCTATGAGCCGAGTATGGAAAATATCCGCGATATGCTCCAAAACGCGATAGGGCTTGAATACTATCAGGAGCGACTTTTTTTGCACAACAACATCGCCAAAGCCCTCGTGCGTGAGATAGAATCTACGCTTGCAAGCGTGCGCGAGGAGCATTTAGAGAGACTAAGGGCATTGATGGCACGCAATGATGAGATTCTTGGGGCGTTGAAGTTGGTTATGAAGTGATATTGTGCCTTGAGTGATAAAGGAAATTCGTCTCTCCCACGGGAAAACGGCTCCTTGGGTAATCATTGCGTAGATTTGGCGGGTTTGGGGGGAGTAGTCATTACCTATGAGGTAACTCCTACCCCCGCACCCGCCAAAAACTCCACAAGCACCACCGCAATGACTAATTTTTTGTTTGCAGTGGTGAGCTTATAGAATCCACACCGAGTCGGAGGCAAGCCAAGCGCGGAATGTAGGGAAAATACAGAATCTAGTGTAGGCTTAGAATCTAGCCTAACAGAATCTCAAGCAGATTCAGAATCTAGCCCCACAGATTCTGAAGCCATTACTCTAAAAGAGATTCTAAGCAACGCACAAAGACAGAATCTAAGCCCAAAAAGCTTACAGAAATCCCTACCACAGAGAAAACCAAAGCAGATTGAGGCTAACCCTGCGCAATCTGATCCCACAGATTTTGCTATCTACAAAACCAAACGCCATAGAATCTAAAAGTAGCGACGAGATCTAGTGCCCCTCATAGCTTTTTAAAATCTCACACGACTTGCGATTGTTTTGGAAAAAACATTCCTCTTGGAGCTGATTTGGTGTTGGCTTTTCTTGCTGCTTAGTTTGCCGTTCTTGCTGCTCTTTGGCTTTGTTGGCGCGGTATTGCTTCATCTCAAAGTGGTTAGAGACATACACAACGACGCAAATAAGCACGATGAGCGCGATATTGACGCCATTTAGGGGCATTCTGCCACAAAACCCACATCGCCTTTTAGAATCCCTTTGAGCCCCCCTCTTGCTATCCCTTTTGGTATCCCTCATTTTCACTCCCTGCGCAAATTTTGGGAATTGTAGCGTGTTTTTTGCCCCAAGGCAACTCCTTGCTAATCTTGCTAAAACTTTAAGCATTTTCATTTTATGATTGCACTTTCTTTTCTCCCGACAAATCTTAGACTAATGGTAAGGATTGGCAATGCTGATTGTGCAAAAATACGGCGGCACGAGTATGGGTGGGTGCGAGCGGATAGAAAATGTCGCGCAGCGCGTCCTACACACCCTAGAGCGCCACAAATGCGGATTAGTCGTCGTCGTCTCGGCGATGAGTGGGCAGACAGATACGCTGCTAGAATACGCGCATTTTTTCTCCTCTCTCCCAAACACGCGCGAGGTGGATATGCTCCTTAGCTCCGGGGAGCGTGTCAGCAGCGCACTCCTTGCCATCGCGTTAGAATCTAAAGGCATCAAGGCAATCTCCCTAAGCGGGCGCGGTGCGGGGATTATCACAGAGGATACGCACACCAAAGCGCGTATCAAGCATATCGATACGACGACTATCAATCGCCTTTTACAAGAGGGCTATGTCGTAGTGGTGGCGGGCTTTCAGGGCGTTACCCAAAAGGGCGAGGTGACCACGCTTGGGCGTGGTGGGAGTGATCTCTCGGCGGTGGCTCTAGCGGGCGCGCTCAATGCGGATTTGTGCGAGATTTACACCGATGTCGATGGGATCTACACCACCGATCCGCGCATAGAATCTAAAGCCAAAAAAATCGATAAGATCAGCTATGATGAAATGCTAGAGCTCGCGTCTATGGGGGCTAAAGTGCTGCTCAATCGCTCCGTGGAGCTCGCAAAAAAACTCAAAGTAAAACTCGTCTCGCGCAGCTCGTTTTCTGCGAGTGAGGGGACATTGATAACAGATGAGGAGGATATTATGGAAAAACCCATCGTCAGTGGCGTGGCACTAGACAAAAATCAAGCTAGGGTGAGTATAGCCGATGTGCTCGATCGCCCCGGGATTGCGGCAGAGATTTTTGGCGCGCTTGCAGAGGCAAATATCAATGTGGATATGATCGTCCAAACTATCGGCAGAGACGGCAAGACAGATATCGATTTTACGATTCCACAAACCGAAGTCGAGCTTGCTAAAAAAGTCCTAGAGTGCTTCAAAAAAGATGTCCAAAGCATCGAGTATGACTGCGATATCGCCAAAGTCTCTATCGTGGGCGTGGGTATGAAATCCCATAGCGGTGTGGCAAGTATCGCGTTTAAGGCGTTGGCAAAGGAAAATATCAACATTATGATGATTGGCACGAGCGAGATAAAAATCTCTATGATTGTAAATATCAAATACGCCGAGCTAGCGGTGCGCACGCTGCACGATGTGTATGCGCTCGATAAATAAAACTCACAGAATCTAGAATCTATGGAGCGACTGGATATATGGCTTAAAAACGCCATCAGACAAGAAGACAACAAGGGCATTATGAGTGGCTGGCTCGAGGAGCAGCGGCTGGGGCTCGTGCCGCTTTTTTCTCGTGTATTTACGCATATCCTGCAGGGCGGGAGCTTGGTGGTGCTTGCTGATACGCAGCGGCAGTGGTTTAGCAAATATATCACGCAAAATATCAACCTCCCTAGCAAGACGCGCCCGTTTTTCCCCATCTTTGAGATAGAATCCCTAGGCTTTATGATTGATATGAATCTCAACTACAATAGCGCGCCCGATAGGCATTTTGGCGCGATTAACAAAATGCTTGAGCACTCTTTTGCCAAAAACTATATGCTTTGGTATATTGGCAAAAAAACCATTCGCGGGGATTTTGCACTCTTTTCTGTGTCGGTAGAGCCCTTTGTGTGGCTTATCGATGGGCAGGATATGCCGACTAAAACCATTCGCCTAAGCTCGCTTGATGATTTGCTAGATTATAAGCTCTTACAACTCTATCGCTTGTTTGAAAAGGCTCTGTGTGGCGTGGTGTTTGGGCAGATTTCGCTAGATTTTTCATAATTTTTCACAAAGGTGTAAGTGGTGGGAGTTTTTGTCGGGGAGCTACACATCAGCACACAGGCCCAAGAGATTGTGCGTGAGATCACCGCACCGCTCCAAAAGGGGGATTATGTGATTTTTAATCCCACAAATGACAAAGGCAAGGAGGTGGAATTTCGCATAGATGACGCGCGCGAGGTGATAGCACAGAGTTACCTTGCTAGCGAGAGGGAGCGCTTCATCATCCTAAGCGCGCCATCATATAGTATAGAATCCCAAAACGCATTGCTTAAGATTCTCGAGGAGCCGCCCCAAAATGTGCATTTTGTGCTCATCGCGCCGAGCAAAAACGCGCTTTTGCCCACAATCCTCTCAAGGCTCCATATCCACATACACAAGATTCAAAAGACTTTCGCGCCCTTTGAGCTTGATTGCAAAAAGCTCACGCTAGCGGGGATTTATGAGTTTTTGCGTGAGTGCGATAGACAAAACCGCACCACCACAGAGATAAAAGAGCATATCCAAGCCCTGCTTTTTGCGCTGCACAAAAGTGCCATTGTGCTCACTCGTGCGGAGCTAGAGGCTTTTGATGAGGCGATTAAATTAGCAGATAGCTATGTGAGGGAGAGCTATATCTTTTTGCCTTTGCTGCTAAAGATTCACAACAAGCAAAAAGGAGGGCGATAATGCAAGTAGTGCGCGTGGGGGAGGCAGTGGCTAGTGAGGCTTTAGCGCGTGTGGGTGCTGATGAAGTGGGGCATAAGATTATGGCGCAAAAGGCGCAGATGTATTATTTTGCCCTGCATAATCTTGAGTATGTGTCAAGCGCGATTTTAAAGCAAGAGGCTTTAAGCGTGGGGGCAGAGTATGCCACGCCGCGCGAGCAGATTCTCTATCAAGGGGAAAAGGTGGGCTTGCTCATTGCCAACAAATCCCAGCTAAAGCGGCTGATTGCCAAGCTCTCTACCCAAAGCTTTGGGCTTAGATCCCTCGCTACCGCCCTTAAATCCCACGCGCGCGCGCCACAAAAAGCCCAAGGACAAGCTAGGATTATGGCGATAGTCAATGTCACGCCCGATAGCTTTTATGCGCCCTCACGCAAAAGTGCCAAGGAAGCCATAGAGCGCATTTATGAGCTACTAGAGGAGGGCGTGGCGTATATCGATGTGGGTGCGGCGAGCTCGCGCCCGGGCAGTGAGATTATAGAATCTAGCGAGGAGATAGCGCGCTTGCGTGAGGTGTGTGCGGAGATAGATTCTAAGCAATTGTATAAAAGAGCGCGATTTAGTATCGATACCTACAATACACAAACCGCGGAGTTCGCGCTAAAAAGTGGCTTTAGTATCATTAATGATGTGAGTGGCTTTAGCAATCCCCAAATGGCGCAAGTCAATGCCGCCTTTGGTGCGAGTGCGATTATTATGCACTCTAAGGGCACGCCAAAGGTTATGCAAACACTCACGCATTATGACAATCTCTTTGGCGAGATCGATGAGTTTTTTGCGCGCAAGATCGATGAAGTGCTGCAAGCTGGGGGCAGGGAGATAATCCTAGATATAGGCTTTGGGTTTGCCAAAAATGACGCACAAAACCTCGCGCTAGTCAGTCATCTCGCGCACTTTAAACACTTTGGCTATCCGCTGCTACTTGGGGCAAGTAGGAAAAACACACTCGGGCAAATCACGGGCAGGCAAGCCCAAGATCGCCTAAGCGCGACGCTCACACTGCATTTGCTAGGGGTGCAAAATGGCGCGGATATCCTGCGCGTGCATGATAGCAAGGAGCATAGCGATATGCTCAAAGTCTATGGCGCGCTTAGGACAAATACGCTCAAACAAGGGCTTTTGTGATGAAACTTAGCCGCGATATACTCACGGGCTTTTTGAAGCGGCACGGCTATGAGAGTGCTAAGCTAGAATCTATGGAGCTAAAGGAGCTTAAAGAAGCCTATAAGGAGCTAACCCAAAAGCTTGTGGGCGCGTATTTTCAGCTCACTAATGATGAAAAAAGCATTAAGAGCAACTCCAGCTTGCTAGACACCACCGAGCTCACGGAGTTTAAGCACAAGCTCAAAGAAAGTGCGGGCAATATCGTGAATCTGATAGAATGCCTCCAAGAGGGATATAGGAAGTTTGATTATAGTGAAGTCAATGATTTGCTCGCCATCGCGCTTAAAGATATGCCTATGCACAAAATGCAAAAAATCTCACATATCGCCTATAGGAGTTTTCAAGAGATTTTGTTATCTGAGATCGCAAACGCGCTCAAAGACTTGCCCAAAGAGGAGTTTAAGGTGCTCGAGGAGTTTTATGAAAGGCGGCGCGATGATACGCGGTTTTTGTATGAGACGATTGATAAGCTAAAAGATCCCGCCACGCGTCAGCAGATTCTCACGATGGCGCGCGTGAAGCTTATGATAGTGAGAGACTTCCTGCCCTCAAACCTCTATGATGTGTATCGGGATTATTACAACAACACACCCCAAAAGCTTGAGATGATTGCCAAAGTGATGGCACTCACGGGGCTGTATTCTAAGCATTATCTCAAAGAAATGCCCTTTGAAGAGCTTGAAACCCTCTATCAGGACATAGTCCGCCACAACGAGCAGGAGGAGTATGACAAAAAGATGTTTCTCAAATACTCACAAGCCATCCAAGAGAGCGTGGATAACAATGATGATGAGGGCTTTAATGATGTGTGTTCGCGCGCGGTTACGCACCTCACGTCCAAGCAGCTCTCTATGCTCGTAGAATATATGAATGGGCAAAACCCCTTTTTTTTAAGCAAGTTTGAATCTGTAATGCACGAATATAAGAAAAAGCTTAATATCAAGCATTAAGGAGCGGTAATGATAGTGAGTGTGAGCGCGCTAAATGCCCAGCTAAAAGCCCTAGTGGAGAGCACTTTTGTGCAGGTGCAAGTCCAAGGCGAGATCAGCAATCTCACGCTACACACCAGCGGGCATATGTATTTTAGCCTCAAAGACGCAGATTCTCAAGTGCGCTGCGTGATGTTCCGAGGCAATGTGAGCGCGCTAAAATTTGAGCCAAAAGAGGGTATGAGCGTGGTGGTGAGCGGTGCTGTGAGCGTGTATGCGCCGCGCGGCGAATATCAGATACAATGCAGGGGTATGATCCCAGAGGGCATAGGCGAGCTGACACTGCGCTTCCAGCAATTGCGCCAAAAGCTCCAAGATAAGGGCTACTTTCATTCCAAAAAGCCCTTGCCTGCCTATCCTAAGCGCATAGCGGTTTTGACCTCTCTAAGTGGCGCGGCACTCCAAGATATGCTAAAGGTGGCTAGGAAGCGATGGAATCTCACCAAAATCGTAGCCATAAACACCCTCGTGCAGGGCAAGGAGGCAAAAGATTCTATCGCGCGCAATATCGCGTATGCCGATGGGCTTTTTGGCACGCCGCAGGGCTTTGATGTGATCGTCATAGGGCGCGGTGGAGGGAGTATCGAGGATTTGTGGGCGTTTAATGAAGAAGTGGTAGCCGAGGCGATACACCGCGCACGCACGCCTATCGTGAGTGCTGTGGGGCACGAAGTGGATACGGTGATCTCGGATTTGGTAGCGGATTTGCGCGCGCCCACGCCCAGCGCGGCGATGGAGATGATACTGCCAGATTCACAGGAGTGGCTTATGCGGCTTGATGATATGCGCGCGGTTTGTGAGGGCGCGTTTGTCGCTATGCGCGCGCGCAAGCAGGAGATACTAGAGCACCTTTATGAGCTCATACAGGCTAGGAGCGTGCGCGCTAGAATCAAGGCGCGCAGTGAGCAGCTAGAGCTTTTGCGCCACTCCCTCCATAATGCAATGTCTCTCATCCTCCAAGACAAGGAGCTAAGGCTCTCTGTGCTGCGTGATGCGCTCACATTTGGGGCATTTGTGGATAATAAGCAAAAGCTCATACAATCCCTGCAATACGCGCTAAATGCGCTCAATCCGCAGCATACAAAAAAGGGCGTGGCACAAGTGCTAAAAGATGGCGCAGTGGTGGAGCTAGAGAGCGTGCGCAGCGGGGAAGTGGTGGAGCTAGTGGATACCACAGCGAGCAGGAGAGCGGAGATTTTGTAGGGAGTGGGAGTTGGATTGTGTGTTTGTGCGTTTTTAAAAATCTCTTTAGATTCTGTGCTTAGGTTTTTGAATCTATAAATGTATGCTCACGCAAGCGGCAGCAATTTGTCAGAGACAAATTGCGGTAAAAATGTGGAGTCTAGTTGGGTTTATAGAATCTGCGCCATTGCTAAGTCGCGTTCCTGACGCGGCGACACTAGAAAACCACAGAATCTCGCACTTAGATTCTATGTATGTTCGCGCAGCGGAGTGAGTGGCAATTCACTTGCCACGAGCGGCAACAATTTTGCTACAAGCAAAATTGCATAAAATGATGGGCTCGCGTAAGCCTGAGCGAGCGGAGATTCAATCTCCGCAAGCGGCAACAAGTTTGTGCAACAAACTTGCATTAAATAACAGGATCCAAAAACCGCTCATCAGAGAAACTATTGGCGTGCAGGTGTGTGAAGGCGTTTTTGAGGGATTTGAAAAAATCGGGATTTTTGGATTCTAATTGCGCGAGAAATTCCTTGGTATTGGCACGCGCAAAGGGGCGTTTGTCATCAGGTAGCCAATTTATGGGACAGTTGCAATCTGGCGCGATATAGATGGCATTGTGCGCGATAGAATCGATGATTTGCCGCTCACGCACAAAGAGAAGCGGTCGTATCACACTTAGTCCATTTTGTGCCTTGTAGCGCGGAGGCATCGAGCGAAGCGCGCCATTATAAGTGAGATTCATAAAAAAGCTCTCCGCAGCGTCATCGAGATGATGGGCTAGGGCGAGTTTGTTAAACCCGCCTTCTAACGCCTTGGTGTAGAGCGCGCCCCTGCGCATACGCGAGCAAAAGCTGCAATACACGCTCCCCTCGCGCTTGTGCTCCTCTAAGATCTTATAAATATCGGTGCGATAGAGCTCATAGGGGATATTTAGCTTTTCACAATACTCAAAGATATACTCATACTCCCCGCCGCGCCCATAATCCACGGTGAGTGCTTTGAACTCAAATTTGAAAGGTGCGTGCGCGCGCATATGTGCCAAAATCGTGGCAAGCAGGATAGAATCTTTGCCCCCGCTTAAGCCCAAAAGCACCTTATCGCCCTCTTGGATTAGGTTGTATTGGGCGTTGGTTTTGCCCACGATGGAGAGGATTTTTTTGCTGATAGTGGGTGTGTGCATCACAAGCCTTTATGAGAGAAAATCACGAAGCGAAAGTGTAGCATATTTGGCGGGATAGAATCTTAAGTATTTAATCAGTCTTTAAGCGTTACAATACCGCCCTAGTCTTTGATGCGAGACGAGACATTTTACCATTTGGAGTTAGATTATGAGAAAAGTTATCGTTAGTTTGGCGTTGGTTGGCGTGCTGGGTGTAGCCGCACTAGAAGCCAAAACTTATGCAACAGTCAATGGAAGCCCCATCACAGAAAAAGATCTCGAGCCACTCACACAGGCAAATCCCAATATGGACTTTGACAAGCTGCCCGAGCAAGAGCGCGAGATGATCCTCAATGAAATCATCAATCAAAAACTCGCCCTAGATGCCGCCAAAGCCCAAAAACTCGACACTACCAAAGAATACACAAGCGCACTAGAGGCGTTTAAAAAAGAATTGCTCCTAAGGGCGTGGCAGCAGCAGCAAATGCAAAATGTGCAAATGCCAAACCCAAGTGAGGAGCAGCTCAAGCAGATCTATGAGCAAAACAAAGACAACTTCATCGATCAAAGTGGCAAAGCCCGCCATATCCTCGTAGCGACTGAAGAGGAGGCTAAGGCAATCATCTCCGAGCTCAATAAAGTCAGAGGGCGCGTCGAGCCAAAGTTTATCGATTTGGCAAACCAAAAAACCATCGATCCAGCTAGCAAGCAGCAGCAAAATGGCGGGGATTTGGGGAATTTTCATCGTGCGGCGATGATGCCAGAATTTTCTAAAGCTGCCTTTGATCTCAAGCCCGGCACATACACCAAAACCCCCGTGCAAACGCAGTTTGGCTACCATATCATCTACCTTGAGAGCAAAACCGAGCCAAAAACCATAAGCTATGAGCAGGCTAAGCAGATGATCGTCCAAAATATGCAAATGCAGGCGGTGCGGCAGGCGATGGGAGAGAAGATTCAGGAATTGCGTCAAAAAGCCAAGATCCAAATCAACAAATAATAAGGAGTGCGTATGCTAGTGAGCGGAAATGAGATTTTGCTCAAAGCCCATAAAGAGGGCTATGGAGTGGGAGCGTTTAACTTTGTCAATTTTGAAATGCTCAATGCGATTTTTAACGCCGCCAATGAGGCGAGCTCGCCCATCATCGTGCAGGCGAGCGAGGGAGCTATCAAGTATATGGGGATTGATATGGCAGTGGGGCTTGTTAAGATTCTAAGCGCGCGCTATCCTCATATACCCGTCGCGCTCAATCTCGATCACGGCACGAGCTTTGAATCTTGTAAAAGGGCTATTGATGCGGGATTTACCTCTGTGATGATTGACGCCTCGCACCATTGCTTTGAAGAAAATGTAAAGATGACAAAAGAAGTGGTAGCCTACGCACACAGCAAGGGCGTGAGTGTGGAGGCGGAGCTAGGGAGGCTAATGGGGATAGAGGATAATATCTCAGTGAGCGAGCAGGACGCCGTGCTCGTCAATCCCGATGAGGCGGAGGAATTTGTCAAACAAACACAGGTGGATTATCTAGCACCCGCTATTGGCACAAGCCACGGGGCGTTTAAGTTCAAAGGCGAGCCAAAGCTAGATTTTGCGCGATTGCAAGAAGTCAAGCGCAGGACAAATATCCCGCTAGTGCTGCATGGAGCGAGTGCTATCCCAGAGTATGTGCGCGAGAGCTTCCTAAGCACGGGCGGAGATCTCAAAGGTAGTAAGGGCGTGCCCTTTGAGTTTTTGCAAGAAGCCGTGAGGGGCGGTATCAATAAGGTAAATACCGATACGGATTTGCGCATAGCCTTTATGGCGGAGGTGCGCAGGGTGGCAAATGCCGATGCGACGCAGTTTGATTTGCGCAAGTTTTTTGCTCCCGGTATGGAAGCAATGCAAAAAGTGATGGTAGAGCGTATGCAAATCCTAGGCTCTGCACAAAAAATCTAATCTCTATAAGGAGCTACAATGGCAATAGGTATGAGCGAGCTAAAAAAAGGCTTGAAGATTGAAATCGACAAAATCCCCTATCGGATTGTCGAGTATCAGCATGTCAAACCCGGCAAGGGCGCGGCGTTTGTGCGTGCTAAGATAAAGTCCTTTCTCGATGGCAAGGTGATTGAAAAGACTTTCCACGCGGGGGATAAGTGCGATGAGCCAAACCTCCAAGAGAAGAGTATGCAGTTTTTGTATCAAGATGGGGATTTGTTCCAATTTATGGACAACGAGAGCTATGAGCAGATCGCGCTCACTCAAGATCAAGTAGGGGATACTGCCAAGTGGATTATCGATGGCACGATTGTGCAGGTGCTTTTTCACAACGACAAAGCCATATCCGTCGATGCGCCCCAAGTCGTCGAGCTAAAGATTGTCGAGACTGCTCCTAACTTCAAGGGCGATACTTCAAGTGCTGGCAAAAAGCCCGCTACGCTCGAGACTGGCGCGGTGGTGCAGATCCCCTTTCATGTGCTAGAGGGGGAGAGTATCCGTGTCAATACCGAGACTGGCGAGTATGTAGAAAAAGTCAAGTAATTGAGGGCTTTCTATTTATTTAATGCAAGTTTTTTGCAGTGCAAAAAACTTGATACCGCTCGTGGGGAGTGAATCCCCACTTCGCTCCGCTTACGCGAGCATACACTGCATTTTTTAGCGAGATTCTAGAATCTTTAGTGTCAGTGCGTCAGGAACGCCGCTTGGGCTAGCGCATTTTCTATAAACCGAGCTAGAGCCTATCATTTAATGCAAGTTTGTTTCACAAACTTGATACCGCTCGTGGGGAGTGAATCCCCACTTCACTCCGCTGCGCGAACATACACTGCATTTTTTAGCGAGATTCTAGAATCTTTAGTGCCGCCGCGTCAGGCACGCGACTTAGCAATGGCACAGATTCTATAAACCCGCCTTTTAGCAAAACAAAGCTCTCTTACACACAAGCCAAATCCCCGCGCTTGCACGCATAGGGTGGCTCTCCCGCGCTTGCACGCATAAGCCAAAAATCTCTTTGTGTAGATTCGCCTCTATCACTAGTGCCTTTAGATTCTATCTTTATCGCTCTCATAGACACACTTAGCTACAATACACCTCTATCACAAAACATAAGGAGACATTATGATCACAATCAAAAATCTACGGATTGAGGACATTACACAGGGGCGTTTGGCGGGATGGTCGCGCGTAGTGGCTGATATAGATGTAGAAAATATGCCAAACCCCTACCACAATGAGGGCAACCAAATCTACTTCGCCACGCCCACGCAAGATAAAGCTATGCTCTCACGCAGCTACGATGCGTTTTTGTTAATCCCACTCTATATCGCTATGAGCTACAAGCAAGACTTGCACATTTGTGGCAAAGTATCCAAACGCTTGTATAAAAATATCACGACTTATGTCCAAAGCATTCTTTGTGATTTTTCAGACAAACTCTCCAAAGTCAAAGTATCCGTCGATGGGTTTAGCGATGTGGATTCTCATACGGGGGGGGGGGGGGAATTATAGGCACAAGCTTTTCGTGTGGGATAGATTCACTAAGCACGATTTATGATCACTACACCAAAGAAGATGATCCAGACTATAAGATAAACGCACTCTTTCTCTTTGACTGCGGGGCGTATGGACACTATCGACTTCCCGATACACACCAAAAATACCTCTATGAATACCAATCCAACAAACCAATGGCAGATGAGCTAAATCTCCCCATATACCAAGTGATCTCCAACATCCACGCTTTCCCACACAGTATGGAATGGGGCGGTCATGGGTTTAATGCTGGTGCATGGGGGATACTTGCCACAAGCTCGTGTATGCTAAGCCTTCAAGGGACGCTCAAAAGGTATTATATACCTAGCACCCTTGGTTATGAGGAAATAAAGGACTTTGGCAAATATTATAGAGATTATGATATGGCAATGTTCTGTGAATCGTATCTCGTGCCACTGCTAAGCACCGAGTCGCTTGAACTCATCGTCGATGGCTGCCAATACAAGCGCACTCACAAGACCGAGAACATCGCTAATTGGGAGTTTGCCAAAAAGCATCTCAACCTTGCATGCAAAAAAGACGGGATAAACTGCGGGCACTGCTGGAAATGTATGCGCACACTCGCCGCGCTAGAGGCGATGGGCAAGCTAGAGGAGTTTGGAGCGATCTTTGACCTAGCAGCCTATCGCAAATACGCGTTTTTAAACAAATGTCGCGTGCGCTATGAGCAGGCAAATAATCCATTTTCTAAAGACATCATAGAATGCTATGAAGCACATGGCTATGCTATGCCCTCCCTACTCTTTGCGAGGATATATCTCTTCGCACGAAGATGCGCGGGATTTGTGAAACGAAAAATACTACAAAAATAGGGGTTTTGTAAAAAAATTTGTTACTTTTTGGCTATGTTTGGCTATAGATTCTAGAAATCTTTTGGGATTTTAAGCAAACTCACACATTTTGCCCCCTATAATGCAGGCAGATGAGCCCTACAATCACATGCGCAGGCCACGCGCAGGGCTCAAAAGCAAAAAAGAAACAAACGACAAATCACTATAAGGTTTATAGATGTCTAGCCACGCACCAGAGCACACCACAGCCCACACCCCAGAGATCGCACGATCTCGCACCACGCAGTCAAATATTTCAGAATCTCACGCTACACAATCCCATGTATCAGAATCCCACGCCACGCAGTCCCACACTATACAACCCCACATCGCGCATTCTCCCGCCAATCCTTACGCGGATTTTCTTAGCGCGCAGATATTTTCTAAAGAGCAGCTAGAAATCCTAAACGAAGTCAATGAAACGCGCCTAGATTTCGCACCCCTGCAGAGCACTAAGACGATGATTATCGCGCCCAAAATCGCGGTGGTAGGAAGCGGGGAGATCGCCCAGGAGTTTTTACACGCACTCTCTGAATCTACCCAAACCCGCGGATTAGAGGATTGCGAGATTTTTGCGGTGCTGCCCGAGAGCTTTGTGGGGCTCAATGGCTCTTTGGGGCGTTTTCATATCCTCTATACCCAAGATTCTAAAACCCTTAGCCTAGAAGTCGCGCAAGTGGTATTTTTCACGCGCTTTGCTAGTGTGCAGCACTCTAAAGGCGTGCATTGGGTGAATGAATACCATAGCCCAAAAGAACTTTTAGAATCTCTGCATAGCTTTATAGGCGCATATAGCTACACAAGCCCTATTGTCTTTAGCCCTAGTCTTTGTGAGTTTTGGCATCGCCGCCCCAAGAGCCAAAAGAGCAGTGAGGGTGTAGGCGATAGTGGGTATTGCCACAAGTGCAGTGATGTGTGCCAGAGTTTTGGGGTTTTTAGAGAGGACAAAAAGGGCGAGATCATGCTCAGCAGTCCTGATTGTATAGCGTGCGGTGACTGCGTGAGTGTATGCCCCACGGGCGCGCTGCAGCGAGAGAGCGAGAGTTTAGAATCCCTCACCTACCAAGCCCAAATGTATAAGGGCTCTATCCCGATCCTGCACGCCCAAGCACACGCGCCAGAAGTGATCGCCGCGCTCCGCTCTAGTCCCAACCCCCTTGCCCTGCCCTTTGTGCTAGGGCAGCCCCATATCCTCAATGCCACCTCGCTACTTAGTATAGTCCAAGAAAGCGGAGCGATGGCTATCGTGTATGCCAAGCCCTCGGAGTTTGTGCAGGAGGGCGTGGATTCGCTCAATGCCCTGTGTGAGGCGATATTTGGCACCAAATGCGTGTTGCTCGCGCACGATGAGGCGGGATTGCGAGCGTGCTTGCAGGAGGCGCGCGTGCTGGATTGTGTGCATTACACCTACACGCCTCGCGCTGATGAGGGGGCAAAGGAGATATTTTCACAACGCGCGTATGCGTGGGTGAGAGGCGGGGCGTTTGGGCGCGTGAGTATGCAGCATAGCGGCAATGTGCTCATAGATTCACAAAAATGCACATTATGCCTAAGCTGTGTGGATGCGTGCAATACCAAGGCACTCATTAATGAGGGCTCTAGCTTTAGCCTGCTCTTTAAGCAATCGCTTTGCACGGGTTGTGGGTATTGCGCGGATACTTGTGCCGAGCAAGTCATACGCATAGAATCTAATGTGCTTGATGCGCAATCTGAGAGCTTTGCCTATGAGCAAAAAGCCTATGATGAGCCCTTTAAATGCGTGGAATGTGGCAAGGTTTTTGCTACGACAAAATCGATTAAAAAGATAAAAGATATTTTACTTCCCACTATGGCGGGCGATATTATCAAGCAAAGGGGCTTAGAATGCTGCGGGGATTGCAAAATCAAGCTCATCTTTGGTCCCAAAGATCATACATAAAGGAAAAATATGCAAGCAGCAAATGCACTCTACCAAGCGCGCGCTTTGTATTATGATTTTTTTGCAGGATTTTTCCTCTATGAGCTCGTGGGTGCGCGCAAAGATTTGTTTTTGGAGCAGATTGACATCTTAGCCACTTCGCCTATTAATGAGTCCGATGGCGAGTATTTTGCTATGCTTAGAGCCTATATCGCTAAGAGCGATTCTAAAGAGATTTTGCGAGAATACACACAGACTTTTAACCTCCCCTTTAGCGCACAGAATCTGCCCACACAGGAGAGAAGCAAACAAGGGGGCAAAAAGTCCAAAAAGCCTAAAATCCCAAATCCCCAAATCTTTCTCTACCTCTCGCATTATCTCGAGGGCTGCCTCAATGGCGAGAGTTTGCTCAGAGTGCGCACGCTTGTCAAAAAGACGCATTTTCGCCTCAACGCACAGGAATTTAAAGAGAGCGAGGAGCATTTTGGCTTTTTACTTTTGCTTATGCGCCATTTGCTCCAAGATTTAGACAAGCTAGCAGAGAATGAGCAGCTCATTAGAGAGCTTTTCACCCAAGCCATCGCACCTATGGGGCTGGCTATCGCCGAGGCGTTGGCTAAGAGAGAGGATTTGGTGTGTTACCACCTCGTGGGCTTGCTGCTTGGGAGCTTTTTAGCCCTTGAGGGGCATATCAACTCATAGAATCTATGGCGGTATTTCCACGCAAGTCTTTAGCCCTAAAGATTGGCGTGGGAGTATCCCAAATTTTTCACAAGGAGGCAAATATGTCTAGTGCGCAAGAGAGCAATGTGCATAGCTCCCGCCGCTCGTTTGTCAAAACCGCAGCGCTCGGGGGCGCAGTCGTGGCAGTAGGCTCTGTCGCCTTAGGCGGGTGCTCTGGAGAGCACAAACAAAAGGAAGTCATAAAGGGCAAGAGCAAGAAGCAAGAGGTGTTGTATCGGAGTGATACGAAGTATTGGCAGGAATATTTTTCCGTCGCCAAATAGTGAAATTCGGCTTGCACGCAATCTTTAAATGAGTGCGGCGGCTCGGCTCGGTCACTTACGCCTAGTAAGCTCCTTTCGCCTCGCCTTGCACAACATTTAAATCTTACGCACAATCCTAGAATTTCTGGCAAGCCTTGATAAGATTCTCTAAAGTAGCAGATTCTGAATCTATGGCTTTAGATTCTAAAAATGTGGGTTTGGAATCTAGAATCTGAGCTTTTATGAGATTCCGAATCCGCTTGAGATTCCACGCTTGGCTTGCCCCTTGGCATTCTAGGATTTGAGATGAGAAATCGGGGTTGTGCAGTCGCGAACGAGGAGATAAGACTGGAGCGTCTATCGACGAAGTGAGCGACAAACTCCACGATTTATCGCTCAAAGCCGAATGCCCTGTATGAGAGAATCTGAATTAACTTAAAAAAAGGAGAAGTAATGAGTGAAGCAAATCCAAAACGCAACGCCCGTCGCTCATTCCTCAAGCTCTCTGCCCTCGCGTCAGTAGCGGGCGTGGGCAGTGCTTTTGGCAATGATAGCGAGCGCGTATTGCGTCCAGCAAGTGAGGCGGAGCTAAAGGAGCAATATCCTGATGCAAAACGCGTAAAAACGATATGCACACACTGCTCTGTGGGCTGTGGCATCATCGCAGAAGTCAAAGACGGCGTGTGGGTGCGCCAAGAAGTGGCACAAGATCACCCAATCTCTCAAGGTGGGCACTGCTGCAAAGGCGCAGATCTCATCGACAGAGCAAGGAGCGAGACGCGACTTCGCTATCCTATCCAAAAGGTAAATGGAGAGTGGCAGCGCACCACTTGGGATGCTGCGATGGATAGCATATCTAAGCAATTGCTCCAAATCCGCGAGGAGAGCGGGCCTGATGCGGTGATGTTTTTGGGTAGTGCGAAGTGCTCCAATGAGCAAAGCTACTATATTAGGAAGTTTGCAGCGTTTTTTGGGACAAACAACATAGATCATTGCGCGAGAGTTTGACATTCCCCTACAGTTGCCGGTGTGGCAAATACATTTGGATATGGCGGGATGACAAATCACTTAGGCGATATGATGTTTTCAAAGTTTATCCTCATCATCGGGGCAAATCCTGCGGTAAATCACCCCGTATCGATGGTGCATATCCTGCGCGCCAAGGAGCGAGGGGCTAAAATCGTAGTAGTCGATCCGCACTTTAGCAAAACTGCGGCAAAATCTGATGAATACCTCAGAATCCGCAGCGGGACGGATATAGCCTTTATCTATGGTATGTTGCACCATATCATCGAGAAAAAGCTCTATGATGAGCAATTCCTCAAAGATCGCGTGTATGGCTATGAGGAAGTGATGAAAGAGGCAAAAAAATTCACGCCCGAAGAAGCGAGCGATGTAACGGGTATCCCTGCTGATACAATCCGACGCATTGCCGAGGAGATGGCAGCTGCCAAACCCGCCACTGCGATATGGAATCAAGGGCTTACCCAGCACACAGTCGGGACTTCCAACACGCGAATCGTGCCCATATTGCAAATGTTTTTGGGCAATATTGGCAAAAATGGTGGCGGCGTGAATATCCTTAGGGGGCACGATAATGTGCAGGGTGCCTCGGATATGAATAACCTCGCAGATTCTCTGCCCGGATATTATGGCTTGGGCGAGCCTGCTTGGCGGCATTTTTGTAAGCATTGGGGTGTGGAATACGACTGGATGCTCTCGCGCTTTAAAAATAAAGAGATGATGGGCGCGACGGGCTTTGCGCATTCTACTTGGAAATTTGGCGTGCTTGATGAGGAAAACGCCGCAAACAACGGCGGCACAAAGCTGCGAGCACTCGTAGTCATCGGCTCTGGTATGACTACCGTTTCCTTGCTTGATTTGCAGCGCAAGGCGATGGATATGCTAGATTTGGTGGTGTTTATCGATCCTTATGTCAATGATTTGGCGATTTATAGCGATCGCAAGGACAATCTCTATGTCCTCCCTGCAGCTTCACAAATGGAGACAGCGGGCACGGTGGCAGCGACAAATCGCAGCTATCAATGGCGCAGCAAGGTAATGGAGCCACTCTATGAATGCCGCGAAGATCAAGATATTTTGTTTGACTTTGCCAAGCGAATGGGCTTTTTGGAGGAGTTCCAACGTAGCCTCTATGCTATCGCCAAAAAAGAAGGGCGCGATGAGTTTATCTGGCCTGATGATGCTAATACCGAGCTTACGCAAAGTATCCGCAGCATAGGCTTACAAGGTATGAGTCCTAAACGCCTCAAAGCACACCAAGAAAATTGGCATATGTTTGATAAGGTGACGCTTGAGGGCAAGGGACCATTTAAGGGCGAGTATTATGGATTGCCTTGGCCCTGCTGGAGTGATAAGCACCCCGGAACTCCGGTAATGTATAACGATAGCATTCCTGTTATGCGCGGCGGTATGGGCTTTAGGGTAAATTGGGGCGTAACCTCGCCCGATGGCGTGAGTATGCTCTCGCCCCATAGCCTGCCAGATTCTAAAATCGCAGGGCACGCGCCTGTGAGTGCAGAAAACGCAGAATCTCTAGGTATCAAGCTCACAGACACGGAGAAGGAAGCGGTAGCGGGCAGCACCTTTGCCCTTGGTATAGGCAATAATATCCTTGTCGAAAAGGCTCTAGAAGCGGGACTCTGCCCCTATGGCAATGGTAAGGCACGCGCAAAAGTGTGGAATTGGTACGATCAGATTCCATTGCACAGAGAGCCGCTGCATTCTGTGCGCGGGGATTTGGTGGATAAATACCCAAGTTTCCCCGATAAACAGAATCTCTTTAGGGCAAATATCAAATACCGCACGCGCCAAAAAGAGCGCGATTGGGTTAAGGAATTCCCCATTAATATGCTTAGCGGGCGACTTGTGGCGCATATGGGGACGGGCGCGGAGACTAGAAGTGCTAAATACCTCGCAGAAGTCCAAAGCGAGATGTTTGTAGAGATCCACCCTGATAAAGCCCTTGAGATGGATATCAAAGATGGCGATATGGTGTGGATCTATGGCACGATGGATACGCGAATCTTAGTGAAAGCTAAGCTATCTTATCGCGTGGATTACAATAGCATTTGGCTGCCGCAAAACTTCTCGGGTATGGATCAGGGCAAAAACCTCCTACACAAATACCCAGAGGGCACGCAACCCTATGCTATCGGTGAATCTGCCAATATGATTTCAAGCTATGGGTTTGACTACAACTCGGCTTGTCCCGAGACAAAATGCGGGCTTTGCCGCATAGAAAAAGCATAAGGGGGAGCGTATGAGCGAAAATATACTAAGTGTCGGCTTGAATGACGCAGGGCACGCGCGTGTGAAGTTTTATTGCGACGATAGCAGATGTATCGACTGCCACGGGTGTGATGTAGCGTGCAAAGAGGCTCATCATCTCCCCGTGGGGATCAATCGCCGCAGAGTGGTCACGCTCAATGAAGGCATAGAAGGCGCGGAAAAATCCATCTCTATCGCCTGTATGCATTGCGCTGACGCACCTTGCGCGAAAGTCTGCCCCGTGGATTGCTTTTATATCCGTGCTGATGGGATCGTGCTACACGACAAAAAAACCTGCATAGGCTGTGGATACTGCCTCTATGCCTGCCCATTTGGCGCGCCGCAATTCCCCAAATCCGATGTGTTTGGTTCAAGAGGCTCGATGGATAAATGCACATTTTGCGCTGGCGGTCCCGAGGAAACACATAGTGAAGAGGAGATGAAGCTCTATGGACAAAACAGAATTGCTGAAGGCAAAGTGCCTGCGTGCGCGGCGATGTGCTCGACGAAGGCATTGCTTGCTGGTGGCAGCGATGATGTGAGTGCCATCATCAGGGAGAGGACACTACACAAAGGCGAGGGCGCACCAAAGATCCCCTATACTTGGAAAAAAGCCTATGGCGACTCATAAGGAGGCGCGATGAAAGCAATACTACGATTAGGGTTTGTCTTAGCCCTAGGCTGTGGAGCACTCCTCGCTGCCCCAAATGATAGCTACGATATGGAGCAAAAGGGCGAGGTGGATATGTCTTATAACAAACATATCTATGGCACGCCACAGATTGAGGCTATCAAGAATTGGGGGCTTGGCACACAGAGTGCGGGCGTGATAGAGGGAAGCGTCATAGAGGGCAAGGGCGGCAGTATCGAGCCCCTCACTATGGGAGAGCCCATCGGGGGGATTCGCGGCTGGAGTGGCTTGGGCGAGCTTTTTACGATGCTGCAAGAAAAATACTTTGCCATTATTTTCTTATGTGTGCTGTTGTTTGTGCCATTGGCGTTTTTTGGGCATTACAAAATTATCGGTGCGCGCAAATACAACCACCACAACAAGCTGCAAGTCTTTAGCAAATACAATATCATCGTGCATTGGTTTGCTGCCCTGCCCTTTGTGCTCATTTGTATCACGGGGCTTATGATGATTTTTGGCGACAAGCTCGGCGGCGGTGCGCTCATTAGGTTTGCGCGGGATTTGCACGGGCTTAGCACGATTGTGTTTGTGGTGTTTGGGTTTTTGATGTTTTTGATGTGGGTTAAGGACTGCTTGCCACGCAGCTATGATATCAAGTGGTTTATGATAATGGGCGGCTACCTTGATAAGCAAAATCGCATTATCCCCGCGCACAAATTCAATGCTGGGCAAAAGATGTGGTTTTGGCTCGCGACCCTTGGCGGCGGCGTGATGGCATTTACCGGCGCGCTGATGTTTTTCCAATGCACCGATATCAACACCCTGCGCCTCGTGGCTATCGTGCATAATGTCCTAGGCTTTGGCGTCATAGCCCTACTCATCACGCATATTTATATGGCTGCCTTTGCTATCGAAGGCGCGATGGAGGCTATCATCAATGGGCGTATGGGCGAGGAAGAGCTCTCAATGCTCCATAGCGTGTATTATGAGGAGCTAAAGGCAAAGGGCAAGCTAGATTCTATGCGCGTGGGATAGGGAGTCTATCCCTATTATTTCATGCAAGTTTGCTAGGGCAGACTTGCTATTGCTTGCGGGGAAGTAAATCTCCACTCGCTCCACCTGCGCGAGCATACATTACCTCTTTTTAGAATCTAGATTCAGAATTTTAAAATTTGTCCTCATAGATTCAAAAACATTGATGGATTTAGAATCTAAAAACTTCGTTTTCTAAAGAAACTTCGTTTTGTTATGAGTGATAAGAATCTTACAGAATCCACACCGGAGCTAAGAGGGCAAGCCAAGCACAGAATCTAAAAAATATAGAATCTATCGTAGGATTAGAATCTAGTTTCAATCTTTTAGATTCTGAATTTGAATCTAAAAAATAAAACTAGATTCTATGTTCTCCCTAGATTTTTATGAGACTAGATTTCATAAACACCTTAGATTCTAAGCTTTGTTTCTTTTGAATCTTAGTTGGATTTTTTGGGGTGAGTTTTGAATGCTTTGGAGTAGTGGCTGCTCCAAGCCCGTCAAATCTGTGCAATGGCTACCCACTTTGGCCAACTTAAGCGCAGGGTAAGAAAAAAGAGTCATCTCTATGCGTCAAAAGCCAAATGCCCACAACACAGAATCTAACACGCTACAATCCACACTCCGTGCTAAGCAAATCCAAGCTCATCGCGCTCGTATCAGCGGTGCAAGTCGCGCAAGGTCCGCATTTTGGCGTGTGGGGCGTGAGGCTCTGGCGCATAGCAATGTATTTGGGCGAGCTAAAGAGCGTAAATAAATCCATCTCGCGCATATCGCCCATAATGAAGTCCTTGTGCGCCTCCACATCGCTACGCAGGTGGCAGCAAGGCATCGCGAGGCAATTATAATCCACATAAATACTTCGTAGCGGGAAGTGGCAGCCATAATCGCGCACTTTGCTCTCGCGCTTGCTAATGCTATCTATCACGCCACCGCGATCGATCCCGCTTATCTCTGGATTCCAACAACGATAGAGCAGATACTCCACGCCCGGATATTTGAAAGTGATACCATACTCTTTTGGCGTATCAATACTCACTTCATACTCTAGCCCCAGCTTATCAGCCATTTTTTGCATTGCGGGTTTTAGTACCCTAGCCTTATCAAAGCTCTCGTTTTTTTTGAGATAATAGCTCATTAGCATATAGCTCATACCCGCCTCCCTTAGCTCATCGAGATACTCGCGCGTGAGGTAGTCGCCATTGCTAAATATCCCTAGCTTTGCCTTAGGCAGCTTGCTTCTAGCCTGTCTTAGACGCTTTAGGATGAGCTCCTTATCAGCTAGCGTCTCATTAAACCTATGAAAATTTAGCACGCCCTCGTATTCTATCTCGGCGAGATTGTCGATACAGCGCAAAAACACAGATTCTGGGAGCTCGATTTTTTGCTTCCTATCGATGAGGGAGTTTGGGCAAAACCAACAGGTGCGGTTGCAAAACGCCGAGATTTCTAGCTCGATGACGCGTAGATTGTCCTTGAGCAGCTTCTTAGCACTCTCTCTGTCGTGCGTGGGGGTGGTGAGCGCAGCGTAGCGGCTAAGCACATTTGGGAGATTTTCTCTGCACCACCGCTCGTGCTCTAGTCTATCTCTGTGGCGATATTCCGAGATGGATTGTCGCCAATGCAGCGGCAGGGCTTTGCGATAAATTTGCTTGATAAATGCAGTCATAATCTTCCTTAAAATGGATTTGTCGGGAACACAATTCTATTTTTTTTTTTTTTGTAAAACGCTTAAAGCGCGCGCGGCGATATTTTAAAAAAGGCAAATTTTGGATACAATCGCCGCGGAATTTTCACAAAAGGCAAAGTGTGCAGAGGCAAGATAGCGGTGCTTACAAGCTTATCAACAAGCACAAAAAGGCGTATTTTGATTATGAGATTTTGGAGAGTTTGGAAGCGGGGATTGTGCTTTTGGGCAGTGAAGTCAAGGCAGCGAGGGCAATGAGAGTTAATCTCAAAGATAGCTTTGTGCGCCTCATCAAAGGCGAGGCGTTTTTGTTTAACGCACATTTTAGCGCGCTCTCCCACACAAACGCGCATTTTCGCCCCGATGAGAGGCGCGTGCGCAAGCTCCTGCTCCATAGGCGACAGATTGATAAATGGTTTGGCAAGCTCACCACACAGGGCTTAGCCATCGTGCCCCTTAGGATATACTTTAATCACAAAAACATCATCAAACTTGAAATCGCCCTCGTGCGCGGCAAAAAGCTCTACGACAAGCGAGAATCGCTCAAGCAAAAGGAGCTCAAAAAAGAGGCGCAAAGTAGTATGAAAAATGTGTTGAAAGGATTGTAATGCAGGCAGTGGTGGATTATGGCGTGTTGGGGGTTTTGCTGCTTTTGAGTATCATCGCTCTTGGCGTGGCGATAGAGCGGTATTTGTTTTTTAGGAATATCAATGTGGGTGAGTTTGGGGATAAGCGGGTACTAGAGCTCGCGCTGCACAAACGCCTCACACTCATCGCTACGATTGGCTCAAACGCGCCATACATCGGGCTTTTGGGGACGGTGTTTGGGATTATGGTAACCTTTGTGGAGATCGGGAATAGCTCGCTTGTGGATACGCACGCGATTATGTCGGGGCTCTCGCTCGCGCTCAAAGCCACGGCAGCGGGGCTATTTGTCGCGATACCATCAATCGTGTGTTACAACTTTTTGCTCCGCAAAGCCGAGGTGATCCTCACGCAATGGGATATCGCGCACAATCCCACAATGCACCCTAGGGGCAACTACGACATCTAGCAGGAGGTGGTATGAAAAAAATCGATTCGCTAAACCTCATTCCCTTTATTGACATTATGCTCGTGCTGCTTGTCATCGTGCTCACAAGTGCGAGCTTCGTGCAGCAAAGCAGGATCGAGGTGGAGATCCCTAGGCTTGAGCAGGGCGCAGAATCTAGCGCGCACACAGAATCTAGGGAAGAGATGATAGTCATCGATAAGCAAGGGCAGTATTTTGTGCAAAACAAAAGGCTAGATTCTCACGAGCTAAGGGCGTGGCTAGAGCGCACGCCTAAGCAAACCCAAATCATCATCAAGGGCGATAGGGAGAGCGGACTGGAGCATTTTTTGGAGCTAAGCACGCTTTTGCAGGTGCTGGGGTTTGAGAATGTGTATGTGATTACGCATAAGCTTACTCCGAGTGAGTGAGATTCTAAAATTCGGCTTGCACGCAATCTTTAAATGAGTGCGGCGGCTCGGCTTAGTCACTACCGCTTAAGGTAGCTCCTTTCGCCTCGCCTTGCACAACATTTAAATCTTACGCACAATCCTAGAATTTTGACTAAGATTCTAAAATAGCCTTAGATTCTGAATTTGCTAGTAATCTCATCAAGGCTTTGCCCCAATAAAATGTGTAGCACGCAAGTGCATACCGCCTCTCGCCCTTGTCGTGGTGTTAAAAATGCGTTAAGAAAATGCAGTAGTGCATTTTTAGCATTTTTAACTAGACAAGGAAGCAGCGAGGCTCTCCCCTTGATTGCCGAAAAGACCCAACGGGTTGCAAGCAAAGCGCAGCAAAAACAGCGGCGCTTTATTCTTTTCGGGGCTAAGGGGAGCGGGGAGGGGATAAACCCCTTTTCTTTTTGCGCAAACAAGAGGCTTTGTGAATCTAGGGAATATTCGTGAGAATGTGAGTCTAAGAGGCTAGATTCTGAATCTATTTTGGATTCTATGTTTCCTTAGAATCTAGATTCTGTATTGCGTTAAATAACATCAAATTACAAGGACAAAATAATGACAATTTTTGGCATAAATATCCTCTTCACACTCTTTATGATTGGACTCTTCATATGGGACTACAAAAGCTATGCGCGCGGGATTCACAAGGATTTTAAGTCCATCATTATGAGCACGGGAGTGCTAGGGACTTTTGTGGGGATTTTTGTGGGGCTTTTGGAGTTTGACACCGCGCATTTGGAGAGCTCCGTGCCCCTGCTGCTTGATGGGCTAAAAACAGCCTTTTACACATCGATTTTGGGTATGGGGCTAGCGATTTTGCTCTCAATCATCCAAAAGCGCGCGCCCATAAAAAGCGATGAAGAGAGCAACCTAGAATACCTCGCCGCTCAAGCCCAGCACCTAGCGCATTTAGGCGCGCTGCCACGCATTCACACACGCTTAGAATCTCTGCCCACCGCAAGCGAGCTCCACAGCCTCTATGAGCGCAACAATACCTTTGTCCAAGCCCAATTTTCCCTCATCAACCACACCCTAGAGCAAGCCGTCTCACAGCTCGCCAAAGGCGCGTCCCAAGAGCTTATTGCAGCCTTAGAATCTGTGATAAAGGATTTTAATGCCAACTTGCAAAATCAGTTTGGCGAGAATTTTAAGGAGCTAAATAGCGCGGTAGTGAGGCTCCTGCAGTGGCAGGAGGAGTATAAGGGCTTTGTGCAAGAGAGCAAGGCATTGCTAAAAAGCACCCAACAAACGCTCCAGCACGCCCAAGACGCCCTCACCCATAGTGCCAAAAGCCTGCATAACATAGCCGAGCAAAACGCCAAGGCACAGGAGTTTTATACAAACAACCTACGCCTTTTGCAATCCTGCCAATCCACCAACCAACAGCTAGAATCTAACCTCGCAGCCATTGCTAGTCTGCAGCCAGATTCACAGCAATGCCTTGAAAATCTCCAAGTGTTTTTCGCGCGCGCCAAAGAGGGCAGCGAGACGGCTAAGGCAGAGATTCACACGCTGATAGAAGGCATAGAAGCCTACAGCAAATCCCTTAGTCAAAGCCTGCAAAACCACCTCCAAGAGAGCGCAACAGAGCTTAGGCAGAGCGTGGATTCACACACAAGCCTGCTTGCCACCACCCTGCACACTCATAGAGAATCTCTCGCACAGCTAGGCGATGAGAGCCTCTCAAATCTCAAATCTTTTAGCAAAGATATGCTAGCCCACAGCACACAGAGCGTGGAATCTCTGCTAAAAGATTCACTACAAGCACTCCAAGGCAGCTTTAGAGAGCTTATGCAGCATACAGCCTCGCTTGCTAGGGACTTTGGGGAGCAGGCAAAGGGGAGTTTAGATTCGCTTTTCGCACAGATTGAAAGCCTTCAAAGAGAGAGCCACGCGCTCCACACACAGAGCCTTGAGGGCTTTGCGCAGCTAAAAGATACGATCATCTCACAGCACCAAAAAATCCTAGAGCTTTTTTCCACGCAGCTCTTAGCCCTGCAGCAAAAGCACCAAAAAGCCCTAGATAGCGCACTTAGCAAGGATTTGCAAACCTATCGCACGAGTATAGATTCACTCACGCAAGGCATTTTAGAGGCTAAGACTCAAAGCCTCGAGCTAAGCAAAAGCCTGAGCGCAAACCTCCAAGAGCAGCACCAGCACACAAGTAAGCACATCAAATCCCTAGCCCTAGAATACCTCAAGGTGCTCCAAAAACTCAGCAAAGAATCTCTGCGTCTGCCTAGAGAATCTAGCGCGCAGATGATTGCGGAGTTTGGGGAGTTTCAAAGGCAGGTTTTAGAATCTATGCGCCAAACCCAAGGCGGCATAGAGCACAACGCCGCGCAGATAAGCCATCTGTATGAAGCTCTCGGACAACATATGCGCCAAGCCCTGCAGGATAATGCCGCGCTCTCGCACGATATGCGGGATTCACTGCGCGATCTCGATAAGGCGATGAGTGCGAGCGTGGATAGCTTTTGGCAAAATTATGAGTGGTTTTTGGAGCGTATCAAAGACATTATGGGCACAAGGCGATAAATATGGACAAAAAATCCTCGCACAATCATTGGATTAGTATCTCTGATATGATGGCAGGGATTATGATGATTTTTTTGCTCATTATGATCTCTTTTATGCTGCTCTCACACAAAAACCAAGAGGAGCTAAGCAAACAAAACAAAATCCTAAGTGAGATCAATGAAAAAATGCGCTCTATCGCTCAGCATTACTCCAACCTCCAAGCCGAGTTGTATGTGGATTTGCAAAAGGAGTTTGCCAAGGATTTAGCGCGCTGGGACGCGCAGATAGATATGGACAATACGATACGATTTAGAGAACCTGAAGTGCTCTTTGATACCGGCGATAGGTATGTCAAGCAGAGGTTTAAGGATATTTTGGATGATTTTTTCCCGCGCTATGTGCGCATACTCTCACTCCCCAAATACAAGGCAAATATCGAGGAGATACGCATCGAGGGGCACACCTCAAGCAGTTGGCAGAGTGCGAGCACTTTGGAGAGTCGCTATCTGGGGAATGCAGAGCTCTCGCAGGCTAGGGCGTTTGAGGTGCTTAAATATTGCTTTAACCAAAAGGCTATAGATTCACAAAAAAATTGGCTCATTGAGGTGCTGCGCGCCAATGGACTGAGCTTTGCTAAACCGCTAGAAGATGAGAGCAAATCGCGGCGCGTGGAGTTTCGCGTGATCACAAAGGCGGATAAAAATCTCCAAGCCATCGTGGATTTGAGCAAGGAGTTTGGGGCAAAATAACTTTTTTTTAAGCATTATTGTGGAAGAATTGCGAGTTTTTAAGTTAGCACAAAGGAATGATGATGAAAAGGACTTACCAACCACACAATACCCCGCGCAAGCGCACACACGGCTTTCGCGCGAGAATGAAAACCAAAAACGGGCGTCGAGTCATTAACGCAAGACGCGCTAAGGGCAGAAAGCGACTTAGCGTATAAGTGCGTGTATGGGGGCGTTGAAGGTAGATTCCCTAAAGAATAAGCGCGAGTTTGACTGCGTCTTTAGGAATGGCTCTCGCTTTGACACCCCATACTTTAGCCTCTATATCCTCTCTCTAAAATCCCCAACCCACATAATTCCCCCCAAGATGTTTAGAATCTACCAAGGCATACGAGCGCGCAAGGCTGATGTGTATTTGGGACTAAGCGTATCACGCAAGATAGGCTGCGCGCCTAAGCGCAATCTCTACAAGCGCAGAATGCGCGCGCTGTGCCAAGATGAGAGCTTTAGGGGGCTGTGCGTAGTGTTTGTGCCAAAGATTCAGATTGCAGAACTTTGCTATGGGGAGTTTGCAGCGATGTGCCACAAAGCCCTCAAATACACCCAAAAAAAGCACCAAAAGCGAGCAAATA
Source organism: uncultured Helicobacter sp. (assembly GCF_949282165.1). Taxonomy (NCBI): domain Bacteria; kingdom Pseudomonadati; phylum Campylobacterota; class Epsilonproteobacteria; order Campylobacterales; family Helicobacteraceae; genus Helicobacter; species uncultured Helicobacter sp. Next base: position 185,178 of record NZ_CASDOV010000001.1, on the reverse strand, counting down.
GTGCGTAGATGGCTCTCATCGCTACTGCGCCTAGGGATTAGAATCTACCAAAAAAGCCTCTCGGTATTTTTGGGGAGGCAGTGTAGATTCTATCCGAGTTGCTCGCATTACGCGCTGTGGCTCTTTGACTTTGATAAGCCGCTTGTGGCTTTTAGCAAATCCTGTGCGCGCATCCTCTCGTGTAATCCTCTGCACCCCGGCGGGATAGACTACCCCAAAATGCGCCTTAATCTGACGCTTAGAGGGGATTCGCGAGCGTTTTTACAAAAGCGTATCAAATATTGGCTCATACCCTATAAAAATCCTATGTTTTTGGCTACAATTGCATACCCAAAACAAATACACAATCTATTTGTTATAATTAAGTCTTTTTAAAGGTTAATGATGCACTACCCCAATCCAAACCAGCATAACAACGACAACACGCCGCTAGGGCGTATTATCCTCGTGGTGGCACTTAGTATCGCGTTTTTTGGTATCTATATGGTTCTTTTCCCACCCAAGCAGCCGCCCAAACCCACACAGACACAAACCACTCAGAATCTAGAGAATGCCAAAGCACCCGCTCAAGGCACACCCGCGCCAAATAGCCTCGATAGCCTTGAGGACACTAAGGCACAAGAAGCCCGCACGCACGATCTCGCGCTTAAAGATTCACTTATCGCCATTATCCAATCCCAAGATTTTGAGATAGAGATCGACGCGCTAGGGCGTATCCGCCAAGTCTCGCTGAAGGACAAAAAATTCACACACGATGAGCAAGAGAGCCTCTTTAGCATCATCGGATCCCTGCTAGGATTTGGCAGCAGCAAAAAGGAGCATATCGAGAAGCTACCACTTTTTGGGGATTTGGAGCTAAAGCCCCTTGAGATGCGCTTTAGCGATGGTGTGATCAATCAAAAAGCCTACAACACCCCCTATGTGCTCCAAAACTCCCAAAGCCCGCGCATAGACTTTAGCGGCGAGTCCCAAACTATCATGCTCACACAGAATCTAGGCGAGGTGCGCATTAGCAAGACTTTGACTTTTTATCGCAATCTAGCCTATGATGTGCGCATAGAGGTGAGCAATCCAAATATCGAGTATTTTATCAGCAATGGTATGCGTCCTATGGGCGATAAGGATACTTACGCCTTTAGAGGCGTGCTACTCAAAAAAGAAGATGGCTCAATCCAAAAGCTCGAGGATGGCGATGGCGAGCGCAGGGACTTCCCCAAGGCGAGCTTTGTCGCGAGCGTGGATCGCTACTACACGAGCTTATTTTTCACGCCCGATGTGGCAAAGGGGCTGTATGTGAGCTTAGATTCTGATAGGAGCAAAAACCCTATGCCCTATGTGCGTGCCAATGGAGAGAGCGTGCTGCAGGGCTATATCGGTCCTAAGGATTTTAAGATTTTAGAATCTATCAACCCAAGCCTTAGCGATGTCGTGGAATATGGGATCATCACATTTTTTGCACGCTGGGTGTTTTGGCTGCTAGCGTGGCTGTATGATGTGTGCGGGAATTGGGGCTGGGCGATCGTGCTTTTGACCATCATCGTGCGCATCGTGCTCTATCCGCTAAGCTACAAGGGTATGGTGTCTATGCAAAAGCTAAAAGATTTAGCACCCAAGATGAAAGAGATCCAAGAACGCTACAAGGGCGATCCACAAAAGCTCCAAATGCATATGATGGAGCTGTATAAAAAGCACGGGGCAAATCCGCTGGGCGGGTGTTTGCCGCTGCTTTTGCAGATTCCGGTGTTTTTTGCGATTTATCGCGTGCTCTATAATGCCATCGAGCTCAAAAATTCCGAGTGGATTTTGTGGATTAACGATCTCTCAGCAATCGATCCCTACTTCGTGCTGCCGGTGCTAATGGGGGTGAGTATGTATGTCTCCCAACGCCTCACGCCCTCAAACTTCACTGATCCGATGCAAGAGAAAATTTTTAAAATGCTGCCGTGGTTTTTTATGATCTTTTTTATCATTTTCCCATTTCCAGCGGGGCTTGTGCTCTATTGGACGGTAAATAATATCTTTTCTATTATCCAGCAAATCTCTATCAACGCTATGCTAGAGCGCAAAAAACAAGCAGAGATCGCCCAGCACCACGCACAAAACCACTTCAAAGAGCACAAAAAGTAGCACAAAGGAGGCAAGTATGAAAAAAATCGTGGCTAAGACGCTCCAAGACGCGCTCCTAAAAGCCTCCGAGGAGCTGCGCTGCTCGGTGGTGGATTTGGAATATGAGATCGTGCAAAACCCTAGCAATGGGATTTTGGGCATAGGGCGCAAGGAGGCTATCATCATCGTCGATGACAAAGCGAGCAAGCCCCCACACGCGCAAACCACCCAAGCCACCCAACACGATGATACAAATGATAAAAATCCCAAAGCCGCAGAGATTCCCACACAAGTAGTATCTAGCCTGCACGAGGTGCAGGAGAAAAGCTTTGATGAAGCGATTTGGGGAGAAACAAAAGCACAAGATACAAAGCCTCACAAGCATGCTAGCTCAAGGGATTCACAAGAAGCTACAAATTTGCAAGAAGAGGCGGATTCAAAAGAGGTAAGAGATTCACAAAATCCACAAGCCACACACGCTTTGCGTGAAGCGACGCCAAGTGCGCTAGATTCTCTATCACATAGCGAACTACCGCCCAAAAGGGCGCGCACCAAGCAGCCCTACTCCAAACAAGCCTTTGATGAGATCGAGCGCGAGATTGTGGAGCTCTTTAGCTACCTGCCTTTTGAGATAGATTCTATAAAAGTGGAATTGTATAAAGAAAATGTCGTAGCCGTTACGCTCAATGGACCTGACTGCGCGCTACTCATCGGCGAGAAGGGCTATCGCTACAAGGCGATTTCTTATCTACTTTTTAATTGGATAAATCCTAAATACGGCTATGGCGTGCGCCTAGAGATCGCGGAGTTTTTGCGCAATCAAGAACAGATGATAGATGCCTATCTCGATGGGATTATCAAAATCGTGCGCACCAAGGGCGCGGCACAAACCAAAGTCCTTGATGGCGTGCTCGCCTACATCGCGCTTGGCAAACTGCGCGTGATTTTCCCGCAAAAATACATCTCATTCCGCAACAACGACGAGGGGCAACGCTACATCGTGATAGAAGACTTTAAACCCGTGTGATGCAGCTAGATTCTACAATCGTGGGCATTTCCACGGCTTCTGGGCTAGGGGCGATTGCTATCGTGCGCCTAAGTGGTGCGCGCGCGTTAGAGATCGCCCTCACGCTCTCTCATCGCACCGCTCTTGCGCCACGCCACGCCACACTTAGCTATGTGTATGATGGCTCTGCTAAACCCATAGATCAAGCTATCTTATTGTATTTCAAAGCCCCGCGGAGTTATAGCGGCGAGGATATTTGCGAGATTCACTGCCACGGCGGCGCGGTGTGTGCGAGGCTTGTGGTGGAGCGCGCGCTAGAGCTTGGCGCGGTGTGTGCGCGCAGTGGGGAATTTACCAAACGCGCGTTTTTAAATGGACGCATCGATCTCGCCCAAGCCCAAGCGATTGCCGGGCTTATCAACGCACAGAGTGCCTCTAGCGCACAGATTTTGGTGCGTCAATTACAAGGCGAAGTGAGTGCGTTTGTGGAGCAAGTGCGGGAGCGGCTTATCGAGCTGCTTGCCTATAGCGAGGCAAATATCGACTATAGCGAGGATTTGGATGAGGACACGACACTAGCGATGAGCACAAAGCTAGAATCCCTGCGCCACACACTGCAGGTGGTGCAGAGGGATTCTACACACAGGGCGGGGGCTATCGAGGGCTTTAGGCTCTGTATTGTGGGCAAGCCAAATGTGGGCAAAAGCTCCCTACTCAATGCGCTTGTGGCGTTTGATAGGGCGATTATCTCGCCGCTAGCGGGGACAACGCGCGACACGATAGAGGAGAGCCTCTACATACACGGCACGCTTGTGCGCCTCATCGATACAGCTGGAATCCGCCACAGCGAGGATAGTATCGAGCAAAGGGGCATAGAGCGATCCATCGCGGCTATGGAGAGTAGCAATATCATCATCGCGCTTTTTGATAGCTCGCGCGCGCTAGATTCAGAGGATTATGCCATATTAGATAGGCTCAAAGCCCAAGGAGCCCACACGCTCATCGTGCTAAATAAAAGTGATATGCCAAGCGCGCTAGATTCACAATCGCGCGCACTGCTTATGCGCACGCTCCACGCCTTGCCCCATCAGGCAAGCCCTAGCCTTTTAGAAATCTCAAGCAAATGCGGCAAAGACGAGGCGTTTGCCCACCTAAGCCCACATAAGGTGCTTGATGCAATCGCCAAAGTCCTAGAGGGCACGCAACAAGGCGATGCGCTTTTGCTTAGCTCAGGCTATCAGCTCGCGCAGATTAACTCCACGCTCGATGCGCTCCTCCAAGCAGCCACAAAGCTCCAAAGCGGCGAGCTAGAGCTCTTTTCTTATCATATTAATGAGGCGATTGCTGCTATTAGCGCGATCAGCAAGCCCTATGAATACACACAAATGCTTGATGCGATGTTTGGGAGTTTTTGCTTAGGGAAGTAGTCGTGGTAGCGTTTTGATACGCCGCGCGTTTTTGTTATACTTAAAGCAAATCATTAAAGGAGCGAAAATGACCCTGCAAGTGGAGATACAAGAGAAAAATAAAGAGCAAATCATCAGTGCCATTAGGCTACTGCGCGGCGTCAAGGCGGTGCAGGAAAATCAAAACACAAAAGCGACAAAGCCGCGGGAATTTACAGAAGTGGTGGAGACAAAGGCGGATTACAAAGCGTGGTTAAAGGCTAGGGAGGATTTGGCTAGGGGCGATGTGATAGACTTTGAAGAGCTAAAAAGAAAGTATGGCTATGGCATATAAAGTCAAAACAAGCAAGAGTTTTGATAAATTCTTAGCCAAACATAGCGATATACGAAACAAAGTCTTACAATCCTTTGAAACCATCGCACAAAATCCCTACCAAAACAATCTAGACATAAGCAAACTCAAAGGCGAGAGCCACAAATACCGCTTGTATGAGATTATCGATGAGATTATCCTCATTTATGCCTATAAAGCGGATTCTAGAGGCGATGTGTATAAATAGTTTTTTAAATAGTCCCAATTAGGATTTGTGGTGTGGGGATTGTTTTTGCCTGCATTGAGAAATTACCCAGCAAGGTGGCTTTAAGCTTTAAGCAAAGTTGGATTATAATTGCGCTCTTAATGTCAAGATTATACAAAAGTGAGAATCTATGAACCAAGTGCAAATGTTAGTCCTAGACTTTGGGAGTCAATACACGCAGTTAATTGCTAGGCGGCTTAGAGAATTTGGCGTTTATACGGAAATCGTGCCCTACTTTGAAAAGATAGAATCTATAAGAGCCAAAAATCCTAAGGGTATAATTCTAAGCGGAGGACCGGCAAGCGTGTATGAAAAGGACGCTTACAAGCCGGATTCTAAGGTGTTTGAGTTAGGAATTCCTGTGCTTGGAATCTGCTATGGTATGCAGTATATTGCTTATCATTTTGGCGGGGAAGTGGTGAGGGCAAAGGAACAAGAATTTGGCAAGGCAAAGCTAGAGCTTATAGGAAATGGCTCATTGGAGGGGCATTCAGCTTTTAGCGATAAATCGTTGAATCTGCACTCGGATTTTCGGTCACTTACGTCTAGTAAGCTCCCTCAATCCTCGCTTGATAGCAACGATTTCTCATCTAAAATCTTAGAATGCCAAAAAAATGGCATATTGCAGGAAAATCTTACGCAAGATACTAGAATTTCTAATAACAATACAGAATCTAAAAATACACAAGAAACAACGCCACTCTTTAATGGTGTAAAAAATGATTCTATTGTATGGATGTCCCACGCTGACAAGGTGGAAAAAATCCCGCAAGGCTTTGTGGAGTTAGCAAAAAGCGGCAACACGCATTACTGCGTCATAGCGGATTTTAATCGTCAAATTTATGCCTTGCAGTTTCACCCCGAAGTCGTGCATAGCGAGTGCGGCGCACAGATTCTAAAAAACTTTGCAGTGGGCATTTGTGGGGCAAACACAGATTGGAATATGAAAAATTTCATCGCTTATGAGATAGCAAAAATCCGCAAAATCACGGGGCTAGAATCTAATCCACAGGACTAGCAGGAATAGATATGCAAAACTCCCCAAGCCTCTTTCATAAAATCAAAGATATAAAAGAAAAGAAGCGGATTTTTGCCTTGTGGCAGGAGAGCTTTATAAAGGCTCATAGCTTTATGGGGGAGGCTTTGCTAGAGCGTATCGCTAGGGATTTGTGGCAACGCGTGCAAAAGGCGGAGTGTTTTTTGGCGCAAATCCTTACGCAAAGGGATAGCACAGATTCTAAAGGCAGCAAGGATTCTCTCACAGCCTTTGGAATCTACACTCTGTGTGGGGATAGCTGCCATTTTGAGTGCTACCTCATCGATAGGAATGTATCGCAAACTAAGGCGATACAGGCATTCTGTGCAAGTATCAAAGCCACGCATAGCAAGGTGCGGAGATTCTTAACGCAGTGGGATACACACGACACAAAGGGCTTGCAAGCCTTTAGCAAGCTGGGCTTTATACAGAGTGCAGTTAGCAAGGATACATTAGATTCTAAAGATATGGTGGCGTTGTGTTTGGAAGCTGACAAAGTGGATTGGGAAGATTCTAAGGTTATAGAATCTAAAAGCAATCAAGGGCGAAGCATTACAGATTCTGACATTATAGAATCTACGAAGCCAAACGACAGGGGATTGGTAGATTCTAAAAGGAGAGATTTTCAAGGGCACAATGTTTTGGATTCTAAAAACACGCAGCCAACAGGCGATTTGCAGGCGGAAGGATTTTCGAGGGATTTTGGTGGTTTTTCAAGTGAGTGTGCAGGGAGCTACCTAAACGGTAGTGACCAAACACGAACGCAGAAATCCGCCAAAAGCACCGAAAAGCCAACGCCTTTACAAAGGTGTGGCTGGATTTATCAGGGTTATAACACTAAAGACTACGCCACGCAAAAACTCTACCAAAACTACCACGACTTTGAGTGGGGAGTGCCGCAGTATGAGGATAAGCGGCTCTTTGAGCAGCTCGTGCTAGAGGGTATGCAAGCGGGGCTATCGTGGATTACGATTTTAAAAAATCGTGAGGCTTTGCGGGCGGCTTTTGGGGGCTTTGAGCCTGCTATCGTGGCGGGGTATGATGAGGCAAAAATACAATCCCTTATGGCAAATACTGCGATTATCCGCAATCGCGCTAAGATAGGATCGGCCATCAACAACGCCAAGCGGTTTTTGGAAGTGCAAGCTGAGTTTGGGAGCTTTGCGAGCTTTATCTGGGGCTATGTGGGTGGGAAGCCCATTACCAATCATTTTGAGAATCTAGCGGAGATCCCCACCCGCACGCCGCTTTCTGATACAATCACTAGGGATTTAAAAAGGCGTGGCTTTAGCTTTGTAGGCAGCGTGGGGATTTATGCGTTTATGCAGTCTGTGGGGATGGTGTGTGATCATTTGGTGAGTTGTGCGTTTCACCCCGAGAATGCGGGTAAAAAAGAGGGTTGCAAACCCTATATCTTAGAAACAGAGCGAGTGTATTTGCGACGCTATAGAGATGAGGACTTGGAGGCTTTGCATAGAATTTTAAGCGATGAAGAGACGATGTATGCTTGGGGGCACGGCTTTAGCATCGATGAAAGTAGAGAGTGGCTAGAGAGGCAACTTGCAAGCTACCAAACACAGGGCTTTGGACGCTGGGCGGTGGTGGATAAAACAAGCGGAGAGATTATCGGCGATGCAGGGTTAAAAAGAGAATTGGAACTCACAAAGGAGCTTAAAATACAAGGAAAAATCACAGAATTTGCTTACCTTTTGAAAAAGGAGCATTGGGGGAAAGGACTAGGCACAGAGATAGCCCTTGCAGTAAGGGACTATGCCTTTACAAATTTAGGCTTAAGCAAGGTGTATTGCCTAGTAAAAACGGATAATGTAGCCTCTATAAAAGTCGCTAAAAAGCTTAAAGGGGAGCTTTTGGGCGAGCATATCAAAATCTATCAAGACAGGGAGTTGCCACACTATGTCTTTGAATGCAAAAATGCCGAGATTGTGTTTGAGTGCGAAAGAGTGGATAAAAATGTTTAGGGAATAAAAGATGAAAAATAAAATATTAAATAGAGTAGAGTTAAAGACTTTACAAGACATAGAATCTAAATATTATATGAAACCAATGCTAGATTCTATATCTCAAGATATTGCAAATAAGAAAATACAATGGCACAAAGTTTTTGATAATCTGTATTTTTATCTTGTTACTTCAAAAGATGAGGTAGAAAGCCTTATCCAAACAAGAGTGCAGAAAGGCGCGATACATAATGCTTCCCAAGCTAGAAAAAGTATAGCAGGACAAGCCTTTAGCAATCTAATAGTTTGGACTTTTTTAAAAAATAAAGAGCGAGGACATATCAAGCAAAGTATTTATATCACTTCTAAAATCTCACAACTTCCAAAATGGCAAGAGCTTTTTTTGATACAAGTAGGCGAAGAGACGCAAAAACCTGATGTGGATTTAGTCATATATAGCCTAGATTCTACTAATGATTTACAAAAATGTCTTATTTTATCCCTTAAAACCTCATTGCGTGAAAGGGCTGGACAAACTTACAAATGGAAGCTTTTAATGGAAATAGCCAATACAGAATCTAGCATTAAAGAAAAATATAATATCGCTTATAATCCGCCTATCACACCTTTGGTATGCTTTGCGACTGTGAATTTTTATAATGAGATTAACAATCCTCAACATAGAGGAATGTTTAAGTTTTTTGATTGTGCTTTTATCGGCAAGAATATACAAGCTCAAAATTTTATCAAGCCTTTAAGCTATCTTATTGACTATATAAACGAGAATTTATGACACTTTTACAAAATACTCCGCATAAGGATTATAATCAAGATTCTATTACGCTTTTTACACAAGATTCTGGCGTTGATAATTCTAAATACGACTTTTTAGGGCAATCTTATTCTACACTCTATCCAAATTTACATAAATACCCCGCTACAATGCTACCTCAAATCGGGCTAGAACTCCTTAAAGATTTTAAGGTAAAAAAGACAAATTTACTTGACCCCTATTGTGGCAGTGGCTCTAGCTTTGTGAGTGGGCTAGAGTATGGTATCAAAGACTTTGTGGGCTTTGATTTAAATCCTTTAGCAATACGCATTTCAAAGGCAAAGATTACCTTTATAGAATCTAACTATCTTTTGCAAGAAAAACAAAAACTTTTGCGACAAATCCACGCACAAACGCAAATATCCTTAAATTCTAATCCTCTAGCAAATATTACAAATTGTGATTTTTGGATAAGCAAAGAATCTCAAAAAGATTTAGTTTATATTTTTTTTTGCATTATGCAGTGCAAAAATGAGGCTTTGCAAAATCTCTTTATCCTTGCTTTTAGTGAGACACTACGAGAGGTAAGCTACACAAGGAATAATGAATTTAAACTTTTTAGAATGAAAGATTATGAAAGCTATAAGCCCGATGTGTACGAAGTTTTTAGTAAAAACTTAGAATCTCTTATTAAAAATTATCTAGATTTTTATCAGCCAAAGTTACGAGAGATAAAGTCCTTGCTTATCAACTCAAACTTTAAAGCGACAAAACAAAAATTTGACAGCATTCTCACAAGCCCACCATATGGAGATTCTAAAACCACAGTGGCTTATGGACAGTTTAGCACCTTTATCAATGAATGGCTAGGCTTTAGGGAAGCTAGAAGGCTAGATTCTAAACTTATGGGAGGAAAAAAGGCAAAGAATCTCTATCAAAAGGGTGTAATGCGTGAGTATATCACAGAGATTAATAAAAAAGATTCTAAAAGGGCATTGGAGGCTTCTAGCTTTTATTTTGACTTGCAAAAGAGTGTTGAAGGTTTAATAGATTCTATAAATACACAGGGCAAGGTGTTTTTTATCGTAGGTAATCGCAAGGTAAAGGGCATTGAATTGCCTACTGATGCTTTTATTGCGGAAGTCTTTTGTCAAAATAGCTTTAGACATTTAGAGACTATTAAGCGAAAAATATCCAATAAATCAATGCCACTTAAAAATTCTCCAACAAATAGAGCTGGAATCTTGTCTGATACGATGAGTTATGAATATATCGTAGTGTGTGAAAAATTTAAATTTACATAAAGGAGCAAAAATGCAAAATTTAAGAGGAAAAAAAGCAAAAACAACATTTGTACAAAATTATGAAAATATTAAAGTGTTAGCTTACCGCGTATTACTAAATGGTGATACAAGAAAGAATCAATGTGGTGGTAAATTAACAGATAAATATTACCATTTCAGTGCTACTTGTAAAAAAACACTAAAAACAGAATATTTTTTTCTTGGATATGATTGTGCTCATCAATTAATGCAAATGTTACATATTCCAATCAATTCCATAAAACTTTTTAATCCTTTTAGACAAGAATGCAGCAGTGCAAAACCATCAAATCATTCTGACGCAAATGATAATCATATGCATTTTACAGCTTTAGGTATTGAGCTTTTTGAGTTGGCAAATCTGATATGTGTAGGATTAAAGCTAAAAAATACAGATATTATATATAATATCGAAAAAGAGCTTTATGAAAATCCACTCAAAGATCCTCCACCAATAAATTTTAAAAAACTCAATACAATACTTATAAAATATAAAAATACTATACAAAATATTGTTGATGATTTACAAAAAAATAATAAAGAATTTAGAAAATTTGACTTCACAGCAGCAAGAGATTATCTTAAAGAATATTTTAAAGAGATCCGTTGTGAAGATAAGATACAATTTTAAAAGTGTTATCAGAATATTGAAATTAAAGGTTTGATATTGCATAGAAAACACAAATTAGCATTTTAAGGCTTAATTTTTTATAATTTAAACCTTAAAACTGAAAAATAAAAAATTTAGAAAGGATGTAAAGAAATGAATAAAAAAGATTTTAAAAATACAAATTTTAAAAAGAAAAGCGTTGTAGAAAGAGAGAATTCTCAAAGACAAAAGATTGAGGGTATTAAAACAAAAGCAGAATTTGGCAGTAATGTAAAGAGAGAAAAAATAAATGCACAGACAACTTATAAGCGGCAGTATCTTGGAGATAAAATCGGGGCTTTTTCGTTTCGCTCCGCTACACATCACTGCAAGCAGAAGCAAAGTGAGGCGAGGAAGTTACCTCAAACGGTAATGACCGAAGCTGGGGGCGAACAATCGCCGATTTTAGCCCAAGAGACAACGCCACAAAAAAAGCCAACGCCCTCTAAAGTATTGTGTGCTGTAAGTGGAGGTGTGGATTCTAGCGTTGTAGCCACGCTTTTATACAGAGCCATTGGCGAGAATGTAATCCCTATCTTTGTGGATACCGGGCTATTACGAAAAGGCGAGAGAGAAGCGGTTGAAAAGATGTTTAAAGAGAATTTAAAAGTGCCTTTGATAACAGTCGATGCGAGTGAGGAGTTTTTAGGGCTTTTAAAGGGCGTAAGAGAGCCAGAGCTTAAGCGTAAAATCATCGGTGAAACTTTCATCAAAGTCTTTGAAAGAGAGGCAAAAAAGCATAATGCTAAGGGCGAGATAAAATTCCTAGCACAAGGCACACTTTATCCCGATGTGATAGAATCGGTAAGTGTGAAGGGACCTAGCAAGACGATAAAGTCTCATCACAATGTCGGCGGGCTGCCTGAATGGATGAAATTTGAGCTTATCGAGCCGCTGCGTGAGCTTTTTAAGGACGAGGTGAGGGCTTTAGGGCGAGAGCTTGGTATGCCTGAATCTATGCTAATGCGCCACCCTTTTCCCGGACCCGGCCTTGCCATACGCATAATGGGCGAGGTTACGAAGCAGGACTTAGACTTACTGCGAGAAGCCGATTCTATCTTTATCGAGGAGCTGCATAAGTGGAATTTATACGATAAGGTTTGGCAAGCCTTTTGTGTGCTTTTAAATGTGCGAAGCGTTGGCGTAATGGGCGATAACCGCACTTATGATAATACCGTGTGCGTAAGGGCAGTGGAAGCCTTAGACGGAATGACGGCTACTTTTTCACACCTGCCCCACGAGTTTTTAGAATCTGTAAGCAACCGTATAATAAACGAGGTTGCGGGTATAAATAGAGTAGTCTATGACATCACTAGCAAACCACCCGGAACCATTGAGTGGGAGTGAGAAATGGATAATAAAACTACACAATTAATATGTTCTCTAGCAACTTGGAGAAGCTTAAGAAAGCAAAATAAAACACAAAATGATGTTCTTGAAGTTTTTTGTAAGGATATTGTTTGTCAATATTTTACCCATTTCTCTTTTAGCTCTAAAGATATTGCACAAGAGCTAAAGGATAATTCAAGAACATAACATGCTGCAATTCAAATAGGATAATATATGTATTTTAAAATGAAGCCATCGTCTTAGTTTTCATACAGAATCTGCACACAATTTTTATAAACTTCCGGATTGTTAATAATGACTACCATAAGTTCTTTTCTAGTTCTTGTAATAGCCTGAAAAAGTGTTTGTGTTGCTGAGTAGTAAGAGCGACTCCTATAACCCAATCGCCCATCTTCTGTATGATAAAAATCCTCTGTTATTGTTACTAGCACTTTATCAAATTCTTGTCCGATTGATTTATGAGAGCTTATGTTAGAATCAAAACGCACATCATCTAACTTTTCCTTATAATACATACTTGTTGTAAGATATATATGTTCATAACCTTTCTTTTCAACTAAATGTTTAATATACTCTTTTGCTTGATTTGTATCCGCCATATAGCGTAATGATATATTGTGATAATCTCCTTGATAAGAATTATCTGTTTTGATTTTTTGTAAATTAAACAATTTAGTAATAAAAGAAACGATTTCCTGATTATATCTAATTTTCTTACCTAGCTTCGTCTTATAATCTGCAATACTTTCAACATACTCAACAACTTCTTCTGCTTTATTATGAGGATTTAGTTTTTGCTTTACATCGTGAGAAAAAATGATGCATTTTTGATTTTTAGCTTTTTCTACAAATTCTTTTAATTCACTCAACCTCACCCTATGTACCTCATCAAAAATAATAATATCTATTTCGGGCTTTATATCATAATTAAAATCCTTAATTGTAGATATTTTCCAGCCATTTTCTTTGAGTGTTTCTATACCACCATTGCTAGAAGCACAATGAACAATCATAACTCCTTTTTCTTTTAAAGTTTTAGCCAAATGATAAATTAGCAAAGTCTTACCAGTTCCAGCTGAACCGGCAATAGAACATATGCTATAAGGATTACACTCTAGTTGCTTTAAGATTTCCTTTTCTATTTTTTCTTGATGACTTGTTAAAAAATATTTATTTTCAAGAAAAGACTTAGTGTTATTAAGTGGCGATATAAGGTAATTTGATGGCACAAATAAATCATTTGGATAGGCAATGTCATCTTGCACTTCCTTAAGCGCCTTGACTATTTCTGCAATATCGACTTTAAGCAATTCATTATTGTCATATTGATATACACTTTTATCTTCCGCTATAAATGTAAAACAATAGATTTTTCTATCCAAAAAAGACAGATAGTAATAATTTCTTTGTAGTTGCTTTAAAATTCTTTCTTCATCAATGTTTTTAGACTTTAATTCTATATTTACAATACTTGTTTTGCCTATCCTAAGTAGGTCAAATTCTTTATTGATTTGTGGTATTTTATAATTTAGATAAAAATTTTCAACACAATGATAATCTTTTTCTAAAGACAAAATCATATCATACAGCAAACACAAATCCTTCTGTTCGTTGTCTTTTGTTCCTTCAAGTCCTGTGTATTTTTTTACTTCGGGATTATCATTTACAAGCTCTAAGTTAATAATATTAGCAATATTTAATAAATTTACCTTTTTAAGCACCAATGCATTCCTAAAATAAAATTTTGTATTATGTAAGTATAACATATATCTTGATTTTATTTGGAGCATTGTAAATGATTTACCAAGAGATATTTGTTTTAAAAATGCAAAACTTGATTAAAGATTTAAAAATCCATCTTTATATTCATGGACAAATGGAAAATAATTAAGATTTATTTAGTAATCTCAAATCAATCTTACCTCCGAAGCAATATGGGAGGGTGTGGATTTATAAGGGGGAGCAGAAAATGAAAATTAAAGAGATACGAGTCAAAAATTTTAAGAGATTTGATGACTTAATTGTTAGGGGAACGGAAAATGCTAAGCTTGGTCATCTTGGTTGGAGTAAATGGAAGTGGAAAATCATCGTTGTTGGAGGCTTGCAATATTTGGCATAAACAAAAATATTATAGTATTATGGAAAATAGTTATCGCTAAAAGATTATTTTTTGTGAGGGGAGTTTGGAAGGGAATAAAAGAAAGAATTTTGATGCAAACATTTATAGTAAAATCTTTCAAAAGAAATATCCCAATCCCCACAATGGCGCGCATACATTTACAGAATCTACTCCAAAGATTTGGAATCTAATTGCATAGATTCCAAGGCAATTACAGAATCTAGTGCTTGGGTTGGTTTAGATTCTATAACGCCGCTAGTTGGCGCAGACTATAAACCAAACTAGATTCTACAAACCTAGCCCACTAAGATAGCTCTGCGCCCTCAGGTAGTCCTGCGGGATACCAATGTCGATAAACCTCGCCTCATACACCTCCCCGCTCGCGAGTATCTCCCCGTAATGCTGCGCGATAAAATCCTCAAAGCTAAAGATTTTTGGCAAGCAAAAGCCCTCAAAAATATCCCGCGATAGGCTATACACTCCCGCATTGATGAGGGAGTGTGCGGAGGTAGAATCTGGGCTAAAGGCGGCGCTAGAATCTGTGCTAAAGCGCGTGATAAAGCCCTCTGAATCTAGCTCTATGCTCCCATAGCGCGTGTTTTGCATCAAGGTTAGGGCGAGTCTCAGTCGCGAGGGCGCGCGGTGGCGTGCCAAAAAATCCCTAAAATCTATCTCAAAAAATGTATCGCCATTGAGCAGCAGCACATAGGGGCTTTGGGCAAACTTTAGGGCTTGGAGTAGCGCGCCACCCGTGCCTAGCGGGCTTTTCTCCCTAGCATAGCAAATCCTAAGCCCCAAAAACCGCTCCCCAAAATATCGCATAATCACCTCTTGCCTATACCCCACGGACAAAATCACGCGTGAAAATCCCTCGCGCGCGCATTTGCTAAGGAGTATCTGCAAAAATGGAATATCGCCTATGGGCGCCATAGGCTTTGGGATCGCTTCGCCGATATGGCTTCTTAGCCTCGTGCCCAGCCCTCCAGCGAGGATTATCACTTCGCTATTCATAGAGTTTCCACCCCAGCGCGCCCTCTTTGACAAAGCTAAAAGGCACGCAATGCCCGCTAAGCGCATTAAGCGCGTTAGTGAGAGATTTTTTGTATTGGGGCTCTACCATAAAAAACATAAATCCCCCGCCGCCCGCACCGCTTACCTTGCCGCTATATGCGCCATTTTGTAGAGCTATGTCGTAGATTGTGTCGATATGGGTATTGCTGATATTGTGCGCGACTTTTTTCTTATTTTCCCACGATTTGCCAAGCACCTTGGCAAACGCCCCCAGCTCGCCTTTTAGCAGATGCTCTTTCATTATTACAGAATCCCGCTTCACTCTGTGCATCGCCTCAAGGCTTTTTTCTTGGTGCAGGATATTGATTTTTTCCTCCTCGATGAGGCTCGCGCTGCGCGTGATATTAGTAAAGTAGAGCACCATAGACTCTTCAAGCTCATTGATGATAAATCGCTTGATACGCAGGGGATTGACGATGACTTTTTTATCCTCATAGAATTCCATAAAGTTGAATCCGCCAAAAGTCGCGGCGTATTGATCCTGCGCGCCGCCCACTATGCCCACTTCCTCGCGCTCTATCTCATAGGCGAGCTTAGCTATGTCGTATTCTCCTAGCGGGAGATTGAGCCATTCACAAAAGGCTTTGAGTATCGCCACCACGAGCGTGGAGCTCCCCCCAAGCCCGCTACCACTAGGCACATCAGAATAAGTGTAGAGACTAAAGCTAAGCGGTGGCAGGGCAAACATCGCACAAAGTTTGTTGTAAATCTGCTTATAGAGCGCAAACTTATCTCCTGCCCCCCCCCCCTATATGTCCTAAATGAGAGCTAGAGGGGAGCAAAAGGCTCTCTTTAGTGTCAGCAATCTCAAAGTAAATGTGTGAATCTGCGCGCTCAAGGATTGTGCAATGCACATACAAAGAAATCGTGCTATTTAGCACCAATCCCCCATAGCGCGCGCTATAGGCTTCTATGTCAGTGCCGCCCCCGCAGAGTCCTAGTCGCAGTGGGGCTTTGGAGCGGATTTTTAGCATAATGCCTCCTTGTGAGTGGGTGCGTTGGATTTTAGGGCTTTTTGGAGCACTGCGCCATAAGCCTCCCAAGTGTAGTGGGCGCGCACAAGTGCCTTGGCGTTGGCTTTTAGGTGTTGGTAGCCTTGTGTGTTGTGCGCTATGTCGTGTATGTAGTGGGCGAATTCTTGCGCGCTATGGGCGATTAGCAAATGCTCATTGTGCCGCGCCTCTTTGATAGGATTTGCCCCAAGGGGATTGGTGAGCACGATTTGCCCTAATGCCATAGATTCTAGGATTTTGTTTTGTATGCCCGCGCCGCTTTGCATAGGGGCGATGACGCACAGGCACGAGCACAGAATCTCATAGGGGTTTTCCACATAACCCGAGATATGTATGCGCGCGCTTTGGAGCTTTGTGAGCTCTTTGGTGGGATTTGCCCCTAGCACGATGAGATTTATACGCTCGCTAAGCAGGGGCATTGCGTGTTTGACAAACCACCGCACCGCCTCGATATTGGGACGATAGTCCATCTTGCCAAAAAAGCATATCGTGTGCTTGTAGCGCGTATCATCGTATGCCATACTAAATAGCGCGGGATTTACTCCGTGTGGCGCGAGCAGGGCATTGCCGAGGTGCTCATACATTTGCTGCTCTTTGTGGTTAAAAAAGAGGCTTGCCCCAAACTCCCGCACACACTGAGATTCAAAGCGTTGCAGGCGTTTATACTCGATTTTGTAGATTGTCTTCCATATGAGGGAGTGTGTGTTGGCGATGGCGTGTTGGTAATGATGGGCTAGTGAATCTGCCATATTGATGGCTTTTGTGGGTATGGGCAGGGCGTTGGCGTATTTGGCAGTGCGCACAAGCGCGCATAGGAGTTTTTGAATCTTATGCGTGCGCACGATCTCTTGTGCGTAGTGCTGCACATCGTGGAAGTAATAATACCCCACTTGCAGAGGCTCTTTGCCAAAAAGTGTTAGAAGGCTCTGAAACGCCGAGCGGTATTTGGATTTATAAAACACCTTGCAGGTTTTGCAAAAGGGCGCGATAGAATCTAGGGCATCTCTTTCTAGGGGCGTGTGCGTGATGGCGACAAAATGCACATCGTAGTGTCGTGAGAGGAATCGCAAAATATTGTAGTTTGTGATCCTATCTCCACCTACGAGCGGATAGGGGAAGCGCGAGGCGATAAATAGGAGACTCTCTCTCATACCGCCCTCCCATAGGAGGAGAGCGGCACACACGACACATACGATAAGGAGTAAGCACGACATAGCCTACCCCTTGGTGTAGTGCGTGATAGAGACTTTAGGGCTGCCCCCCCCCCCATTAGGAGTCGCGTATAGAGATCTTTTAGAGAATCTATCATTTTTTCTTTAGTGAAATGCTCGTAATATCGGGCTTTGGCGTTTTGGGAGAAGCGCGCATAGTCTTTGGCGATTTGCTCCACGGCGCGCGCAAGGGCTCTAGGATCTTTTGGAGGCACGACTATGCCACTATAGCCGTGCTCATTTACCCAATCCACGCCCGAGCCCTCTATCGCGCACGATACCACGGGCATACCATAGCTCATCGCCTCGACTTGCACGAGTCCAAAGGCTTCGTTTTTGCTGATAGATGAGAAGATGAAAATCCCGCATTCCTGATAGAATCTAGGCAGACTCTCATCGGCGATAAAGCCCAAAAACTCCACGCTATCTTGGAGTTTGAGGCTTGCCACGAGCTGCTTTAGGCTAGATTCTAGCTCGCCCTTGCCCCCGATACAGAGGCGATACTCTTTGGGGAGGTGTTGCATCATTTTGATAGCGTATTCAAAGCCCTTGTATGGCACGAGGCGTCCGAGCGCAAAGAGTTGTGTGAGGTTGCGCTTAGGCGGTGGGGTTATTTGAGCGGGGAGCTGCACGCCAGAGGGGATTGCGACGCATTTGTGCTTGTAGGCTTGCAAAAATGGAGATTGCTCAAGGTATTTTGGGCTCGTGCCTATGATGAGGTTTGCGCGCCTTAGCAGCCACGACTGTAGGGGCATGTAGAGCTTTAGGAGATGTTTTTGTTTGATGATATCAGAGTGCCAATGCAAAATGATTTTTTTATCGCGCAAATTTGCACACATTAGCGCGAGGTTTGCCATCGGATCGGGCAGGTGTAAATGGATAATGTCATAGCCTTGAGCAAGGCGGCGCAGTGTGAAAATCATCTGTGGCGTGATGGAGGTGCTAGCGAGCTTGCCATAGCTTTTGGTGCGATAGATTCTCGCGCCAGATTGGGCAATCTCATAGCCAAAATGCCAGCGCGTGTGCGAGCAGAGCACATCGCAGACAAACCCGCTAGCATTTAGCCCCTCGCAAATATCTTGCATAGTGGTTTCTATGCCTCCGATGGTGGGGGGATAGAATTTGCCTAAAAGGAGGATTTTTGCTTTTTTCATACGGCAGTCCTTGTGGTGGGGTTAGATGAGTGTAGAGGGGGCGTGCGGATATAGCCTATGTGGTAGGCGCACGATGAGAGAGAATCTATAGCGAGGGCTTTAGATTCTGTGGATTTTGTGTTTGGGCGTATGATGTGTGCGAGAGGTGGCTTTGCGCGGTGGGTGTAGGGGTGGGCTATGGGAGCAGGGTGCGCGGCGAGAAAAATAGAGATTAGTTTTTCATATGCCCCCCCCCTTAACAGTCGTATATAAAGCTCTTTTAGTGAATCTATCATTTTTTCTTTAGTGAAATGCGCTTGAAAACGCCGCAGCGCGTTAGCGGAGTAAAACTCGTAGTTCTTGACGATTTGCTCCACCGCGCGCGCGAGGGCTCTAGGATCTTTTGGAGGCACGACTATGCCACTATAGCCGTGCTCATTTACCCAATCCACGCCCGAGCCCTCTATCGCACACGATACCACGGGCACGCCATAGCTCATCGCCTCGATTTGCACGAGTCCAAAAGATTCATTTTTGCTAAAAGAGGGTAGCACGAGAATCCCGTGTTTGGCGTATTTTTGGCAAAGCTGCTTGCTTGAGAGAAATCCGGGATTGTTGATACTCACTCTGTTTTCAAGTCTAAGCGCGGTTATGAGATTGTGTAATTCTTGCTTTAGTGCCCCATCGCCATTGATGGAGAGATGATAATCCTCTGGCAAAAACTCCATCGCCCTAATGGCGTATTCAAAGCCCTTATACCTCACAAATCGCCCCATTGCTAGGAGTCTCTTTGGGTTTTTGGGTGTGAGGCTTTGGGGTGCTAAGCTTTGTGGCGCAAATGGTGTCGTGCCAAGCGGTATGGAGATGCATTTGTGCCTGTAGGCTTGCAGGGTTTTTGATTGCTCGATGTATTTTGGGCTCGTGCCTATGATCGTATCGGCGCGCTTTAGCAGCCACGACTGCAGGGGCTTGTAGAGCTTTAGGAGATGTTTTTGTTTGATAATATCAGAATGCCAATGCAAAATGATTTTTTTATCGCGCAGGTTCGCACATATTAGTGCGAGGTTTGCCATCGGATCGGGCAGGTGCAAATGCAAAATATCATAAGAGCGGGCGAGGTTTCTAAGAAAGTAGATCATCTGTGGCGTGACGGAGGTGCTAGCGAGCTTGCCATAGCTTTTGGTGCGGTAGATTCTAGCTTTAGAATCTAAAATATCGAGTTTGAAATATTTGCCAGAATTGGAGCAGAGCACATCGCAGATGAAGCCTTGGGCGTTGAAGGCGTCGCAAATATCTTGCATAACGCGCTCAATCCCGCCTAGATCGGGCGGATAGAATTTGCCTACTTGGAGGATTTTGGGGAGTTGTTTCATACAGCAGTCCTTGTGGTGTGGGGATAGAGAGAGTGGTTAAGAGGGCTAGGGCAAGCCTTGTGAGATCGCGCGAGCAGGGGATCTCGCTTAGGCGTTGTGTGTGGTGCAGTGGTGCAAAGAAATGGGAAATGTGTGCGTTGCGGTGTGGGGAGAGAAAAATCGTGTAATGAGATGAAAAACTCTAGCCTATATCCCCCCCCCTTATTGGTATCTAGTAGGATTCTAGCGGCTTCTACAAACTCGCCCACGCCCTTATCCCAAAGCATTCTAGCGATGAGCAGGGCGCGAAAATCCTGCGCGCTCGGCGCGAGTGTGCTAGGCGTTGGTGCGCCGAGCGCATTTGGGGTGCTTGTGGTGGGCGTGTTTGGCGCGGGTGCGTTCAGAGTGGTTGCCTCTAGCGTGCTTTTGGCGAGTGTGCTTGGGGTGCTCGGCGTGGGTGCGCTAGATTCTGTCATATCAGCTACACAATGCGCGCAATCTGGCTTTTGGGCGGGGCTTGTGTGTGCCTTGTGCGTGCGCTCTATAGCCCCGTGCGTGCCATAGTGTGGGCTAAAGTAGCGTGTATCCACGCCCTCACTATCGAGCAAAAAGGCTTGGGCGGGTGTGATGAGATTGGATTCTAAAAACTGCGCCTTGTCATCGGAGTTGAGAAACCACACTTGCTTGGTGGTTTTTAGCGCGATTTTATACATCGCACACACGAGGACACGCAACATCGCGCGCTTGCGCCCACCATCGATAAACACATAGCCAAGCCCTGTGATAACCGCGATATTTGGGATATGCAGAGCATTTGCCACCAGAGAGCCATAGATCGCGGGCTTGATTGTATAGTTAAACACCATAGCAGGCTTGAGGGATTGTAGGATTTTGCGCAAATGCAGAGCGGTGCGGAAGTCTTTGAGCGGATTTAGCCCTTTAGAATCTATCTCTATATGGTGTGTGTAAAACCCACATTCACGCAGGGCTAGGGCGTGAGAATCTAGGGGCGCGATGATGTGGATCTCATAGCCTGCCTTATGCAGAGATTCTAAGACATTGCGCCGGAAGCAGAGCATCGCAAACGCGGTATTGGACACAAAGGCTAGGCGCGCCTTTTTGGATTGTGTGGATTTTTTGGATTGTGTAGATTCTATGGATTTTTTAGAATCTATAGATTCTGTAGGTGCGGGGGCGTCCTTGTGGAGGGCAGGGGTGCGATGATAGGAGGCGGTGGTATCGTGATAAGAGGCGATGGCGTCGTGATAGGAGGCGATCACGCGCGTGATATCAAATCGCTCCTTGGCATACTGCCTGCCCGCCTCGCCCATTTTGAGAAGCTGCGTGCGGGGGAGGGCTGCTAGGGCTTGCAAGGCGTGTGCGAGGGCGGTTGGATCTTTTGGTGGTATGAGGATTCCATTTTCTCCGATGAGGAGTTCGCCCTCGCTAGCAAATGGTGGCTTGATACATTCCTTGCAGCCGCTGACATTGGTTGTGATGATGGGTTTGCCCATACTCATCGCCTCGAGCAACACACGCGGCACGCCCTCTTTGTAGTAGCTCGGTAGCACCACGCAGGAGCACGATCCTATATGATCGCGCACCTCGCTAGATTCGCCTAGGTAGGTAATGAGGGCTTGTGATTCCCAAGTCTTTAGCTGCTCTTTTGTGATTGCTGATGGATTGGCGCAATCACTCGCCCCAAGGAGGAGGAAGCGTAGCATTAGGCAACCTCCCTAGAGAGGTTGGCACGCTCCGTGAGGGCAGGATCTAGAGCTTGAGTTTGCCAAAGCTTAGGATATAGATAAGGATACGCACATAGGTAAGGAAACGATCCCAAAACCGCAGAGAATCCACACAAGCGCGCAGGTAGGGTGAGGCGCGCCATAGAGAATCTCGCAAGGGCGAGACGCGCCGTATGCGCCGCAGAGAATCTAGAGAGCGCGAGGCAGAATCTCGCGAGGAGCGCGAGGTGTGCCGCGCAGAATCTTGCGAGGTGTGTGAGGTGCGCCATACATTCGTTACAGAATCTTGTGGTTTGCCTCCCCCCCTCATTGCTTATACAGCTTTTGTCAAAGCGGGATTCTAAGAGTATGAGCGCGCGGAGATGATCGCTCATCGTGTGGGCGATTTGTTTAGAATCTCGAGTTTCAAGCATTTTTGAGAGGATTTCAAATGCTTCTATGGCGTTGCGCATTTCGTCTATACGCCTTTGTTTTTTGCGCGCATCTTGACTTATGGATGTTTGGTTGAGACAATAGCAGATAAGACGCTTTCGCGTGCTTGTGTAGCTTTTGGCTAGGCTAGCGATGACAAAAAAGAGCACCATATCATCAACAATACAAATGGGGGTGCTGATATGTCGGAGATAGAGCAAGGATTCTCGCAAAAGCTCTGTTTTGTAGCATTTATCCCAAATAGTAAATTTGGGGAAGTGCTTGCTTTTTAGGAAAAAATTATGAGCTATCTCTGAATCTCGCAGTGGCTTGGCACTCCATTGGGTGGGGAGGATATAACGCGTTTTGTGGGCGAGATTGGCAAGTAGTGGGGCGGTTTGCTCTCCTTGGTAGCGGGCTTTAAAATGGATAATATCGGGATTTTTAGCAAGATATGGGCAAAGCGTCGCGCACGCAGTGGGCGTGAGATAATCATCAGCATCGACAAACAACACATACGCGCCCCTTGCGATTTTTATGCCCTCCATGTGTGAGTGCAGCGTGCCTAGGTTTGTCGCGTTGTGTATGATGGAGATTCTACAATCTTGCGCAGCGTAAGCCTGCGCTATGTGTATGCTCTCATCGCTCCCGCAATCATCAATCACGAGAATCTCAATATCGCTAAAGCTTTGGTGTATGCAGGATTCTAAACAACGCGCAATGTAGGCTTGCACATTATAAACAGGGATGATGAGGGAGAAAAGAGGGCTAGGCATAGTGCCTCCTTGCCTCTGTCATCTCGCAAATGCGTGGGCTTAGCGCGGCTGCTTGGGCGCGGAGAGGTGTGGGGTATAGGGGCGAGTGGCTAGGCTCGTGGCTTGCCACGAGGAGGATTCTATATTCCCCCCCCCTTATTAGTTTTTTTATCACGCGCGCATAGCGCACATTGGCGAGTTTGCTAAGGGGTTTTAGCGCGACAAAGAGGGGGAAGCGCGCTAGATGATTGTCGCGAAAGCTCGCAAAACACTCGAGGTTGGCGCGCAGGATGTTTTTAAGGCTCGCGTTTGAGGTGCCACCTGTGCGCATTTTGACAAAGCACTCGTGGATATAGAGGCTTTTTAGGCGGTATCGCTCAAGCAGGCGTAGCATTAGATCATAGTCGCTGGCGATTTTGTATTTGAGATTGAATCCGCCATAGGTTTGGTAGAGTTCTCTTTTGGCATAAAAGCTTGGGTGTGGCGGGTGGAAGCCAAAGTAAAAGGCGTTTTTGGCATAGGGCTTGGCTGTAAAATCCCTGATAGGGGCTAGGTGCTCATCGACATAGAGGATATCGGCATAGACGATTTGCACATTCTCACTTGGTTTGGCAAAGCCCCACACGATGAGGCTCACGACACAATCTTTGGCAAAAAAGTCATCAGCGTTTAGAAATCCTACAATCTCCCCGCTTGCGAGGGCGAGCCCCTTATTCATCGCGTCATAAATGCCATTGTCTTTATCGCTAGAAACGCGTAGTTCGTAGCCTTTGGCGCGGTATTTGGGGCGATAAGATTCTATGAGATCAAGCGTGCTATCGCTGCTTTTGCCATCGATGATGATGTGCTCGATATGGGCGTAGTCTTGTTCTAGGATAGAATCTAGCGTGTGTGGTAGGGTGTGGGCGGCATTGAGCGTGGCGGTGATGATACTGACTTTGGGGGCGTGCATTAGGCAACCTCCCTAGAGAGGTTGGCACGCCTTAGGGGGCTAGAATCTAGAGCTTGAGCCTGCCAAAACTTAGGATATAGATAAGGATACGCACATAGGTAAGAGAGCGATCCCAAAATCGCAGAGAATCCACACAAGCGCGCAGATATGGCGAGGCACGGCATAGAGAATCTCGCAAGCACGAGACGCGCCGTATGCGCCGTAGAGAATCTAGAGAGCGCGAGGTGTGCGAGGAGTGCGACGCAGAATCTCGCGAGGAGCGTGAGGTGTCGTGCGGCGTGTGCGATGAATGCGCTAGATTCTGTCGCGTTGGTGGCTGTGTTAGATTCTGTCGCGCTAGATTCTCTAAATCCTGTGCTGCCCCCCCCCTCCGTGCTTATGCAGCTATCAAAGCGGGATTCTAGCACGATGAGGGCGCGGAGATGATCGCTCATCGTGTGGGCGATCTCGCGTGCGTATGGCGCGCGAATCTCCTCGCTTAGATTTTTCAGTGCCTTGATAATGTGGTGCATATCGCGGATTTTTTTCGTGTGCGCATCTGGATTTTGGGTGATAGAAGTGGCATTGAGACAATACACATACAGCCTAGAATCCACACTCACATAGCTCCTAGCAAGACTAGCGAGCACAAAAAACTTGAGCATATCCTCTGCCATATTGAGCGAAGTGGGAATATCTTCAAAATAAGGCAGAGCTTGCTTGATAAGGGAAGCTTTATAGCATTTATCCCAAAGGGTAAATTTAGGAAAATGCTTGCTTTTTAGGAAAAAGTTATACGCGATTTCTGAATCTCGTAGTGGCTTGGCACTCCATTGGGTGGGGAGGATATAGCGCGCTTTGTGTTTGAGATTTTCTAGCAGGCTAGCATTTTTGCTCCCTTGGTAGCGGGCTTTAAAATGCACAATATCGGGGAGGCTTTGGAGCGTGGTTGCGTCGCTAACGCTTTTTTGCGCTGCTTCATAGGCTCGCTCGCACGCAGTGGGCGTGAGATAATCATCGGCATCAAGGCAGAGGATATACGCTCCCTTGGCGACTCTCTCTCCTGCTAGGCGCGTTTGGAATAGCCCGAGGTTGCGGGGATTGCGGTGGATTGAGATTCTGCAATCTCTAAGGGCGTAAGCCTGTGCTATGCGCACAGAATCATCACTCCCGCAATCATCAATCACGAGAATCTCAATATCGTTAAAGCTTTGCTTGATACAAGATTCTAATGCGCGTGCGATGGAGCTTTGCGCGTTATAAGTAGGGATAATGATAGAAAAAGTCGGCGCGTGGCTCATAGATTCTGCTTTATTTTGGATTTGGCACTACAGGGAGCGGATTTGGCACCATAGCTCACAAAAGGCGTGATAAAAGGATACATGCGCGCTGCCTTAGATAGTGAGTGCATTGGGCTCTAGGACTTTTGCCTCGCGTATCTTATACACGCCCATAAGCACAAAGATCTGGGAGATGAGAAACACTATCCCTACGATAAAGCCAACAATAAGGAGGATAAACGCAAACGCCCCGCCAGAATCTACGGAATAATCCCCAAAGCCCGCGCTAAAGCCGATAACTCCCCCTAGTATCAATGAGGCTATCAGCGCGATTTTAAAGATTTTCCACGCGGTGAGGAACTCCCGGTTGCCCGTGAGGTATGCCATAATGTGGCTCATCTTGCGCGCATAGTAGATGTAGGCGATAGCATAGGCAATAGCGAATATGATGAGAAGCGGGGTTTGCAAGGATGTCAATATCCCTTGCAAAGCAAATATAACGCCCACAAAGAGCGCGACAAAAGGCGTGATAAATAAAAGAAAGTAGTATTTAAAAACCCGAGATTGCGTGAGTTTGGAGAATTTGTATAATCCTATAAGCCCTACAACGATACCAACGAGCATAGCTAGCCCGCCAAGCGCGTCGCTCACGATTCCAAATAAGTTTCCTACGATATAGATACCAATGCCCCATAGCATTAAGCTCCTAGCGGTTTTGAGCTCGGGGGTGCTATTGATATGATATGTATGCTCTGGCATAACGCTCCTTTGTGATAAATCTTTGAAAAACGCTTACGACAAGTCGCTATCAATCCTTTTTATCTAGCACTTCAAACGCTGGCAGCACTTCGCCCTCTAGCAATTCCAAGCTCGCCCCACCGCCTGTGGAGATAAAGCTCATATTATCCCGCTCGCCTGCCTTATCAATCGCATCGGCAGTGTCGCCTCCACCGATGAGGCTAAAGGCGTAGGTATCACTCACGGCGTGCGCGAGGCTAAATGTCCCGCGTGAGAACGCGCCGATTTCATAAATCCCCAAGGGTCCATTCCATATAATCGTTTGTGAATCCCGCACCACCTCGCCAAAAAGCCTTGTCGTCGCTGGTCCTATATCCACTGCCATATAGCCCTCGGGTATATCTTGAGCGGGAGTAACCTTGATATGCTCGTGTTTTTTGATATCATCGGTGCTCACGACATCCACGGGTAGGTAGATTTTGACTTTTTTTTCTTTGGCAGTATCGAGGATCTTGCGCGCTTCAGGCACGAGATCGTCCTCTACGAGGGATTTTTGCATATCAAATCCGCGCGCTTTTAAGAAAGTATTGCTCATCGCGCCGCCGATGATGATTTTGTCGATTGAATCTAGGATATTATAAAGTAGAGTGAGCTTGGAGCTTACCTTGCTCCCGCCTACGATGAGTAGCACGGGTTTAAGGGGATTGGCTAGGGCTTTGGCAAAGGAGTCGATTTCTTTTTTGAGCAGGATTCCTGCGACTTTTTCTTTGGTATATTTGGCGATACCATAGGTGCTGGCGTGTGCTCTGTGGCTCGTGCCAAAGGCGTCATTGACATACACATCACAGAGTGCGCCAAGCTTAGCAGAGAGCTCATCACTATTTTTTTCCTCGCCCTCGTAGTAGCGGATATTTTCTAGCAGTATCACGGCATTTGTGGTGCTGATGCTCTCTTGCAGGACTTTGACAGATTCTATACTATCAGCAAACGCCACTTCCTTGCCTAGCAGTCGCTCCACACGCTTTAGGATATGCTTGAGCGAAAACTCTGGCGCGTGCCCTTTGGGACGCCCTAGGTGGCTCACAAGTGTGATATTTTTGGCTCCATTGTCAATGCAATAATTTATCGTGGGCAATGCCTCGCGGATACGCGTATCATCAGAGATATTAAAGTCCTCGTCCATCGGGACATTGAAATCCACACGGATAAGCACGCGTTTATCGCGCACATCTATATCGCGGATACTTTTGACACCTTGCATAAGCTGGATACCGGCTACTTGTTTCATTGCTATCCTTTTTCTTAGTTTGGAGTGATTTGGGCGGGTATTTTACTATAAATTTGCTAGAGTTGTCCTCAAAAGCTGCCGAGTTTCTCGCCGCCGAGTATGTGAAAATGCAAATGTGGCACCTCCTGCCCGCCATCTGTGCCTATGTTGCTTAGGATTCTATAGCCGCTTTTGTCTATGCCTAGAGTCCTCACGACTTCTTGGATAAAGCCGCTAAGCTCCCCTAGCAATACAGAATCTGCCTCTTGGAAGTCCTTGACACATTTTTTGGGGATTGCAAGGATATGGATCGCTGCTTTTGGGGCGATATCATAAAACGCCAAAAATTTCTCATTTTCTAGCACTTTTTTGCAGGGGATCTCGCCCGCGACGATTTTTTCAAATATTGTCATTGCTAGCTCCTTATGTGTTTTTAAACATTATAGCATATCCTGCTTGTGAGGCTTTTGCCAAGTGTAGATGAGCTTTATGGCGATACTAAAAAATATCCCCTCAAAGATCGCGCCAAAAATGCACGAGATATACAGGGATTGTGAGATAACGCCAAATTGCAGTCCCATACTCGCTGTGATAACCAAAAATGTGAGCGGCATACAATCACTAAGGGCAAAGAGCAGGGTGTTTTTGAGACTTTTAAAAAAGCGCAAAAACACGAGCATAGACGCGCTGATACGGATAGCAAGCATACCAAAGATGATAAAAAGCGCGTGCAGCAGGATAGCGGGGGATTGCAGCACGCTGGGTATATCGATCGTCGTGCCCACATACACGAAAAAAAATGGCACAAAAAAGCCAAAGCCCATATCGTTTAGCTTCTGGGGCAGAGTGTGCTTGTATTTAAAATAAGTCGAGAGGATCACCCCTGCGATAAACGCCCCTAGCACCTTTTCTAAATGTATGCCGGTAGTGAGCACGATAAAGACAAGCAGGAGCATAAACACAAAGCGCAAATCTTGGGAGTTGGTATCATCGTGGGGGAGGAGGAGGAGCTTGAGATTAGGAAACCACCAAAATAAGATATTAGCAAGCTTAAAAACCCCCACAATGCACACCAAAAATATGCCAAGGATTAAGAGGTTTTCGCCTAGCTGCCAATTAAAACCATAGCGATATACACCCTCAAGCGTGACAAGCACGGCTATACTCACGACTTCGCCTAGGATTCCGATTTTTAGCGCGAGATTGAGCCAAGGCCTGTGCTTGCCATAATCGCGGATAAGCGCCATAATCATACCTAAGCTCATCACGGGCAAAAGCGCGATAAAGATAAGTGGCAATTTGAGTAGCACCACTGCCGCGCTTGAAAGCGCATAGAGGCTCAGAAAGTAAAAAAGTGCTTGATAGAGGAATGTGCGCCCCATAGAGAGGAAGGACTTCAAATCCACCTCAAGCCCGCACAAAAACATCAAAAACAATAAGCCGATATTTGCCACAATCGGGATATAGGCATTCTCTGAATCTATAAGCCCAAAATACCGCCCCGCAATGCCTAGCAAAATCTCGGTAACTACGATGGGGATTTTTGTCGCGGTGCTTAGGGGCACAGCGATAGTGATGAGAATCGCGATAGTGACAAAGGGCAGAAGTGGGGCGATAGATTCCATCATTTTAGCCCTTAGTGCGGAGATTGAGCGCGCGCAAAAGTGCCTGTGGGAAAAGCCTGTATTCTAGCTCGTGGATTCTACTCTCAAAAGATTGCAAGGATTCTCCGGCAATTTTTGGGAGCTTTTCTTGGGCGATGAGCGCGCCAGAATCTAGCTCATCGCTCACCCAATGCACGCTCACGCCACCAAAATCCTGCGTGGAATAAAAGCTATCTCTAATAGCGTGCGCGCCCTTGTGGTGCGGCAGGAATGAGGGGTGGATATTGATAGCGCGTATGTGGCGGGTAAAGATAGGCGTGAGAATCCGCATAAAGCCACTGAGCACGCACAAACTAGGCTCATAGCGCGCGATCTCGCGCACGAGCAGCGCGTCATACTCCTCACGCTCTAAGCCCTTGTGAGAGAGCACGAGGCAGGGGATATGAAACTCCTGCAGGGCTTGTATGCCCTTAGCTTGTGGATTATTACACAGCGTGGCGACTACCTCGAGGCGACACACGCGATCCTCCTCATCGACAAACTCGCGCAAATGCAGGGTGCGGATGAGGTTTAGCATATTGCTCCCTGTGCCGCTAAAGAGGATACAAACTCGGATTGTCTTCATAGGCTAATTCTTTGGGGGATTTTGGGCAAAAAGCTCGGCGTGGGTTTGGCGCAGGGATTCTATACTCTTTATCATCTCTTCCACACCATAGGGGCTCTCATCATCATATTCTAGTGAATCTAATAACGCCTCATAGCACTCTAGCGCATCCTCTAGCCTCTCTTTTTTTACCCCGGCATAATACAGCGCGACACTAAGCGTATCGATAAGCTGCGTGGCGAGCTCTTGGATAGAGATTTGTGAATCTTTTGTGTGTGGTTTGCTCATTGCGCACTCCTTTTTAGGATTTATAGAATTTGTAGCTTTTGGAGGACTTGTTTTTTAATCTCTGCGTAGCAAAAGCTCTCTCTAAAACCATCGATCTTGCCACCAGCAGCGTTTTTGTGTCCGCCACCATTAAAATACTCCTTGCTAAGCGCGCTCACATCGCATTTGCCATTGGCGCGTAGGCTCACATTGCCCTTGCTATTGACATCAAGGTAGAAATCATACTCAGCATTGGCGCGCAAAAAGAGATTAGCCAGCACGCTAATCCCGCCCATACTATAGCTCAAAAATCCTAGCCTGTCTTGGAAGTGGATGGAGCACTCTTGCTTTTTGTCCTGCAGTAGCCTCACTTGGGCTTGTGAAGTGATAGAATCCATTGTTTGTGTGTGCGGATCGCCGCCTAGGATTTGCTTTTTGAGACAAAAAAGCGCGTTGTCAAACTCCACTGCGCCATTTTCTCGCTCTAGGAAGTCTTTGGTGGATTCTATGAGGCGAAATTTATAGAATCTATGCTCGCGTTCAAACATAAAGCGATTGAGCTCATTGCTAGAGCTAATCATACCCATAGCGACTTTGCCAAACTCGAAGTTGTAGCCATCCTCTAGCCAAATATCCACCGAGTTTGTCATCTCCACGAGATTGTGTAGCCACGGCTTATTAGCGGGGGTTTGTAGCGTGTAGTGCTCTAGGAGATACTCCCAAGTGATTTTGCTCGCACACCGCGTAGAATCTAAAAAATACCACGGATATTTGTTAGCGCATTCCTGCCCGCTGATATGATGATCTAGGAGCAAAAGCTCTATTTCATAGCCTTGCTCTTTTAGATCTTGGACTTTTTGGTTTAGGTTCATAGATTCTGTAAGCGTGAGGTTTAAATCCGTGATTAGGATGAGATAAGAGAGGGGATTGTGGAGCTCAAACTTCGCGCTAAGCCTTTGGGTGAAGTCTGAGCGGATAGATTCTAAGATAGAATCTAGCCGCACGCCCACCTCCTTGCCGTAGTTGGCGTTAAAAAACACAATATCTTTAAAAAACTCCTTGGCGATAAATTGGCAAGTGTAGCCGTCCAAATCGGTGTGTGAGAGATGAAAAACTTTCATAAAACTCCTTATAGCGTCGCATCAATCTCAGAGAGTAGCTCGTATCTGATATGCGAGTCGATCTCGGCATTGCTTAGCACCGCAACATTGCCCAGATTGCTAAATTTAAAGCGATACTGCTCTATGAGATTAGCAATCCCTTTGCGCAATCGATAATCCACGAGCAGCACCACAGGCACGATACCACGATCGCTAAGCTTTTGGGCTTCTGAGGCTATGGCAGTGCTTAGGGATTCACTCTCATCGGCATTGAGCAGCAGGGCTCTGTCTTTGAGCTTGCCAAAGAGGAATTGCTCTATGCGCGCAGAGAGGATCATTGCTTTTAGGATATTGTCATCGGATTTATACAAATCCGTAATCGTCCTAGAAAGCCGAGCGCGCACCTGCTCCACGAGTGAATCTATATCGTTTTGTAGCACGGGATAGGCATCAACAAGGCTCTCTAGGATAGTTATCATATCGCGGATAGGGATACCCTCGTGTAGGAGGCTTTGGAGCACTTTTTTAATCGTGCTAAGTGAGATATTTTGCGCCTCTGAAACGATGGTGGGGTATTTGTTGGAGAGTTTGTTCATCAGCGTCTTAACCTCATCGATAGTGATAAACTCCTCGGCGTATTCTTTGATAAGCTCGGTTAGGTGCGTGGTGATGACATTGGCAGGATCGATAATCGTGTAGCCCTGTATCGCCGCTTCGTCTTTTTGGGATATATCCACCCATAGCGCGTCCATACCAAACACAGGTTCTTTAGTCGGGATACCCTCGATACTCTCTTTATCCACCACCATACCCGCGTCCATCGCGAGCATTTTGTCTGGCATCACGCTGCCGCTGCCTATCACGACGCTTTTTAAGATGATATTGTAGGTGTTGGGATCGAGATTGAGATTGTCCTTTATCCGCACTTGTGGGATCAAAAATCCATAATCACTCGCGACTTTTTTACGCATAGAGCGTATGCGCTCTAGCAAATCGCCGTTTTGACGCACATCAACGAGCTTGATGAGGCTATAGCCGAGGTGGATCTCTAGCACCTCGACTTTGAGGGCTTCATTGAGCATTGCCTCTTCTTGCTCGCGGATTTCCTCCTCGCTTTTTTGCTCTTTTTGTCTTTTGTGTCGCTCTATGTCTTCGGGAGTGGCGGTGGGCTTGGGAGATTCTGGAGTTTTTAGCTTTAAGTATTTATTGAGCCAAGATTCTATGATATGGAAAAAACTTTTAGAATCTTCCCTGCTGCCAAGCCACGCGATGACAAAAAAGAACACCCCCACAAACCCAAGCGAGATGGGCAATCCGGGCACGAGCGCAAACATACAGAGGATAAAGCCAACGATGAGCAAAATCTTAGAATTGCCAATGATTTGGGTAACGATGTCGTTTGCAAAGCTCTTATCGCTATTTTTTGCCGCGCGCGTGGTGATGATACCCGTGGCGGTGGCGATGATGAGTGCGGGGATCTGCCCCACTAAGCCATCGCCGATGGTGAGGATCGTGAAAGTCTGCGCGCTTTGGGCGATGCTGAGGTTGTATTCAAACACGCCGATGAGAAAGCCGCCGATGATATTTACAAGCGTGATGATGATAGAGGCGATCGCATCGCCTTTGACGAATTTACTCGCTCCATCCATCGTGCCATAAAAATCCGCTTCCTGCTGGAGGGATTCTCGCCTTGCGCGCGCTTCCTCTTGATTGATAAGCCCTGCGTTTAAATCCGCGTCGATCGCCATTTGCTTACCGGGCATCGCATCGAGTGTGAATCTCGCTCGCACCTCGGTTACGCGCGTCGCACCATTGGTGATCACGATGAGATTGACAATCACAAGAATGCTAAAGACGATAATCCCGATTACATAATTGCCCTCCGCGACAAAGCGCCCAAAGGCGTTGATGATACTGCTCACATTGTCCGCGCCATTATAGCCCTCTGCGAGAATCATACGCGTGGTGGCGACATTGAGCGCGAGGCGATAGAGGGTGACGATGAGCAAAATCGTGGGGAATGCCCAAAACTCCGTGGGCTTGTCGATGTAGAGTGCCATTAGGATAATAAGCACCGAGAGTGCGAGAGAAATGCTAAGCAAAAAGTCTAATATGTGGCTAGGCAGCGGCACGATGATAATCGCCATAATCACGACGATAAAAAGCACGATACTCAGATCTTTGGAACCCATCAGCGTGCGCGCAAAAGGCATAATCTTTTGTGATAAAACTCTTTGGATGGTGTCTGCCAAACTCGCCCTTTTAGAGAGGATACAAATATTTTATGCAAAGATTCTAACAACATTTATGTAAAACTTTGCTAAGTGAGGGCGAAGCTCTCGCGCTCTTTGTTTTTGAACGCGCAGATATGTGTGTAGCCAAGGCTTAGGGCGAGATCCCTGCAAGCCTCATATCCCGCGCCTATGTGATTGATGCTATGGGCGTCTGAAGAGAGAGTGATGGGGATTTCTAGCTCTCTAGCTATCTTTAGAATCTCGCGCGATGGGTATTGCTCCGCACAGGGCTTGCGCAGCCCCGCACTATTTATCTCTAGCGCGCAAGCGTTGTCCTTGATAGATTCTAGACTTTGGCGGAGTTTGGGGAGTAGGGAGGGCGGGGGAGGGTTGTTAAAGATTTTGAGCAAGTCAAAATGCCCGATGATTTGGAAATGCCCGCTTTGTGCCATCGCGATGATAGAATCGAGATAATCACTCCAACACTGCGCGATATCGGTGTGCTTGTAGTACCCGATAAACTCGGGATTATCAAAGCCCCAATCGTTTAAAAAATGCACCGAGCCGATGAGATAATCCACTTGTGAATCTAGCACGGCAGATTCTATGAGGTTTTCTCTGCCTTTGATAAAATCCACCTCCAAGCCCACGCGCACATCAATCTGCCCGCTATAGCGCGCCCGCAAGCCTCTAATCGTGGAGAGATACTCCGGAAGCTCGCTCAGTGCCATACGATATTTTGGATCAAACGCCATCGGCGCGTGGCAGGAAAAGCCATAGATATCAATCCCAAGCGCGATAGCCCTCTGCAAATACTCCTCGGGCGTGCCGCTAGCGTGGTGGCATAGCGGCGTGTGGTTGTGCAAATCAACGCGCATTTGATCTTGTCCTACTGCAAAAGATAATAAAACCACTCGCCACCAAAGCCATGGTTAAATAAAGACCACTCCCTTTCTGGATAGTCCCTTTTGAGTTGGAGATAGAATACATACATTTTGGAGACAATAGCGATTAAAGAACCTAAGATCAGAAGGTGCTTATCAGTGCGTAGAACCAAAAACAAAAAATATCCAAGAGGGATATAGAGATAAATCGAACTGAAGCGATGCAAAAGATGGACAAGCCCAATCTGCGCACAGAGCAAAAACATCGCATAACCTATAATAATCCATCGCCAAGCCGGATCGATTTTGTGACGATAATGCAGTCCCACTAGAATGATTCCTATGAGAATAATTGTCTTAATATTGTATGGACTAAATTTTTCAACATATCCCACATAATACGGAAGTTTGCTAGTCAAAAAGTCGGGTATAAATGAAACATAAGAAAAAACAAGGGGTAAAAACGAACCTGTGCTTAGTAGCACACATCCTAATCCTATAATCCATAGCCCAATCTTATAGTGGTAGCGAAGTAGGTAAAAGATAGCAAAAAAAATCGGCGCAGTAACATGGCAGCAAAAGCCTATTGCTACAAATATGAGCATTTTTGGCTTGCTGGTTTGGCTAAGGGCAAAGAGGATAAAAATCGTGGAGTAAAGCTGGCGAAGCAAATGAGTGGACATGTAATAATAAAACATAAAAAGTGCTAAAAAAACGCAAAATGCCGCTTCTTTTTTGTCAAATTTTTTGACTTCATACATCTCAAGCCAAAGATAAAAAAGCGAGGCAATGCTAAGAGCATTTAAAAACATAAAACTTAGTGAATCCATATCCCCAAAAATAAATGTCCATAATGTCCAATACAGAGGAACAATAAACTCAATACCACTATTAAAACTAAAGATTGCATTAAACAAGTCATCATAGAGCAGTCTTTGGTATGCGCCATAATACCCAACAACATCCGATATAAAAGGCACATCGCCAAAGCTAATACAACCACTGATGATGATACATATTCCCAAGGCATATCGCGTGGCATTGCTGGGATAAAAAAATGCTAGCACAAAGAGCGCAATAGAGCTCGTAAAAAACGCGATAGGCGTGCTAAACATCAAAGTGAGATAACAAAAGCTAGTGACAAAAAATTCAAAAGTGGATTGCAGTCGTGAATATGGCTGCGATGATGGAGTGTGTTTTAGGTTTGTATTCATTGTTTTGCTCCCATATATAGCGTGGCGACATTGGCACTATAGCCTTTGAGGTGGAGGGTGCGCATACCGCACTCTTTCATAAGCTCCTCTAGCTCGCTCACACTCACAAAATTTTGCATTGATTGGGGCAGATAGCGATAGGCTTTGAGGTTTGAGGAGATGAGCCCACCCACAAACGGCAGAATCTTAGCCGTATAAAAGCCCATAAGTTTTTGCAGTAGCGTTGTGTTTTGGGGCTTGAAAAACTCCAAAATCACGATAATCCCGCCGGGCTTTAGCACACGCACAAACTCATCAAGTGCCTGCTTGTATTCTAGGACATTGCGCAGTCCAAAAGAGATGGAGAGGATATCAATGCTTGCATTCCCAAAGGGCAGGGCTTTTGCCTCACCTTTTAGCAGCTCGATTTTTGGAGTGCTAAAAGCGCGTAGCTTTTCGTGCGCGACTTTGAGCATTTCTTGGGAGGGATCGTAGCCATAGATTTGCCCTATATGCGCATTTTGGGGGGCGTTGTGAATCCACGCAGTGATCATATCGCCACTCCCACACGCAATGTCGGCTATCACGATGTTTTGGGGGTTTTGGAGCTCTTTAAAGGCGAGGCGGCAGGCTTCCCTGCGCCACGCTTTGTCAATCCCTAAGCTCATCGCGCGATTTGCCATATCGTATTTGGGCGCGATGGAATCAAACATATCGATAATCTGGCGTTGCTTATCCTGCATAGCTCACTCCATAGCCTCTTTTGCCCGCGTGATAAACGCCTCAAGGCTCTCAATCTGCTCAATGGTGCGCACGCTCGCAGTCCCGCCTAGGGAGTTGCGCGCTTGCATACTAGATTCTATACTAAGCACCGCGCTCGCGCCCTCTTTGATACGCGAATCTATGCTTTGGAGCTCTTCTT
This sequence comes from uncultured Helicobacter sp., assembly GCF_949282165.1. Classification (NCBI taxonomy): domain Bacteria; kingdom Pseudomonadati; phylum Campylobacterota; class Epsilonproteobacteria; order Campylobacterales; family Helicobacteraceae; genus Helicobacter; species uncultured Helicobacter sp. The sequence goes on along the minus strand of NZ_CASDOV010000001.1, from coordinate 149,161 downwards.
GGGTGAGTGTGCTGATATCTACGCCCTTTTTTTCTGCATACGCCACGACTTTGCCCGTGATATGGTGTGAATCCCTAAAGGGCACCCCGCACTCACGCACCAAAAAATCCGCCAAATCCGTGGCACTCAAATGCCCAACCATCGCCATTTTGCGCATATTCTCGGCGTTAAAGTGCGCGGTGGCGAGGCACTCCCGCAGAATCTCTAGCGAGATTTGTGCGGTGCGCACGCTATCAAACACGCTTTCTTTGTCCTCTTGCGTGTCTTTATTATAAGCAAGGGGGAGGGATTTCATCACGCTTAGGAGTGCCATAAGATTGCCAAAGCTCCTCCCGCTTTTCCCGCGCAGCAGCTCGGGGACATCGGGATTTTTCTTTTGCGGCATAATCGAGCTGCCCGTGCTATAGCTATCTGAAAGCGTGATGAACCCAAACTCCGCGCTACTCCAGAGCACGAGCTCCTCGCTGATACGCGAGATATGCATCATCAGCATCGCGATATCATAGAGCAAATCCAGCGCGAAGTCCCTATCGCTCACAGAATCCATCGCATTGAGCGTGGGTGCGCGAAATCCTAGCTCACGCGCCAAAAAATCCCTGTCGTTGCCATAAGGCGTGCCCGCGAGCGCGCCAGAGCCTAGCGGGCAGAGGTTGTTGCGCTCTAAGCTATCTTGGAATCTCTGCACATCACGCTGCAGGGAGCAGCACCACGCCACGATATGGAAGCCTAGATTCACAGGTTGGGCGTGCTGGAGGTGTGTCATACCGGGCATAATCGTGTGTGTGTGCTCGCGCGCGATATGGAGCAAAGTCTGCATAAGCTCTAAGATAGCGCGCGTGATGGAGGCGTTTGCCCTAAGGGTAAAAAGCCGAAAATCTAGCGCGACTTGATCGTTCCTACTGCGCGCGGTGTGGAGCTTTTTGCCACTCTCGCCAATGAGTTGGGTGAGCTTAGATTCTATCGCCATATGGATATCCTCATCACTATTGCTAAATACAAACTGATTAGATTCTATCATCGCCGCGATTTGCTCCAAGCCACCTAGGATAGAATCTAGCTCGCTATGGCTTAAAACCCCAATCTTTGCAAGCATTTTGGCGTGGGCTTTGGATCCCTGTATGTCCTCGCGCCACAGCTGCCAATCAAAGCCAATGGAGGCGTTAAAGTCCTCCAAAAGCTTGCTAGATTCACTCTCAAATCGCCCGCTCCACAACTTCGCCATTGCACACTCCTAAAAGGGCTTTATCACGACAAAAATCACAATCGCAATGAGGCAGATTGTGGGGAATTCATTGTAAATTCTAAAAAATTTGCCACTTCTTTGGCAGCCTCCATCACCTAGTGCCTTGACAAAATACCCGCACAAAAAGTGATACACAACAAGCAGCACCACAAACAAAAGCTTAGCGTGAAACCACCCGCCATCGCGGAAAATCCCTGTGTTTGCTAGAATGAGTGCCACGCCGCTAAGGATAGTGAGCACAAAGGCTGGCATACCGATATAGACATACAATCGCCGCTCTTGGAGCTTGACAATGGCGATGAAGTCTTGGTTGTCTTTATTTTCGGCGTGATAGACAAAAAGCCGCGGGAGATAAAAAAGCATCGCCATCCACGAGATGAGCGCGACTAAATGCAGGGCTTTGAACCCCAAATAATGCGTGGCAAAAAATTCCATTTTGGCTCCTTAAAAAAGCGGTATTATAACTTATTTTTGAATGTCTCTAGTGCTTTTTGTGTCCCTTGGCACAAAATTTCTACGCCAGATTCCCTAAAGTCCTGTTTGACAATCGTGAGGGATAGGCTCTTGGCGAGATATTCTGCTCTAGAGAAGTGCGCATAGGGGACAAAAAGCGCGATGGTGTGCTGCTGCGTGAAGGGAATGAGGGCGTGCGTGGCTTTGGCATTGGCTATCGCGTCGTGTGTGGCGGCGGTGTAGGCGCGCACCAATCCCCCCACTCCCAGCAGCGTGCCCCCAAAATACCGCACGACTACGCAGGCTACATTGATGAGTTTCTCGCCCCTTAGGACATTGAGGCAGGGCACGCCCGAGCTGCCCTTTGGCTCGCCATCATCGCTAGAGGATTCTAGGATTTGGTAGCTAGGTTGCTTGGTGCTCTCATCGTGTGTGTGGTTGGTTTTTGCGCTCCTTAGGTGTGTTGATGATTTTTTAGAATCTCGCTTTTTGTTTGTTGGATTGTGCTTTTTGGTGTTTGTGGATTGTGTGAGGGTTTTGGAATCTGTGGAGCTAGATTCTGAATCTAACTCCAAAACCTTGAATCTAGGTTCTACGCCGCTTGGGCTTTGCCTTTGTTCATTGTTTAGAATCTCTTTAGATTCTGTAATTACTTTAGAATCTGTTGGACTAGATTCTGTAAATGTCTTAGATTCTGTGCTTCCCAGATTCTCCGCCTTAGATTCTGAATCTGATTCTAAGTTTCTTAGAGTCGTGTTCTCACGAATACTTCCTAGATTCTCAAAATCGTTTTGTTTTTTCGCAAAAAGGGGTGTTATCCCCTCCCCGCTCCCCTTAGCCCCGAAAAAGCCGCCGCTTTTTCGGCAATCAAGGGGAGAGCCTCGCTTATCCGCTTCTAGCGCAATCGTTGCGGAGGCACTACTGCCTCCTTGCTCCAACGATTGCACACCACGAAGCGGGCGAGGGGCGGTATGCGCTGACGCGCTACATATTTTATGTGATTTTTGCGTTGCAAAAATGGCAGAATCTATTGGCATGGTAGATTCTGTGATTGTTTTAGAATCTGTAAAGCTAGATTCTGAATCTGAATTGTTGAATCTAGAATCTAAGCCCACACGAGATTCTGTATTTTCTTGAATCTCCGTGCGTGGCTTGCCCGGGCATTCTAGGGATTGAGATGAGAAAGTGGGGTTGTGCAGATTGGAGGCAAGGGAGCTACCTAAGCGGTAGTAACCGCCGCCGACAATCAAACTCCCCGCTTTATCGCTCAAGACTGAATGCCCCTCATAAGAGAAGTTTGCAAAATCTAAAAACCTCACCGCACTCACAAAATGCACCGCCTTTGTGTGCTCCTTTTTCAACCCCTCTATATGCCTTTGCAACGCCGCCTTAGGCGTGGGGCACTTCTCACTAAGATCGAGCGCAAACAAATAGGCAAGGAACTTCGAGCCCTTAGATTCAAATCTGCCCTCTATGCACTGCCCGGGCTGTAGGGTAAAAAGCTGCTCTTGTGTGCTCATCGTCTCTCCTGCCTCATTGCATTGTTTCATTGCACTGCTTCATTGTGTCTGCCTCATTGCGTGAGAAAATAGGCTTTGAATCTATTAAAGAGCACGAGCATACCCTGCGCGACATTGCTATCATACAAATCGGGATTTGTGATCTGCCCATAGGTGCTTAGCCGCTCCTTGTATTCCTTGAGCGTGATGATCTCATACTCGCCCTCAAGACCGCGCAAAAACTCAAACTCATATTCCATCACTTCTTGGGATTCACAAAGCTTGCGCGTGAAAGTGCGCCTTTTGATAAGCAGCGCATTGCCCTCTATCTCGATGTTTGCCGTGTAGTTGTTGCACCCAGCATTGCCATAGATTCTATTCTGATCGGTATCAAAAATCATCGTGGTATCTTGGGGGGCAAAAAGCACTCTGGTATCGATACTTAGGCGATTTGCCTTCCACTCTTTGCTCGAGAGGCTGCTTGGCTTGGGGCTTGGCGAGCACGCGCATAGCAGTAGCATAGCCACCATCACACACGCCCCAAACCCCGCACTTCTCATCGCTCACTCTTAGGGCATATAGAGGCTACCAAGCCACATTTTTGCGGTGTGCTTGAGGGCATTGACATCATCGCTTGCGAAAAATTTTAGTGATCGCAAGGCGCTGCGTGCGGGGAGTTGGTAAGTGTTTTGGATATACTCCACGATCGCCTCGCCGCTATGGATCAAAATCGTATCTTTGCCAAAATACGCGCTTAGGGCAGGGGCGATAAGCGGGAAGTGCGTGCAGCCCAAAATCAGCGCATTTGGGGATTTGTAGCCTGTGAAGTAATGCTCAAGCAGGGCTTGCATAGGCTTGCCCTCATAGATTCCCTCCTCGACAAATGGCACAAAAAGCCCCGTTGCGAGGCTTTGGATATTATGAAACCCGCATTCTTGGAGCTTGGTGGCGTAGAGATTGGAAGCGATCGTGGCTTTTGTGGCGATGACGAGGATAGAGGCGTCTTTAGAATCTAGCTTGTTTTGCGTAGCGAGCACGCCGGGCGTGATGACGCCTATCACGGGGAATGGTGCCTGCGCGCTTAGAGAATCTAGCGCGTATGCGCTCGCGGTATTGCACGCCACGACAAGCATATCTACGCGATGAGAGGTAAAAAACTCTAGGGCTTGGAGGGAAAATCGGATAATCGTCTGCCTATCCTTGCTCCCATAGGGCACGCGCGCGGTATCGCCATAATACACGATAGATTCAAAAAGCCTCGCTTCTAGGAGGCTCTTTAGCACACTAAGCCCCCCCACGCCGCTATCAAATACGCCCACTTTCATCACGCCCGCCTATGGCTACTCTTGGGGATTCATAGCGTTGAGGAATTCTTCATTATCCTGTGTCTGTTTCATCTTGTTGTAGATAAAGCTTAGTGCCTCCACATCATCCATCGTGTGCATTACATTGCGCAGCATCCATACTTTGGTGAGCTTGTCTTTGCCAAGGAGCAGTTCGTCTTTGCGCGTGCCGGACTTGAGAATATCAAGCGCGGGGTAGATTCTGCGATCGGCGATATTGCGCGCGAGCACGATTTCGCTATTGCCCGTGCCTTTGAACTCCTCAAAAATCACCTCATCCATTCGCGAGCCTGTGTCAATGAGCGCGGTAGCGATGATCGTGAGACTTCCGCCCTGCTCGATATTGCGCGCTGCGCCAAAAAATCGCTTTGGCTTATGCAGGGCGTTGGCATCCACCCCGCCGCTTAGCACCTTGCCACTAGAGGGTGTGGCGGCGTTATACGCGCGTGCTAGGCGCGTGATAGAATCTAGCAGTATCACGACATCCTTGCCCATCTCCACCTTGCGCTTTGCTCCCTCTATCACGAGTTCGGCGACGCGGATATGGTTCGTGGCGGGCAGATCAAAAGTCGAGCTAAACACTTGCCCTTTCACGCTGCGCTCCATATCGGTTACCTCCTCGGGGCGTTCATCTACTAGGAGCACCATCAGTTCGACTTCGGGGTGGTTTTTGGCGATGCCGTGGGCGAGTTCTTTCATCAGTTCGGTTTTACCCGTGCGGGGCGGGGCGACGATGAGCGCGCGCTGCCCCTTGCCTATGGGGGTAAAGAGATCGAGCATTCTGCCTGTCACCATATCGGATTTGTATTCGAGCTTGAGTTGTTCGCTAGGGAAGAGCGGCGTGAGGTTGTCAAAAAGCGGGCGGTTTTTGATCTCATCAAGCGAGATAAAATTTACCGCCTCGATTTTAAGCAAAGCATAATATCGCTCCTGATCTTTTGGCGGGCGCACCTGTCCCATCACGATATCGCCATTTCTTAGCGCAAATCGGCGGATTTGGCTCTGTGAGACATAGGTATCGTTTTGGCTATTGCCCACGCTTGAAGCGCGCAAAAACCCGTGCCCATCGGGAGTAATCTCCAAAATCCCGGTAAAGAGCATATAGCCGCCTTGCGTTACTTGGGTTTTTAGAATCTCAAAGATGAGATCTTGGCGGAGGTATTCTTGGGGGTTTTCAACCCCGAGTTTGGTAGCGATTTGGATAAGTTGGGCGACGGGCTTTGCCTTGAGATCTTCTATTTTGTAGCCTTCCACAGGCGTGTGTGTTCGGATTTTTTCATTAGCCATTTAATAAGTCCTTAGTGAAGTGGATTGAAGTGTAAAAGTAGCAAAAGGCGCGATTGTAGCGGCTTTTAGCTTAAATCCGTGTAAATACGCGCCCTGCCACCGCCTAGAGCTGCATATTTTCAAGCAAAAAATCTTGATGGAAGCGATAGACTTTGTTGCGCACCTTGATGAGTATCCCGGCGTTCATTAATTGCTTAAAAGTCTTGACAATGGTTGGTTTGCTGACATTAAGATGCACCAAAATATCCTCATACGAGCCGTGAAACACCTTATCCTCATCGCAATGCTCGATGAGAAACTTGACAATCTCGATTTTTTTCCCGCCCACAAAAGTCGAGATGGCTTTGATGAGGAGATTTTGTGCCTCGATTTCCTTGGCTTGCACCATAGGCAGGATCGCGCGCTGCAGGACTTTGAGCAGAGAATCTATCTCGATAGGCTTTAGAATGTAGTTATCGACTTTGAGGCTGATGGCTTCTAGGAGGTATTTCACCTCTGTGTGGGCAGAAGTGATGATGATGGGGACATTTGGCTGGGTGGAGTGGCGGATAAGCCCCACGAGATCGAGCCCACTAAGCTTTGGCATTAGGATATCTGTGATTACCGCATCGATTCTGTGTTGGTTAAAGAGATGCCAAGCCTCCTGCCCATTTTTGGCAAGTATCAATCGCCCGACATAATCCTCTAGCACCATAGCAGTGAGATTGAGCGTATCTGGATCGTCCTCTGCGTAGAGGATTGTGAGATCTTTTAGGCTACGATTGACGCGATTCATTAGCTCTCCTTTTTGGATTTGGGCGCGCTAGATTCTGTAATGCGCCTTAGGATATTGGCACTATAAGGGATGATGATACTAAACGCACTGCCTTTGCTATGGCTAATATCGGAATTTTTCGCGCTATCCAAAGTTTGAGCAAAAGTGATGTTTTGCACCTCAATCCTCCCAAAAAACTGCTTTTCGATGATTTGCTTTGCCATATAGAGCCCTATGCCCGTGCCCACGGATTTGTGCTTGGTGGTGAAGTAGGGCTCAAAAATCTTTTGTATATCCTCAAGCTGTATGCCCCCCGCATTGTCTCGCACCATAATGCTAAGATGCTCATCACAAGGCGTGATACTAATCTTAATTGAGCGTGCTTCTTGTAGCTTTTGCTTAGATTCTTTAAACGCGTCTATGGCGTTATTAAGCAAAACAAATACCACTTGTGTGAAGGCATTTTCATACCCTAATATCTCAAAATCCTCCTGCGCGTTGGTGCGCACTTGGATAGATTCTTCATAAAGCACACCAGAGAGCAGCTCGAGAGAATCTAGCAGAGCCTTTTTGATACTAAAATAGGTTTTTTCCCTATCGGGGTGGAAAAATGTGCTAAAGCTCTCGATAGTCTCAGACATATTTTTGGCGATTTTGAGCCCGTATTCCGTCTGTGCATAGAGAAATGCCTCATCGAGCTTGCCCTGATCGTATTTAGTCTTAAAGCTCTGTATGAGCAGTGTGAGGGAGTTTAGGGGCTGTCGCCATTGGTGAGCGATATTGTGTATCATCTCTCCCATCGAGGCTAGGCGCGCTTGCTGATAGAGAAAGAGATCTTTTTGTTGGTTTTGTTTGACTTCGTATTCTATGGATTTTTGGAGGTTGTCATTGAGGCTTTGGAGCTCGGTAGTCTTTTGCGCGACGAGGTTTTCTAGCGAGTTATACGCGCTATTAATAGAATCCGTAATGGCTTTAGAGAGAATGAGAAACATACACGCTAGCACAAAGAGAAAAAATCCTAGAATCTTTAGGCTAAAGCCATAGAGCGAGTCGCTCACTTCTTTATTAATTGTGGCGAGATTGATATTTACCTGCACGAGTTGGGTGAAAAGATTGTAGCGAATCTTATCGCGCGCTAAGAGCGTGCTATCAATGCTTGCGATGAGATTTTTTTGCACTTCTAAAAGCCTTGTTATCTGCTCTTTTTGCTCGCCCAAAAAGGTGCTTTGATACCATTGGCGCACGATTTTTAGGAATTTATAACGACTTGCCTTTTCCTCCAAATCGCTTTTATACGCCTGCCAAAGGAGTTGTATCTTGGCATCTTGGGTGTGTGAATCTAGCAATGAGTTTTGAATCTCGCTCACATGGAGCATACTGATTTTTTGCGTGGGGTAGTTGCTATCATAATCTGCCTTGAGCCCCGCAAGAGCCAAAAACCCCGTAGCCCAGCAGAGCAAAAAGATAATGCCGATGAGATAGAGCAGGATATGGGTTTTGCCCTCTATGGTAACTTTTTGGAGCTTGTTTTGGATAGATTTGAGCATAGGTTTCCTTTTTGGTGGGCTTGCGTCTAACTTGCCCTATGTGGTGGGCTTGCGCAGGGCTTGGGCTATCTGCTTAGGCGTGAGCGCGCGTATATGCGCAAAATCCCCATAGATTCTAAGCAGCTTATCTACCTGCGCGGGGCTTAGGTTTTTTTGCGTGCCGAGGATTTTGGCTTGCGTGAGTTTTTTGAGCTTTTGGCTACGATGGAAGCTAATGGCATAGCGATGCGCCTCATCGCGGAGTTTTTGCAAAAACTGCAATCGCTTATCGCTAGGCAAAAGCCGCACTTCAAGGGCTTTGGGCGTGTAAGAGGTGTGAAAAGTGTGGGGGGTGTGAGGGGTGTGGGAATCGCCAAGGGCGTGGGAGGCGTGAAAATCCCCGCGGGGCTGCCCCTCTAGCGCGCGCGCAGATTCTGTGGATTTTGCAGATTCTATAAAATCCTCAGAATCTGTAAAATCTACAAAATCCACAGAATCTGCGCGGGGGTTTTGGGATTTTGGTTTTTTAGATTCTATAGCCTGCTCTATTTTTTCAGAATCTAGCCTATAAATCACATCATCCGCGCTCCCCTTAGCGCGGTGTGCGCGTCCATTTAGCTTATGCTTGGCAATCCCTAGCACATCCACTTGCGCGCCCGTGCTCTCTAGGATTTCTCTGGCTATAGCGATTTGCCCCGCGCCGCCATCAAGCAGCCAAAGATCGGGGGGCGGGTTAGATTCAAAGTCAAGTGCGCGGCGCGTGAGCATTTCGCGCATTTGTGCGTATTCATCACTGCCTTGGAGGTGATAATGCCGATAGGACTCCTTTATAAAGCTATCATTTTCATACACGATCATTCCCCCCACGCACGCGCTCCCGCTATGGTGCGAGGTGTCAAAAACCTCTATACGATAGGGCAGATTAAAGAGCCCAAAGACTTCGCGCACGGCTTGCAGATTCTGCTCGTAATGGAGACTTTGCTCCCTTTCTAGCTGCATAAGCTCCCTAGCGTTGGTTTGCGCAAGCGCGATGAGCTCGCGTTTTTTGCCCCTTTGGGGTTGGAGGATTGTGATTTTTTTGCCCACGCGCGTTTTTAAGATCTCCTCTAGGCGCGTCCTATCCTCTAGCGCGCCGATTTCATAGGGCAGCAGGATAGAATCTGGCAGCAGGGGCGAGGGGGATTTGTAGTGGTTAAGCAGGGCTTGGGTGTAGAGCGAGTGCAGGGCTTTGGCGGGGGACTCTAGGGCTTTGGCGGGAGATTGTGTGGAGTGCGCGCCTTGGGCGGGCGTGCTAGATTGCATAGATTCTATATTTTGCACAGATTCTAGAGAATCTAGCGACTCATCGTGTATGCGCAGCGCGTCACTCGAGCTTATGCGTCCATTGCGCACAAAAAGCTTCATCATCACGCCGCTATGCCGCCCATTAGCACAAAAGACAAACACATCGAGGTTGCTCCCATCGAGCAAGTCGATGCTTGAGGAGGCTTGCATTTGCGCGATTTTAGCGATAGTGTCGCGGATTTTTGCCGCTTCTTCAAACGCGCAGTGCTCAGCAAGGGCGTGCATTTTAGATTCTAATTGAGAGAGGAGCTTTTTTTTGTTGTGCAAAAACTCAATGGCTTGGGTGAGAATCTGTGCGTATTCCTCCCTGCTCACTTTGCCTTCACAGGGAGCGAGGCAGCGGCGGATTTGGTAAAACAAACACGCCTTTTTACCCCTAAGGCAAGATTTCTTTTGCACCAAGGGCAGGGATTGCAGGATACTTTCTAGCAGATCACGCGCCCCAGTGCTAAATGGACCAAAATAGGCGATATCACGCTTTTTGAGCAAAGCGCGCGTGATGTCTAGCGTGGGGAAGTCCTCGCTATAATCGATATAAATGTAGGGATAGGTTTTGTCATCGCGCAGGAGGATATTGTATTTGGGCTTGAGGCTTTTTATGAGGGAATTTTCTAGGATGAGCGCGTCCTGCTCGCTAGGGGTTACAAAAGTCTTTATCTCGCGTACCTGCGCCACCATAGAGGCTATGCGCGGGCTCAGTCTAGCGCTTGGGAGGAAGTAACTTTTGACGCGTTTTTTGAGATTTTTTGCCTTGCCCACATAGAGCAGCCGTCCATTGCTATCAAAATACTGATACACTCCCGCGCTTTGTGGGAGATGAGTGAGATCGGAGGGGGTGTGTGTGAATCTCTCTGTGAAACCTTCTGTGGAGCTCCCTATGGTTTGAAAAGCGGGGGGTTGGGTAGCGGGGTGTGTCATCATCGCCTTTACTTTAAGCACAAAATAACTATAATTTTAACTTGTAGATTCTATAAGCCAACTTAAGGAATACAATGAAACTCTGTATCGTAGAAGATGATATAAACTACCGCAAATCCCTAGAAATCGCGTTTCACGACTATCCAGATTATGAGATTAAAAGCTTTAAAAATGCTAAAGAAGCCCTCAAGGCAATCCACACATTTGCACACACGCCAGAGGATTTTGATGTGATTATCACGGATATTAATATGCCCCAAATGGACGGCTTGGAGTTTTTGCGCCAACTAGAGGGCAAATACACAAGTATCGTCATCACGGGCAATGCGTCTGTGCAAAATGCGATCAAAGCCATTCGCTTGGGCGTGAAAGATTTTTTGGTCAAGGGCTTTGGCTTTGAGGAGCTCATACAGACGCTAGAAAATCTCAAAAAAGAGCGAAAAATCCTAGGAGGACACGCAACAGAGACGATAGGGGCGAGAGAGGATACTAAGATTGAGAGTAGAGAATCTAAAAAAGAGCCCAAAGGCGCGCGTAAGACTAAGGCAAAGTTTTTCATCGCGTCTTCCCCTGCGCTAGAATCTGCCAAAGCCATCGCGCTCAAAGTCGCGCCAACTGATGCTAATGTGTTTTTGATGGGGCAGAGTGGGGTGGGTAAAGATGTGTTTGCCAACTTCATACACGCGCATTCTAAGCGCGCCCACGCGCCCTTTATCGCTATCAATATGGCAGCAATCCCCGAGCACCTCTTAGAATCTGAGCTCTTTGGCTATGAGAAGGGCGCATTCACTGACGCCACGGCTGCCAAACCCGGGATTTTGGAGGACGCTAATGGGGGCAGTGTGTTTTTAGACGAGATAGGCGAGATGCCAATCGCGCTCCAAGCCAAGCTCCTGCGCGTGCTGCAGGAAAAAACGCTCACGCGACTAGGAAGCTCCAAAAAAATCCCCATCGATGTGCGCTTTATCTCCGCAACCAACGCCAATATCAGCCAAAAAATCGCACAGGGCGGCTTTAGGGAGGATTTGTTTTTTCGTCTGCAGACAATCCCCATCTTTGTGCCCCCACTCAAAGAGCGCAGGGAGGAGATCCTAGAAATCGCGCGCTACAAGCTCCAAGAGACGGCGCAAAAATACGGCTTTGCCCCTAAACTTTTGAGCAAGGAGAGCGAGGAGGCACTGCTAAACTACCCGTGGTATGGGAATGTGCGCGAGCTGCTCTCAGTGATTGAACGCGCAGTGATACTCAGTGAGGGCGAGCATATCACGCCACAGGATTTGTTTTTGCAATCTCGTCAGCGGGTTTTTGGCACTGCGATTGAGAGTGCAGGGGAGAGCACGGGGGATTTTGAGGAGCTAGAGCGCAGATTTTTGGCACAGGCACTAAGTCGCGCTGAGGGGGATTTGCAAAAGGTGAGTGATTTGCTTGGTATGGATATGGGGCTCTTGCGGCACAAGAGGGCACATTATGGGCTTTAGGCTTTGTCACTCCCAAAAGTCTTTGGTGCTAGAAACAAAATTTTTATAACTCTAGGAGCTATGGTGCTACAAAAGATAAAAAACTTCAATGAACTTGTGATGTTTGAACACACGATTTTTTCCGCGGCTTTTATACTCATCTCTATGGTGGTGGCGAGCCTGCAAGCGCGCGGTGGCGTGTGGATGGGGCTGCCCACATTGCTTTTGTGTGCGTTGGCACTTGTGAGCGCGCGTAATTTTGCTATGGGGTTTAATCGCCTCGTAGATCGCGATATAGACGCGCTCAATCCACGCACCGCAAAGCGCCCGAGTGTCGATGGGAGAGTGGGATTTGGGGCGTTGAGCGCGTTTTGTCTTATCAATGCCATTGTCTTTGTCATCGTGTCGTATTACATTAATCCCCTTGCCTTTGGGATGTCCTTGCCTTTTTTGGTGATTTTGGGGGGATATTCGTTTATGAAACGCTTCTCCTCGCTCGCGCACCTCGTGCTTGGGCTCTCTCTCTCCCTCGCGCCCATTGCGGGCTGTGTCGCGGTGCTAGGGAGCTTGGAGCTGTGGTGCGTGGCATTGAGTATCGCAGTGATGTTTTGGGTGGCTGGGTTTGATTTGCTCTATTCGCTCCAAGATGTGGAGTTTGATATCAAACACAAGCTCTATTCCATACCCTCGCGCTTTGGCGTGCGCAATACGCTCTATATCTCGCGGGCGTTTCATCTATGCGCGGTGGTGTTTTGGGGAGTGTTTATCTATCAGACGCAGATTCTAGGAGCGATCTCGTATGTGGGGCTAGGCGTGTGCGCTGTGATGCTTGCCTATGAGCAGTATCTCGTGCATAGGGATTTTGTCCATATCCCCAAGGCGTTTTTTGCGACTAATGGCTATTTGGGCTTTGTGTTTTTTGCGTTTGTGAGTATCGATGGAGTGTGGCAGTATGGAGTATAAGGCACTTTTAGAATCTCTAGGCATCCAAACAAGGCTAGGGAAATGCTCCCTAAGTGTGGCGTATGAGCATATTAATGAGCAGCGCGCGCAGAGCTATGAGGAGGAATTTGCCGCTCTGGCAGGCTTTGAGCAAAGCCCTATGCTCAAGTGGATTAAGACTATGCACTCTAAGAACACTTTGAGCGAGGAGGGTATGGTGATCGTGGAGATTCTCACAGAAATGTATAAAAAGCTCGATAAGCTAGAGCGTCTCCTCACACACAAGGAGGAAAATCTCCTACCGCTAGCTCGTGAGGGTAGGCTGGCGTTTGTGGGGCATAATGCGCTGTGTCTGGGAGCAGGGCAGAGCTTTGGGGAGATTGGGGGTAGAATCTATGCGCGCGTGTTTGTGCCGCTTTTCCCCGAGCGGATAGTGGGCATATTTGCCAAAGTCCTGCACCCACAAATCGCCCAAATCGAGCATATCCATATCAAAAACCGCACTTATTTTGATACCTTTGTAGCCGAATGCGAGCGCAGTATGATACTAGACGCAAAAAGCCTCAAGGAATAAGCCAAAAGGACGCACAATGTTTGAATTATCCATTAGCAATCTCAATATCATTTGTAGCATTGCCTGCCTGCTCGTCGTCATCGTGCTCGTGGTGGCAAACTATCTGCGCAGTATGGAGACACACAAGCGTTTGAGGCGTTTTGAGCGCGGCATAGAGGATCTCAACAAAGAAATGTATAAAATCAAAAAATGGATCAAAGACAACGAGCTAGAGAACCAATACACCAGCAGCGCGCTAGGCAATAAAATAAAGGCAGAGGTGCGCGACGCCATTAGTAATGGGCTTATCAAGGTGCAGAGGCAAATAGAGATTTTAGAATCTGATATCAACAAGCAAAACGACTATATGGAAGAAAAAACCCTGCTGCTAGAGGAGAGGCTGCGCGAGCTCAACTATATGCCCTCCAATGGCAATAGTATCGATGAGAAGCGTATTAGCGCGCTTTTTAGAGACGGGTGGAGTATAGATTCTATCGCTAAGGAAATGCGGCTAGGGAAGGGCGAGGTGGAGTTTATCTTAAAGCTTGCCAATATCAGGTAGTGCTCTTAGCGCCCTGTGGCGGGATTGCTAGATTTTTTAGCAAGCGGTGGATTAATAGAATCTAGCTTCTCTGTTTGTATTTAGGCATTCGGCTTTGAGCGATAAATGCGGGAGCGGCGAAAAAGTGCATCGGTCATTACCGCTTAAGGTAACTCCCTCGCACTTTTTCTTGCAACCCACATTTCTCATCTCAAATCCTAGAATGCCCGGGCAAGCCAAGCGCAGAATCTCGAGTAGATTCAGAATCTAAGGAGCACACACAATCTAACAAAAGTTTAGAATCTAGCCTTTTAGATTCTTTTTCTCACGAATACTTTCTAATTTTTTAGAATCTTGTGTTTTTTCGCACGCCGCTGTTTTTGCTGCGCTTTGCTTGCAAGCCTTCGGCACGGCAAACGGGGAGAGAGCCTCGCTGTATCCGCTTCTAGCGCAATCGTTGCGGAGGCAGTAGCGCCTCCTTTTTCCAACGATTGCACACCACGAAGCGGGCGAGATTTAGGGTGCTCCGCACAGGATAATTTTACGGGCAAAGCCACGCGCGGAGATTCAAGAAAATACAGAATCTCGTGTGGGCTTAGAATCTAGCTTTAGTAACTTAGATTCAGAATCCAAAAAACTCACACAATCCACAAAAGGGAATCTACAAAATGCACAACTTACAAACTAAAACAAGTTTACAAACTAAAACAAGTTTAGATTTAAAAGTATTTACAGAATCTAAAACAATTACAGAATCTGCCACTTCAAAAAACTTGTGCGAGGCTTTGCCAAATATAAATGATAGTGCGTGCGTTAGCACGAGCCTAGCGCAATTGCAAAATTGCGCCATTTTTGCGCAGCAAAAATCAAATAAGATATGTAGCGCGTCAGCGCATACCACCTCTCGCCCTTGTCGTGGTGTTAAAAATGCGTTAAAAAAATGCAGTAGTGCATTTTTAGCATTTTTGCCTAGACAAGGAAAGAGCGAGGCTCTCCCGCCAAAAGATATACTTTGTGGCTGCGCAAAAAGACCCAACGGGTTGCAAGCGTAAGCCACAGCAAAAACGCGGCATTTTATTCTTTTTCGGGGCTTTAGGAGCGGGGAGGGGATAAACCCCCTTTCTTTTTGCGCAAACAAGCGACTTGAAAAATTAGAAAATATCCGTGAGAACACGACTCAAAGAAACTTAGAATCTAACCCGCTAGATTCTATAACACGCACAAAGACAGAATCTAGGCAATATAGAATCTACAGAATCTCTAACACAGATAGAATCTAAAGCAGATTCAGAATCTAGTCCAATAGATTCTAAGACATTTACAGAATCTAGCACGGAGATTCTAAAAGACGCACAACTTACAGAATCTAAAGAGATTCTAAGAAGTGAGCAAAGACAGAATCTCAAGTGGATACGCTGACGCGCTACACATTGATTTGATTTTTGCTGCGCAAAAATGGCGCAATTTTGCAATTGCGCTTAGGCCTCGTGCTTGCGCACGCACTATTGTTGATATTTGGCAAAGCCTCATTAAAGGTTTTTTGAAGTAGTAGATTCTGTAAGTTGCTTAGAATCTAGGCTCGGTTTATAGAAAAGGTGTTAGCCCAAGGGGCGTTCCTGACGCGATCACACCAAGAAGCTACAGAATCTCGCATTTAGATTCTGTGTATGTTCGCGCAGCGGAGCGAGCGGAGATTTACTCTCCGCAAGCGGTATCAAGTTTGTGAAACAAACTTGCATTAAATAATAGGCTCTAGCTCGGTTTATAAAAAAGGTGCTAGCCCAAGGGGCGTTCCTGACGCGATTACACTAAGAGATTCTATAAACTTGCCAGAAAATGCAGTGTATGTTCGCGTAAGCGGAGGCAATGGGGGCTTTGCCCTCATTGCCGATAGCAAGTTTTACTCCGTAAAACTTGCATTAAATAAAATAATATAAGGGAATTTTTTTTGCTTTAGCACGACTTAGAGAATCCAAAAAGCTTTAAGACTTTTAAAAGCGTGGATTTTAGAATCTACTTAAACAACAAGGTTTGGGCGTGAAATATTTTTGGTTTGGCATATGTCTGCTCTGTGGGCTTGGTGGCTGCAATATCGATGGTAATAATGCAGCACTCAAGCGACAAATCCTGATGGAGGGGGCGGATTCTAAAATGTGGGGTGCGTATGAGGAGGATATCCGCGCAACACAAAAACCCAAAAAGCCCTCAATGGCTAATCGCTCCACCTCATTCTTTGCGCGCGATAGCATCTTAGAGCAGTCTGAAATCGCCCTAGAGAGCGAGCTGCATAGCAATTCGGACTTTTCTAAGCAGGCTAATGAAAGCCTCCGCAAGGCGCACAAAGCCCACAGGCAGGAGATCATAAACCTTAGTGGCAACATCGCAAAAAAATGGGCGGATGATGAATTTGAAGTCTCAGACACCTCCAAGCTCGTAAAATACAGCGATCACTACCGCTCAAAGTCTAGTATCGACTTCTCAAGCGGCAAAATCCGTGTAGAAACCATCGACACGGCAAACCCCACGCAGGCTTTGCAAAATGCGATTGTTACGACTTTGCTCACGCCCAAAGATCCGCGGGGCGTGGATTTGTATTCAGATTCTGAAGTGAAATTCGATGGCAAGCCCTTCCTTGCAGGGCTCATCAAGGACAATGAGGGGCAGGATATCCTCTATGAGTGGCGCGCCAAAAAATACGCGCAACACCTTGTGCAAAATGAGCTCAAAACGCGCACGGACGCCAAGGGGCACAAGGTGCATTATGTGGATTTGCAGATGAGCGAGGATTACCAAAAGCTTGCGGGCAATAGCTACCAAGCCCTAGCGCAGCGTTATGCCAAGGAGTTCAACCTCGATCCCGCGCTTGTGATGGCGATAATCCATACAGAATCCAACTTCAACCCTTACGCGATGAGCCATATCCCAGCATACGGGCTAATGCAGATTGTCCCCAGCACGGCAGGGGCAGACTCGCACGAATTTATCACTAAGAGCAAGGGAGTGCCAACAAAGACGATGCTTTTCACACCAGAGGTGAATATCCAATATGGCAGTGCGTATCTGCACATACTTTTTAACCGCTATTTGCAAGGTATCAAGGATCCCAAATCGCAAGAATACTGCGTGATAGCCGCCTACAACACGGGGAGTGGCAATGTGCTGCGCGCCTTTCATAGTGATAGAAAGCAAGCCATTAATGTCATCAATTCCCTCTCGCCAGAGCAGGTGTATAAACGCCTAACCACGCGCCTTAGCCAAGATGAGGCGCGTCGCTATGTGCAAAAGGTTACGACATTTAAAAGGCAGTATGTCGGGCTATGATGAAGTTGTTTGAGTTTTTTTCAGATTCTAAGCATTGCAGCTACATCGCCGAGCGCGAGAGCACAATGCGCTATTTTCATATCTTAGATTGCTCGGAGAGCTTTTATCTGGGGCTTTTGGAGCGGGGTTGGCGGCGATTTGGCAAATACTTCTTCGTGCCTGTTTGCAAGGCTTGCAGGGAATGCGTCTCGGTGCGCACATTGGTGGGGGATTTTGAGCTTAGCAAAAATCACAAGCGAGTGCTAAAAAACAACGAAAAAACTGCTATATACATACAAAAACCGACTTTGAGCAATGAGCACCTCCGCCTTTATGACAAATACCATCGCATAATGAATCTCAAAAAATCGTGGGAATACACGCCCATCACCGATCAGAGCTATAACGAAATGTTTGTAGAAGGACATCAGGAGTATGGCTATGAGTTTTTGTATGTGCGGGATTCTAAGCTCGTGGGCGTGGGGCTAGTGGATATACTCGGGGATAGCGTGAGCGCGGTGTATTTTTTCTACGATCACGACTTTGGGCATTTGAGCCTAGGGACATTTAATATCCTCACGCAGCTCCAAATCGCCAAACAAAAGGGCTTGAAGTATTTTTACCCGGGATATTGGATTAAAAACCACTATTCTATGGGTTACAAGGAGCGTTTCCAGCCTTTTGAATATTTGCACAACGCTCCGGATTTGTTTGAAGTGCCAGATTGGAGGATTTATGAGGGATAATGCGCGGTTTTTGAGCGGACTTTATGGCATCAGTGATGAGATTCTGACACCTTTTAGCACTCTTAGCCATCAAGTGCAAGAAGCCATAGCGGGCGGTATGAAAATCTTTCAGTTTAGGGACAAAAATAGCCCAGATAAGGATATTGTAGAGATTATTTTGCACTTGATGGAGCTCTGTGCTAAATCCGATGTGCTCTTTGTCCTTAATGATCGCATAGATCTCGCTATCGCGCTTGGTGTCCCGGCACTGCATATCGGCAAGGACGATGGGGATTTGCGCTTTGTCCGCAAGAGATTTGGAGGAATCTTGGGGGTTTCGAGCTATGGGGATTTGGCGCGTGCGCAGAGGGCAGAATCTAGCGGCGCGGATTATGTCGCATTTGGCGCGATGTTTCCCTCACCTACCAAGCCAAAAGCCCCGTGTGTGGGAGCAGAAATCCTGCAGCGCGCAGAAGAATCGCTAAAGATACCCATTTGCGCCATCGGCGGGATTAGCAAAGAAAATATAAGAGTGCTAAAAAATGCTGATATGTGCGCTGTGATAAGTGCTCTGTGGAATGGTAATCCGCGAGAGAATGCGGAGATTCTCTCTAAAGAGTTTGAAGCGGGCAAATCTCAGAATCTAGCGCGATCTAGCGCGCAGCCATAAGTCTGCTACAAGGAGTTGTATGAGTCTCTTTCTCCCTATTGCCCTATGGAGCGGCGATGTGCCCCCGCCACAAGCCCCATATACGCAGACAAATCCCTTTTTCTCAAACACAGAATCTAGCACCATCATCGAGCTCACACCCCCGCAATCCTCCCAATCCCCGCAGCCCGCGGGAGATAAAAACCTCATCGTATTCATCGGCGGGCTTATGGATAGCCATCATCGCGTGCTCTTTAGGGAGTTTGCGAGCTTTAGGCAGGGGAGCTATCCTAGGTTGGCGCATATCCCCTTTGTGGGCAAGATTTATACGACTTTTGATCACAGGGCTCTTTTTGCCTCGTGGCTCCCACATCTCATCGCTAGCGGTTATCATCTGTATATTTTTGCGCATAGCTGGGGAGCGGGAAATATCTGCAAGCTCCTCTCGCGCCTCACGCTCGCGCCTGCAAGCATTCCGCTGCTTGTCACGATGGATCCCGTGGGCTATTGGAGGTTAGCGCACAAGCCACAGAGTATCGGCGTGTGGGTAAATATCTATGTGGCGGATAAGTGGCGGCATATCACAGTGCCCAATATCTGCACCTACATCGGGCGTGCGTGGAATCACTGCAGAGCCGCTGACACCGAGATAGTGCTTAAAAACTATCACTCTCACACTAAGAGTGATAAAAATCGAAAAATTATCGCGCACGCGAGCATTAGGACGATGATGGAGACTTTTAACACAAGCAAAGAGGTGCTTTTCTAAACGCTTAAAACCTCTTTGCTTACACCCCACCCACCTCAAGCAAAAGCATTAGGATAGCAAAATGCGCAAATCCCATAGCCGCACCACACCTCTCACATAGCCGCTTGTGTATGACTTTTCATCAATGGAGATTGCAAAATCCTCACTTTTAAGCACAAACGACATTGAGTGCGTGGCAAAGATATAAGATTTTAAATCCCAACTCCGCAATCTCGCAAAAAATCCTCCGCTAGACTTTTGGGCGAGATGGTATCATTGAGGGGGCTAAAGTCCCTGCGCGCATACGCCTCGCAGGCTAATCGCCCAATCATCGCGGCATTATCCGCGCAAAACTCTAGCGGCGCCAGAATAAGCCTCTTGTCAAACTCGTGGCATAGAGATTCTATCTTAGCGCGCAAAAAGGCATTGGCACTCGCCCCGCCAACCACCCCAAAATGCGTGAAATGCGCGCCATATCGCTCAAAGTAGATTCTAAGCTTATTAAGGATATGCGCACAAGCAGCCTCTTGGAAGCTCGCACAGATTTGCGCTCTTAGCTCCTCTAGCGCGCCCCCCTCCACGATACTCTGCGCGCCATTCTCCGTGATACCCTGTGCTTTGAGTATCTCTAGCCGCACCGCGTTTTTGAGCCCTGAAAAGCTAAAGCTAAGCCGCTTATCACGCAAAAGCGGTATGGGCATAGGCAGCAGCGCGCCGCTATGCTTGGCGGCATAAGATTCTACGATAGGTCCGCCCGGATAGCCTAGGGAGAGCATTTTTGCTACCTTATCAAAGCTCTCGCCAAAGCTGTCATCAAGGCTCTGTGCCACAAGCGTGATGTGCTCATAATCGCGCATATGCAAAATCTGCGTGTGCCCGCCCGAGACGAGCAGCACGCCTAGCCCCCCGCTAATGTGCGCGTGCGGCGTGTCGATAAAAAGCGAGTAGATGTGCCCTTTGAGATGATTGAGGCATATCAGTGGGAGATTGAGGCTTAGCGCGAGAGCGTTTGCCATACACATACCCTCGCTAAGCGTTACGCTTAGTCCCGGGCGATTGGCAATGACAATGGCTTTAAGCGGGGAGAGAGGCGCGCTTGGAGTAAGCGTGCGCAAAAAGTCTGTGAGCTTAGAGAGGAGTAGGGGGAGATTCTCAGCGTGCAGGCGCGAGGCGATCTCGGGCACCACCCCGCCAAAGGGGCTGTGGTGTGAATCTTGGGAAAGCTTGGTGTGAAAGAGGAGTTTGCAATCTGCAAGGCGCGTGAGGGCTAGGGAGCTATCATCGCAGCTAGATTCTATGCTCAAAATCATCTCTTATCCTTATACAAAATACCACGCAAAGGGCGTGATTATAGCATTTGTTTGGGTTTTAAAAAATAAAAGATTATAATTGGGATTATTTTAACTTAAGGAGAGAGTATGCTACGCGCAGAGTGGGAAGAGCAAAAGGCGGTGCTAGTTGGCTTTCCGCACAAAAAGAGTGATTGGAAGCCTATGCTAAAAGAGGCGCAGGAATGTATAATTGGCTTTATCAAGCAAATAGCGGAGTTTGAATGCGTGTGGGTGTGCGTGGATCCGCGCGATAAAGACGCCAAAAAGCTCCTGCTCAAAGCCTGCAAAAAGGAGCTCAAAAACGGGCTTTTACGCATTTTTGATGTGCGGAGTAATGATATATGGGCGCGGGATTTTGCCCCGCTCACGATACGCAAAAACCATCAGAATCTTTTGCTAGATTTTGGCTTTAATGGTTGGGGGCTGAAGTTTGGGGCTAATTATGACAACGCTATGAGTGGCACGCTGCACGCGATGGGCGTGTTTGATAATCTCCATACCCAAGCCCTCGTGCTTGAGGGCGGGAGTATCGAGAGTAATGGCACTGGTATCGCGCTCACTACGACTACCTGCCTGCTAGAGAAAAACCGCAATCCTCATCTAAATAAGCAGGAGATAGAATCTACGCTCCTTCGCGTGCTGGGGCTTAAGCAGATTTTGTGGGTGGAGAGCGGGTTTTTGCGTGGCGATGATACAGATAGCCATATCGATATGCTCGCACGCTTCATCGATGAGCGCACGATTGCTTATGTCAAATGCGAGGATAGGGACGATGAGCATCATGAGGCGTTGCGCGAGATGGAGCGTGAATTGCAGGGCTTTAGGGATTTGGAGGGGAGGGCGTTTAGGCTTGTCGCGCTGCCATTCCCCAAGCCCATATACCACAAAAAGGAGCGTTTGCCCGCGAGCTATGCGAATTTTTTGTTTGTCAATGGCGGGCTCATCGTGCCAACCTATGGCGATAAGAAAAACGACAAAAAAGCACTGAAGATTCTGCAAGAGGCACTGCCCAATCGGCGCGTGGTGGGTGTGAAGGCAAAAAGCCTCATCAAGTGGCATGGGAGTTTGCATTGTGCGAGTATGCAGATGTATTGAATCTAGGTGGCAATGTAGCAGATTATCTGCTCCATCTAGTTACCACATTGCGTTTAAAACAACTCGCTATGTGAGCCTAGATTGAGCGCGTTTAAGATAAGCACATCTTCTTGTTTGTTGTAGATTAGGAGCAAATCCGGCTTTATGTGGCATTCTCTAAGCCCTCTTAGCGAGCCCTTTAGCTTATGATCTCTGTATTTTGGCTCTAGGATTTCATCATCACACAATCTCTCGATGATGGTATCAACAAGCTCTCTATCCTTGACATATAAGTTTATCATACGCCTTATCAAACCTTTTACTTGAATGAAAGGTGTATTTCATTTTATGCCTCTATATTGTCTATATTCTTCCATAGAACTAAAGGTTTTTAGCTTACCCTCCTTGTATAGCCTTGTCATCTCTTCACTTTCCCTCTCCATCTCTGCGATGATCTCCGCCCTCGTCTTTTTTGCTCTCACCTTAGCCTGCACGCCTTTAGCCAATCCTTTAAACGCTGGGACAAACTCTTCTTTGACATTTTCTATAACCAAAGTCATAACGCTCTCCTTCAAGTGGTATTTGTCTAAGCATTATAATGAATCTAGGGAGTAATATCAATACATAACAAAGCAGCAAAATCGAGTGAGGATTAAAAGCAATGGTGGAGTTGTGGGGAATCGAACCCCAGTCCAAAAAGCATTTCCACTAAGCTTCTACATGTTTAGATAGGATTTTTGTCTTTTTGCCTGCGAGAAAACCCCCAAACTCCACAAGACAAGCAGTCTCTTTGTCTTTTTGCTAGGCTAAAGACTTCACCTAGCAAGCATCTAGCGCGATGACGACAGAATCTAAGAGGCTAGAACTCCTAGAGTGTCGGCTCCTAAAAGGAATGAGGCTTACGCCACTTTTGCGTAAGCTGGAGCGTAATTTGTATTGTTTGCGTTTATTGCTGTTGGCAGTTTGAGAGCTTACCGGCTCACATGCACTTAGATTCTACACTTCCTGTCGAATGCCTTTTCAACCCCTTAAAAAGTGAGAGTGCGCATTATAGCACAAATCCACGTGAGATTCTCACAATCCCTACTCGTGCCGCAGCGCGTCGATGGGATTGAGCCTTGAGGCGCGGCGTGCGGGGAGATAGCCAAAGAGCACACCGATACATACCGAAAACACAAACGCCACAATCGCGGTGGGAATATCAAAGATAAAGGGCAAATCCTTAGCATACGCAAAGCCCAAAGAGCCAAAAAACGCCACGACAATCCCTATAAGCCCCCCAAGCGCGCTAAGCGTAACCGCCTCGATGAGAAACTGCAGCAGCACCTCGCTCTGCAGCGCCCCAATCGCCATTCTCGTGCCAATTTCCTTAGTGCGTTCAGTCACCGAGACGAGCATTATATTCATAATCCCTATGCCGCCCACCAGCAGGCTCACCCCCGCCACAAAGCCCAAAAACATCGTCAAGATTCTGATATTTGCGCTAAAGGCTTGCGCGATTTGCTTAGTATCCATAATCTCAAAAGAATCCCTCTCGCCCGCCTTGACATTGCGTATATCGCGCAGTGCCCTTGTAAGCGCGAGATTGATTTCCATAGAATCCACATCATCGCGCGCGCGCACCATAATGCGATTGTAGGCATTCATCGTGGCATTGCGTGAGATGGAGCGCGCAAAGGTTTTTGCAGGCAGCAGCAGCACATCGTCCTGATCGTTGCCCATACCACCCTGTCCCTTTGTCTCTAGCACGCCCACGCACTCGCACACGATATTGCTTAGGCGGATTTTTTTGCCTAGTGGATTTTCCTCGCCAAAGAGATTTTTACGCACCGACTCGCCAATCACACAGACATTGCTCCCTACCTTATATTCCGTATCTTCAAAAGCCCTGCCCTGCGCGGTATCCCACTGCGTAACCTTAAAAAAACTCGCACCCACGCCCTGCACCTGTGTCGTGGTGTTTTGGGATTGGAATTGCAAAAGCGTCGAGCTCTGTGAGATGGGGGCGAGCGCGGCGACATACTCGCGCATACGAGATTCTAACTCGCGGACTTCTTGGGCGTTGAAGTTGCGCCGTATGTTAGAGCCACCCGGATTCGTCGCGCGTGCGGGGAATATGAGAATGAGATTGCGCCCAAGTGAAGTGAAGGTATCGCTTGTTTGCTTGGTTACGCCATTGCCTAGGCTTATCATCATCACTACCGCGCCCACACCGATGATCACGCCTAACATCGTGAGAAACGCCCGCAAAAAGTTGCGCTGAATCTGTCGGAGTGCTAGCAAAAAGGCATTGAGTATCATCGCCACCTACCTTTATAGAATCTGTATAGCAATCTCATCACAAACCTCACACCACAAGCCTGCCATCAAGGCAGTGAATCTCGCGGCTCGCATAGCGCGCCATATCGGGCTCGTGCGTTACCATTAGGATTGTAATCCCAAGCTCGGTATTAAGCTCGCAGAGAATCTCCATAATCTCCACGCTGCGCTTGGTATCGAGATTGCCCGTGGGCTCATCAGCGAGCAAAAAGAGGGGTTTGGAGGCAATCGCACGCGCAATCGCCACGCGCTGCTGCTGCCCGCCGCTGAGCTTAGCACTGCTATGATCTGCCCATTTTTCTAGCCCCACGCGCTTTAGTGCTTGCAGGGCGATTTCTTTGCGCCTCTCTTTTTTGATACCGCGATACATCAGTGGGAGCTCGACATTCTCAAGCGCGGTGGTGCGCGCGAGGAGATTAAAGCCCTGAAAGATAAAGCCTATGTAGTTCCTGCGCAAAAGGGCGCGTTGGTTTTGCGTGAGCCCAAACACACTCACCCCACAGAATCTATACTGCCCTCGCGTGCCCACATCGAGCGTGCCTAGGATATTTGCGAGGCTAGATTTGCCCGAGCCACTAGGTCCCATAAGCGCGATAAACTCGCCCTGTTTTATCTCTAGGCTCACGCCCTTTAGGGCTTCAAAGGCATTTTCGCCCTTGCCATAAGTCTTATGTATATCCTCTAACGCGATAAATTCTTGCATACCCTCTTGCATACCTCGCCCCCTCTTATTTTGCCTTGATAGCGGTGATGATTTTGCTTTGTGCGTCAATCCCGCTTAGGATTTGTGTGTATTGCCCATCAGAGATGCCCACCTCCACACTCACGGCTTGGGGTGTGCCGCCCTCTAGCACCCATAGCGTGCCCACTTTGCTAGCACTTGCTCTATTGCCTTGTGTTTGGGGCTTGGGGCGGCGAGGCGGGGCAAAGAGCGAGCTTATGGACTTAGATTCTGTAGGCATTGCCTTTTGCAGGGCTTTATTGAGATCAAAATACAGCGCGTTGCTTGGCACAAGCAGGGCATTCTCGGCTTTGGCGATGATGATATCAGCAGTCGCGCTCATATTGGGGCGCAATAACAAATCCCTATTATCCACCTCAATCCTTGCGATATAGCTCACGATCTCTGATGAGGCGCTAGAGCTGCTTGAGGAGCTAGAAGAGCTGGAGCTAGAGCTCCCATCGCCCGAGCCAAAATTGACTTTATTCACCTTTGCTCTAAATGTCCTATCGGGATAGGCATCTACGCTAAAGCTCACTTCCTGCCCCTCTTTAATCTTGCCTATGTCTGCTTCTGAGATATTTGCCTTTAGCACCATCTCTTCGAGTTTCTCGGCGACTTTAAAGAGCACGGGGGCTTGGAAACTCGCCGCCACGCTTTGCCCTACCTCCACGCTTTTGGTCAAAATCACGCCATCAATGGGCGTAACGATATTGGAATTTTTGAGATCGATACTCGCGCTTTGTATGCTTGTCTCTATCTCGATGATAGAAGCCTTTTTGATATCCACATCCGAGCGCGCGGAAGTGTAGGCGGTTTTGGCATTTTGGAGCTCGAGCTTGGAGGGGGCTTTGCCGCCTGTGCTCTCATACACATCAAGCAGCCTGTCATAATTCCACTTTTTATCCACAAGCGTTTGCTCACTCGCTCTAAGCTGCGCCTTGGCGGAGTTTAGCTGTGCCTTGTAGCGCGCGATTTCTTGGTTGATCGTCTCGGGATTTATGCGTGCGAGGATCTGCCCCTTTTGCACACGATCGTTCTCCTCCACGAGCACTTCGAGCACGATACCCGAGATCACGCTGCCTATCTCCACTTCATTGGTTGGCGAGAGCGAGCCAGAGGCTGATATGCTCGATTGGATCGCACCTTGCGTGGGCGTGATGGTTTCATACTTGATAGCAGGCGTGTGGAATTTCCAAAAATATATAGCCACGCCCGCAACAAGGGCGATGAGAAACGCAGAGGCGATGAGCCACTTGGGGTTTAGGTATTTTTTGGGAGGATTGAGGGTTGTGTAAATGTCGTTCATTGTGAGCTCCTAGTGGTGTAGTGCGAGGTTTTGCAAGCTTTGTGTTTGTGGATTGTGGTTTGAGTTTTTTGGAATGGATTGCGCGCGTGGTTTTGAATCTGTGTTAGATTCCGTGGAACTAGATTCTGAATCTAACTCCAAAACCTTGAATCTAGATTCTGAATCTGTGCTAGGTTCTACGCCGCTTGGGCTTTGCCTTTGTTCATTGTTTAGAATCTCTTTAGATTCTGTAATTCCTTTAGAATCTGTTGGGCTAGATTCTGTGTTTCCTAAATTCTCCGCCTTAGATTCTGAATCTACTTGAGATTCTACGCTTGGCTTTGTCCCGCCTTGTGCGGATTGTGTGAGCTCGCTATTGCAAACAAAAAAATTAGTCATGTGCAAGTGTGGGTTGGTTGCTATCGCAACAAACGCGGTGTGGCTGTGTAAGCTTTGCGGATTTTTTGGAAGGTTAGCAGACAAACCGAGCGTGCCTTCCTCTTGGGATTGTAGATTTGTCTTTGAATCTTGGCTTGCCCCTTGGCATTCTAAGATTTTGGATGAGAAATCGTTGTTTTTTCGTTTCGCTACGCTCACATCAGCAGAGCCAAGCGAGGGGTGCAGGGAGCTACCTAAGCGGTAGTGACCGAGCACCGAGCGCAGAATCAACGATTTATCGCTAAAAGCTGAATGCCCTTCTTGCAAAGAATAATCGCCCACATACACCGCCCCCCCAAACGCCTTAAACAGCGTCACCATAGCCAAAATCTCACTCACTTGGGAGCTAAAATACTGCGCCTGCGTAGAGAGATGGGCATTTTTGTTTGTCAAAAACGCGCTCAAATCTATCACGCCGCGCTCCCACTGCGCGACATCGCTCTCATAAGCCTGCTTACTAAGCTCCAGCACGGCTTTATTATTGCGCACTTGCCTCTGTTTAGAATCCCTATCAAAAAGCGCGTTTTCTATCTCGCTAAGCGCGGTGTTTATGGTGTTTTGGAGTGTGTGAAATGCCTCCTTGCTAAGCTCTTGCTGAATCTTTTGGTTTTCTCTCAGGCTCACGCGGTTTAAAAGCGGTGCTGCGATGGAATTAGCGATTTGAAACACGAGCGAATTTGCCGCGACATTGCTATAGAGAATCTGCCCTATGGAGCCATTGAGCGAGATGGTAGGGAGGCGCGCGGCTTTGGCGTTGGTAACCTTATAGAGCTGCGAGTGGAGCGCAAAGACGCTAGAGCGTACATCGGGACGCTCTAGCAGCACCTCGCTTGGTATGCTCTGCACATCAAAGCGCGCGATCGTGGGCAAGTCCTTGGGCGTATCCAAAAACTGCACAATCTCGCGCAAATCCCCATCGTTTATATCCAGCAGCACCAATAGCGCGTTTTTGTTTTGCTCATAGGTGTAGCGCAGGGATTCTAGAGTGTTTTGCTGCGTGATAAGCGTGGCTTTGAGGCTTTTGTAGGTATTGATATCGATTAAGCCCTTTTGGTATTGCTGCTCGCCAATAGATTCTATCTCGCGTAGGTTTTCAAGGATTTGGGTGCTTAGCGCGATATTGTAGGCATTATCTCGCAGGGTAAAATACAGCGTGCTCACCTCGGCTAGGAGCGAGATTTGGGCGTTTTGTAGGTTGGCTTGCGCGCTTTGCTCGTCTTTTTTGCTCGATTGACGCAGGGCGTTGAGCTTGCCAAAGAGATCGAGCTCCCAGCTTAGGGAGAGATTGGCGCTCGTGGAGTTTGTGCCCGGACGGACAAGGAGGCTTTGGCTCTGTGTGCGTCTGTCGGTGTAGTTTGTGCCGATATTGCCGTTTATGGTTGGGAACATTGAGGCGGTGTTGATTTTTACTTGCGATTTGGCTTGCTTTAGGCGTGAAGCCATAATGAGCACATTGGTATTGCGCTCTAGGGCGATATCTAGGAGCGCGTGGAGCTGCGCATCGTCAAAGAGCGTGTAAAATCTCTGTATGGGCGTGTGCTCCTGTAGATACTGCTTGAGCGCGTCGCTTGCGTGGGTGTCGGGGTTTTTGAGATTAGCAAAGGATTGGGGGATATGGGTTTGGCTCTGCAATTCCTCAGTAGTGGGGAGCTTGGTAGAGCACGCACAAAATGCCATCACGCCTAATACCACAAACCACCTCAAAGCCACTCCTTCAAAGCCATAGAATCTAGCGCGCAGTGTAGGGCAAAAAAGTGAAATGGGTGTGAAGTGCGCCATACAGATAAGCAATGATAAAATATTTGCAAAAGCTTTAGAAAAAAGTAGAAAATTTTAAGAGAGCGTTTTATACAATTGCGCTTTCACTTACTCCAAGAACGAAAGAAGACTACCTATGCAAAACATACGAAACATCGCAGTTATCGCCCACGTCGATCACGGCAAAACAACCCTAGTCGATGGGCTACTCACCCAATCAGGCACTTTTAGCGAGCGAGAGCAAATCGATGAGCGCGTAATGGATTCTAACGACTTAGAGCGCGAGCGCGGTATCACGATCCTTTCCAAAAACACCGCTATCAACTACAAAGGCACGAAAATCAATATCATAGACACGCCCGGACACGCGGATTTTGGCGGAGAAGTCGAGCGAGTGCTAAAAATGGTCGATGGCGTGCTACTGCTCGTGGATGCGCAAGAGGGCGTGATGCCCCAGACGAAGTTTGTCGTCAAAAAGGCTCTAAGCTTTGGGATCCGCCCCATAGTCGTGGTAAATAAGATAGACAAGCCCGCTGCCGAGCCCGATAGGGTGGTTGATGAGGTGTTTGATCTCTTTGTGGCGATGGAGGCGAGTGATTATCAGCTCGATTTTCCGGTAATCTACGCCGCGGCACGCGATGGCTATGCGATAAAAAATCTAGAAGATGAGAAAAAAAACCTCGAGCCGCTCTTTGAAGCGATACTAGAATATGTCCCCGCACCTAGTGGTAGCAGTGAATCCCCGCTGCAAATGCAGATTTTTACGCTTGATTATGACAACTATGTGGGCAAAATCGGCATTGCGCGGGTGTTTAATGGCAGAGTGAAAAAGGGCGAAAATGTAATGCTCGCCAAAAGCGATGGCGAGAAAGAAAATGGCAGGATCACTAAGCTCATTGGATTCTTAGGGCTTGCACGCACTGAGATAGAATCCGCACAAGCTGGCGATATTGTCGCCATAGCGGGATTTAACACCATCGATGTGGGAGATTCTATCGTCGATCCGTCTAATCCTATGCCCCTAGATTCTATGCACCTAGAGGAACCCACGATGAGCGTGTATTTTGCGGTCAATGACAGCCCGCTTGCCGGATTAGAGGGCAAGCACGTAACGGCTAATAAGCTAAAAGATAGGCTGCTAAAAGAAATGCAGACAAATATCGCGATGAAATGCGAGGAGATGGGCGAGGGGAAATTCCGCGTTTCAGGGCGTGGAGAGCTGCAAATCACGATTTTGGCAGAAAATTTGCGGCGCGAGGGCTTTGAGTTTAGCATATCGCGCCCCGAGGTTATCATCAAAGAGGAAAATGGCGTGAAACTCGAGCCTTTTGAGCATTTAGTCATCGATACGCCACAGGACTTTAGCGGGGCGATTATCGAGCGGCTAGGCAAGCGCAAAGCCGAGATGAAGGCGATGAATCCTATGGGAGATGGCTACACGCGGCTAGAGTTTGAGATACCCGCACGCGGGCTTATTGGCTATCGCAGCGAGTTTTTGACGGATACCAAGGGCGAGGGCGTGATGAATCACTCATTTTTAGAGTTTCGCGCCTTTAGCGGCAGTGTGGAGTCTCGCAAAAATGGCGCGCTTGTGTCTATGGAAAATGGCGAGGCGACAGGATTTTCACTCTTTAATATCCAAGAGCGCGGCGTGCTCTTCATTGCGCCACAGACAAAAGTCTATGTGGGTATGATTATCGGCGAGCATAGCAGGGACAACGACTTGGATGTCAATCCCATTAAAGCAAAGCATTTAACCAATATGCGCGCAAGCGGGAGTGATGATGCCATTAAGCTCACTCCACCGCGGGAACTCACGCTAGAGCGCGCACTAGAGTGGATAGAGGATGATGAGATTTTAGAAGTAACGCCGCTAAATATCAGAATCCGCAAAAAATACCTCGATCCTACCGAGCGTAGGCGTATGGCACGAAAATAGCATATACAGAATCTAAATTCACATTAAGGAGATATTTATGGACACACAAAACACAGTATGCAAAAACAAATTTTTAGAGGGTGTGGCTATGCGCCACGCGTGCAAGGAGTTTGATGAGGGCAAAAAAATCCCCACAGAGCAGTTTGAGGAGATTTTGGAGGTGGGCTATGCCGCGCCAAGCTCCTTTGGTATGGAGCCCACGCGCCTAGTGGTGGTGCGGGATACAAAGGCACGAGAGGAGATCCGCGCGCTATGCTGGGATCAGCGACAAATCACAAGCGCGTCAGAACTCGTGGTGTTTAAAACGCTCAAAACCGATTTGCTCGCCCACACAAACTATGTGCAAAACGCCTTTGCACGCAAGCAAAAAACACCCGAGCAGATAGAAGCGTATAAAAAGCGATATGGCAGCTATCTGCAAGCGCGTGGGTATGATGACTACACGATAGGCTACTGGGCGGCGTTGCAGAGCTATATTATCGCTACTTCTATGATGGATTATGCCTCATATTTGGGGATTGATACTTGTATGATTGAGGGCTTTGAGAAGCAAGAGCTCGAGTCGTATTTCGGACTTGATAAAGAGAGGGAGCAAATCACGCTCCTGCTAGCCTTTGGCTATCGCATTAAGCCCCAAAGCAAGCGATATAGGATTGATTTTAGTGAGTTTGTGCAGTATAAGTAAGGAGTGTGTATGCTAGATGTAATCACGGTTGTAAAGCGCAGTGGGCGGATAGAAACGCTTGATATCTCAAAGATTCAAAAATACACTGCAAATGCAGTCGAGGGGCTAGAAGGCGTCAATCAAAGCGAACTAGAAGTCGATGCAAAGATTCACTTCAAAGACAAAATCACCACGGAGCAGATTCAAAAGACGCTTATCCAAACCGCAGTCGATAAAATCGATATTGACGCGCCCAATTGGACTTTTGTCGCAGCACGCTTGTTTTTATACGATCTCTATCACAAAGTCTCTGGCTACACAGGCTATAAAAAGCTCAAGGATTACTTTGAGCTAGGCGAGAGTGAGGGGAAAATTCTCAAAGGCTTAAAAGAAAAGTTTGATTTAGAATTACTAGATTCTAAAATCGATTCAAATCGCGATTTGCAGTTTAATTACCTAGGGATAAAAACCCTCTATGATCGCTATTTGCTCAAAGACAAAAACAACCAACCCATAGAGCTGCCCCAACATATGTTTATGGCGATTGCGATGTTTTTGGCACAAAATGAGCAAAATCCAAACGAGTGGGCGATTAGATTCTACGATATGATCTCTAAGTTTGAAGTCATCTGCGCCACACCCACACTGGCTAATGCGCGCACCACGCGCCATCAGCTAAGCTCGTGCTATGTGGGTAGCACGCCTGATAATATCGAGGGGATTTTTGACGCGTATAAAGAGATGGCACTGCTTAGCAAATACGGCGGGGGCATTGGCTGGGATCTAAGCCGAGTGCGAGGGCTAGGGAGCTTTATCGATGGGCATAAAAATGCCGCGGGTGGCGTCGTGCCGTTTTTGAAAATCGCTAATGATGTGGCGATTGCCGTGGATCAGCTAGGCACGCGCAAGGGCGCGATCGCTACCTACCTAGAAGTGTGGCACACCGATGTGGGGGACTTCATCGATTTGCGCAAAAATTCTGGCGAGGAGAGGCGACGCACACACGATCTTTTCCCGGCGTTGTGGATTTGCGATCTCTTTATGAAGCGCGTGGAGGCAAACGAGCTTTGGACACTCTTTGATCCCTACCAATGCCGCGATCTAACCGAGCTCTATGGCGAGGCGTTTGAAAAACGCTATGAGGAATACGAAAAAGATCCAAATATCATCAAAGAGCATATCAACGCCAAGGAATTGTGGAAAAAGATTCTGACTAATTACTTTGAATCTGGTTTGCCCTTTTTGTGCTTTAAAGACAATGCCAATCGCTGCAATCCAAACGCCCACGCCGGGATTATCCGCAGCTCCAACCTCTGCACCGAGATTTTTCAAAACACCAATCCCAATCACTATATCGTGGAAGTGGAGTTTGAGGACGGGAGCTTCGCGGAGTTTGAGGAGCACGATGAAGTGCTTACCGATGGTGGTGTGCGCAAGAAGGCAAATAAGATTACAAGCATAGATTCTCTTAATGGCAAAAAGGTTTTTATCACTTCACGCAAAGCCCAAGATGGGCATACCGCCGTGTGCAACCTCGCAAGTGTGAATCTGAGCAAAATCCACACCAAAGAGGACATAGAGCGCGTGCTCCCTATTGCTATTAGAATGCTTGATAATGTGATTGATCTTAATTTTTACCCAAATCGCAAAGTCAAAGTAACCAATATGCTCAATCGCGCCATCGGGCTAGGCGTGATGGGAGAAGCGGAGATGCTCGCGACACAGGGCATCGAGTGGGGCTCTGATGCGCATTTGGCAAAAATCGATGAGATTATGGAGCTCATCAGCTACAACGCCATCAATGCAAGCAGCGATCTGGCAAAGGAAAAGGGCGTGTATCCGCAGTTTGAGGGCTCAAACTGGAGCAAGGGGATTTTCCCAATCGACTTGGCTAACAAAGAAGCCCTGAAGCTCGTCAATCGCGATTTGTTTAACCAAACTTGCGATTGGAGCGCGCTCAAAACCAAAGTCACGCAGCAAGGTATGCGCAATGGCTATCTGATGGCGATCGCGCCCACGAGCTCGATCTCCATCCTCGTGGGGACGACACAAACCATCGAGCCCGTGTATAAGCGCAAGTGGTTTGAGGAAAACCTAAGCGGGCTCATCCCCGTCGTCGTGCCAAATCTCAACCTTGATACGTGGAATTACTACACTTCAGCCTATGATATCGATCAGACTAAAATCATCAAAGCCGCTGCAGTGCGCCAAAAATGGATCGATCAAGGACAAAGCACAAATATCTTTATCCGCCTAGAAATCGCGGGCGGCAAGCTGCTCAATGATATCTATATGCTCGCGTGGAAGCTGGGGCTCAAATCCACCTATTACCTCCGCTCCCAAAGCCCCGATGTGGAAGAAAAAATGGATCGCAGCGTTGAATGCTACAACTGCCAATAATCCACTAATCCTCGCGCAAACCGACACGACCATCGGCTTTTTGTGCGAGAACCAAGCCCCCATAGACAAAGCCAAAAATCGCCATCGCCACACGCTTAGAGAAGCTAGGGATTTTGCCACTTTGCGCACGATTACGCGTATCCCTAGGGCGCATAGACGCTTTGTGCGTAGATCTAGACGCACTAGCTTTATCTACCCAAATGGCTGTGGCGTGCGCGTCGTGGCGAGCGAGAGCCCACACCAAAGCCTTTTGGGCTACTACCCGCTGCTTTTTTCCTCATCGGCAAACCGCCACACTAAGCGTTTTGACTTAAGCTATGCACTGCAAATGTGCGCTATGTATGTGCTAGATTCTAGAGGCTGGAGCGAGCGTGAGCCTTCAGTCATCTTGCGACTTGGCAAACACAAAAAGCAAAAAATCCGCTAAGCCCACAACACCACAAAGGAGATGTTATGAGAATCGATAAATTCCTCAATACCACAAATATCCTCAAACGCCGCTCAATCGCGCAGGATATGTGCGATAGCGGGGTGGTAGCACTCAATGGCAAGCCCACTAAGAGCTCAAAAGAAGTCAAAAAGGGCGATACCATCACTCTTACCTATCTCGAGCACACCAAAACCTACGAGGTGTTAGAAATCCCCACAACCAAAAGCGTGCCAAAGAGCCAAAGCGCGCTGTATGTGAGAGAGAGGGGTTAGCAGAATCTGCTATGGATTTACAATCTAGATTCTGAATCTGTGCTAGATTCTAAATTTCTTAGATTCACATTCTCACGGATATTGTTTAGATTCACAGAATCGCTTGTTTGCGCAAAAGAAAAAGGGGTGTTATCCCTTCCCCGCTCCCCTTAGCCCCGAAAAAGATAAAGCGCCACGTTTTTGCTGTGGCTTACGCTTGCAACCCGTTGGGTCTTTTTCGGCAAACGGGGAGAGTGCAACGAAGTTTCTTTAGAAAAATCAGCGGTGGCACTGCTGCCACCTTTTTCCTGATTTTTCTAAAGAAGCTTACGCTTTGCCACACACGACAAGGGCGAGTGTCGGTTGGTGCTATCGCACCTACATATTTTCTTTGATTTTTGCAGCGCAAAAATCCAATAAAAATCCCGTGCGGGACGCACCGATAAAAAGCGTAGTCGAGGGTGGGGGAGGGGAGGTAAAGAGTGCTTAGCTGCCCGCCTTAATTTACAAAAAATAAAAGGGAGTGACGCGGGCTTTACATCTAGTGTGTGAGGCTAGATTCTGTGCTCTGCGCCCTTTAGCCTCGCCCATAGCCACACGATGTGTGAGAGAGCCTTGCGCACGCGGTGTGCGCGGATAAAGCGTTTGTGATAGCGTGCGCGTTGGCGGGATTGCTCATCAGCGGGGACATTCTCGAGTGTGAGTCGCGCACTTTGGGTGGATAGGAGCGCGTTGCTAAGGTATTTGCGCATATAAAGTCGCTGCATAGCTGAAGCGTGCGGGGCTAGCTCTGCACTTAGGCTAGCGATGGTTTGGCTCACAATCTCGTGATCTTGGAGGCTTTGGGCGCGCTGCTGGGGAGTGTGCAAGCGACTGATAGAATCCTCCCGCTGACGATAGAGCAAAAGCGGCTCATCGAGCGTGAGGACACTGCGCGCTAGGCTCGTGCAGGCAAAGTAGGCGAGCGCGTCCTCTGCCATATTTATCTTGCTCCCCGTATCGATGAGCGCAAACGCCCTCAGATACAGCTCGCGCCTAATCAGCTTGCCCCAGATATTCCAGCACAAGCCCGAAATATTGATGAGATAGTAATAAAACATATCGATATTGGGGTAGTAGCGGTGCTTGTAGCAGCGCACCTCGCGCGTATGATCGCTATACCATAGCTTGTGATTGAACACAATCATATCAACGCCACTCGCGCTTGTCTCTATAGCCCCCCCCCCCATTATTGTTTCATCGCAATTTGTCTCTGGCAAATTGCTATCGGGGCTTGAGGCAAAGCCCCCATTGCCTCCGCTGCGCGAACATACAATAGATTCTCTAGAATCCAAAACCCCATTTGGTGCCTGCGCGTCAGGCACGCCGCTTGGGCTCACACCTTTGCTATAAACCGAGCTAAAGCCTATTGTATTTTTAGAATCCACTCGCTTAGCCTGCTTAGATTCTACAGACTTCATCGCTTCTACACAACGCCCCACGGCGTGGGGCTCTAGCACATCATCAGCATCGACAAACATCACATACTGCCCGCTTGCAGCCCGCACTCCCGCCCCGCGCGTTTGAAAAAGCTTCATATTTTCTTTATTGCGCACGATTTTCACGCGCGTATCGCTGCGGGCATAGCTCTGGGCTATAGCCATAGATCCATCACTGCCACAGTCATCTACAACGATAATCTCTATATCGCCAAATCTCTGCTTTAGGCAGCTCTCCAAAGTCTGTGCTATGTAGTTTTGGACATTATACGCGGGGATAATGATAGAGACAAAGGGCTTGGTGGGCATAGACAATCCTTAAAGAAAAAATGGGGCGCGCCAAAAAGCTTATAGTTAGAAAGCTCGTAGCTAGAAAGCTCATAGTTAAAATAGCTCGCGGCTAAAATAGCGACTAAACCCATCGGCAAAAATCGTTACGATTGTTGCATCTCGCACTTCTTTGGCAAGCTCCAAGCACGCGTGGATACACGCTCCCGATGAGATCCCCGCGAGCACGCCCTCTGTGCGCGCAAGCAGGCGCAATCCCTCATAAGCTTGCTCATCGCTAATCTTATAGACTTTGTCAATGAGCGTGGTATCCATACTTTGGGGAATGAAGGTATTGCCAATGCCCTCTATGCGGGATTTTACCTCGTGTTGGTTGCCGCCAATGAGCGAGCCTAGCGGATCGGCTAGCACGGCTTGTATGCTAGGATCTCGCTCCTTTAGGTAGCGCGCCACACCGCTGAAGCTCCCGCCACTCCCCGCGCCACACACGAAATAATCCACCTCGCCCCCCGTGTCTGTGTAGATCTCGCGCGCAGTGGTGAGGTAGTGCGCCTCTGGGTTGTGGGGATTGTCAAATTGATTAAAGGCTATGGCGTTTGGCGTGCTCTCAAGCAGCTCTTTGGCTTTTTGCATAGCACCCTTCATACCCTCTTTTTCTGGCGTGTTTAGCACCTCTGCGCCAAGCGCGCGCATTAATACCTGCTTTTCCACCGAGAAATTCTGCGGCACGATAAGCAGGGCGCGGCACCCTAGCTCGATAGCTGCGAGCGCGATCCCAAGCCCGGTATTGCCCGCAGTCGCCTCGATGATGACTGAATCCGCGCTCAACCTCCCCTCGCTTTTTAATCTGCGCAATATATGCAACGCCACGCGATCTTTTATCCCGCCCGCGGGGTTGAAAAACTCGCATTTGGCAAGGATCTTGTTGTTGTTTGGGATAGGGAGTTTGTTTAGCGCGAGCAGGGGCGTGTCGCCGATGAGCTGCGCGATGCTGTGGTATAGCATAGAATCTACTCTAAAATCTATCTTTTGGCTCGCTCGATGGCTTGAGCGATATCCTCGATGAGATCGTTAGCGTATTCTATGCCCACAGATAGGCGTATGAGGTTTTCTGTGATACCCACTTTGGCGCGGATTTGCTCGGGGATAGAGGCGTGCGTCATCGAGGCTGGGTGGCAGAGCAGGGATTCTACCCCGCCAAGGCTCTCGGCTAGGGCGATCAAACGCGTGGAGGCAAAAAACTCCCTATAATCATAGCCCTCTTTAAGCTCAAAGCTTATCATTCCCCCGCCGCCGCGCGCTTGCTCCTTGTGTATAGAGTAGCCCTCATCGCTAGCTAGTCCGGGGTAATACACCCTCTGCACGCCGCTATGTGTGCTCAAAAATTCCGCGATTTGCAGGGCGTTTTCGCAATGCCGCTGCATTCTAAGCCCCAAAGTCTTTATCCCGCGTATAAGCAGGAAGCTATCAAAGGGCGCGAGCACCCCGCCTATGCTATTTTGCAAAAAGCCTATGCGCTGAGCAAGTGCCTCGTTAGAAGTTACAGCTAGCCCCGCCACGACATCGCTATGCCCGCCGAGGTATTTAGTCGCAGAATGCACGACTATATCCACGCCAAACTCCAGCGGACGCTGCAGATAGGGCGTCATAAAGGTATTATCCACGATACTTAGGATTCCCTTTTTCTTAGCGATTTTAGTGATTTGCTCTAGGGAGATCACGCTCATCAGCGGATTTGCGGGAGTTTCGATGAGCAGGGCTTTGACTTGGGGCGTGATGGCGGATTCTAGCAGGGCGAGATCACGCATATCGAGGATTTCATAGCTGATATTAAAATTGCTAAAAACTTTGTCTAAGATTCTAAAAGTCCCGCCATAGACATTGTGTGATATGAGAATCTTATCCCCACTTTTAAAGAGGCTCAAAATCGTGCCAATGGCTGCCATACCTGAAGCAAAGGCAAAGCCAAACCTCCCGCCCTCTAGCTCGGCGATGAGGCTCTCAATCCCATCGCGCGTGGGGTTTTTGGTGCGTGAGTATTCATAGCCTAGATTCTGTCCTAGGGCGGTTTGCGCGTAGGTGGAAGTCTGATAGATGGGCGTATTTACCGCGCCTGTTTTAGAATCTGTCGTAAGTCCGCCGTGGATGAGGAGTGTGTCAAGGGAGGTTTTCATATATTGTCCTTTGTGTGAGTCTGCTTTGGTGTGGGCTCTCCGTGAGCTCGCCACAAACGCGCGCATTATAGCTTAAAAGGTTAATCATACATTAGGCGTAATCAGTCTTTAAGAGACAAATCTCTTTGCATTTAGGCTTTTTGTGCTACAATCAAGCCTATGAGCAAACTAGATAGAGAAAAAGAAAAAATAGGGCTTTTGAAGTTTTGGCTTGGCATTGTGGTGGCTACATTTTTGGCTATCGCGGGGTGGCTGGCTACAAATCTACACAGAGCGCATAGTCTGCTTATGGTGTGTAGCTTCATATCACTGCTAGGGTTGTTTGTGGCTGCGTATCTGCTTAATAAGCGCATTGCTAAAGAGAATCTAGAGGAGTTGTAAATGCTAGAAAATATCGCACTTGGGATTATCGCGCTAGGATTGTTGCTTATCCCCGCTATGGCGATCAAAGTCGCCCTTGATGATAGCAAAAAGGATTGAAAGCCCCCTAAGCCCTATTTAATCTTACTTAGACTACAATCCCCGCGCTTTGTGTATTTTAAGACTTTCTCAAGGATAGAATCTATGAAACACATCACAAGACTTGGTATGCTAGTGGGTGTGCTCGCGCTCACGCAGGGCTATGGGCTGGGATTTGGCTCTATGGGGCAAGTCTCTAGCTCGATGGGCGGTGCGGGTGTCGCGCTCAAAAACTCTGCGTGGGGCATCTACTACAATCCCGCTCTGCTAGGCGCTGATAGACGCGCAAAAGTGGGCTATAGCTTTGGTGCGCAGTTTAGAGAGCAAAACCTCCTCCAGCTCGCCACCATCGACTTTGAGGAGCTAAGCCAAATCACTACCACGCTTGATGAAAAGCTCCTAGGTGGCGCGAGTGTCGCGGGTGGAGCTATCACGATACCGGGCGGCACAGGCGGTAGCAATGGCAGCGTTACCATCGATGGTGCGCTTGGAAGCGCACTCGGCAAGCTCTTTGGGGTAGGAGCTAATGGGAGTGTGAACGAAGAAAACATTAAAAGTCTTGCACAACAAGTGGGGATTACTTGCAATGGTAGTGGCGCAACACAATGCGATAGCCTCTCAAGTCTAGGCGGTTCCTTAAAAAACAACACAGACGCGCAAAATAAACTCAAAGACAAGCTCGTCGATGCGGCAGAGGCTGCGGGTGCGCCTCCATTGCTTACCGGCATGCTTGATGGGATTGATGCGAGCAACATAGGAAAGATTATAGAAGAGGTGGGCAAGGGGGATTTTAATATGGAAAAATTCCTCGCATCAGCAGGCACTGTCACAATCCCGCGCGGGGCGGATTCTGATATAGATAAGCTCCTAGATGCCTTTGATACACTCAATAACACCTTGCAGGGCAATGACTTTAGCCTAAACTCCCAAAATGGTATCGTGATACAATTCCGCGGTAAGGAGCGCACTAAGAAAGTGGAGGCTGATGGTATCGGCGAAGTAACCGTGCAGGAAGCCGATAGCGGGCGCGGCGCGGTGGCTGTGGCGGTGCTCCCGCAAATGTTTGTGAATCTCTCAGCCACGATAAACCCCAATCATCAGCGACTAATCATCGGTATCGGTGGGTGCAGTGATATGGCCACGGGGGCAGGTTGTAGCCATTTTATCGAAGCTAAGCCCACTGATGGGGGACTAGAATTTAGCGTGATAAATGGCGGCAATGGTAACAGTAACCCTCCAAGCGAATTTACCGATCATTCTATCCTTAGCGGGAAACACACGCCTCACGGCATCGCGCTAGGGCTCATCGAGGTGCCCGTGGGCTATGGGCATACGATCTACACGGGCGCGGGAGATATCAATATCGGGGGCGCGGTGAAGTTTATCCAAGCCTTTGGCTATGTCTATAGCACGCCTCTTAGCTTTAGCGATCTCAAGTTTGAGCAACCAAGCATCAATGATATGACGATGCAGCAGACTTTTGGTATCGATGTGGGGATTCTCTACACACCCTCGTTTTTGCGTAAGTTTAACATCGGGCTCGTGGCAAAAAATCTCAATGCCCCCACGATAAATATGAAAAATGGCGCGGATGTGGTGCTAAACCGCCAATTTCGCGCGGGAGTGAGCTACGAGCTGCTAGACTTCCTCACGCTCGCCTTTGATGCGGACATACTGCCTAATAACACCCTATCGCTCACCAATCCCAAAAGCCAAATGATAGGCGGCGGGGTGCTCGCGGACTTCAAATTCGTGGATTTCCGTCTAGGTGCGATGAAAGACTTGCAGAGCAAGGCAGGGGAGGGCGCGATCCTCACCACGGGGCTCAATCTCTTTGGGTTTTTTGATGTGGCGGTAGAATACGGGCTAGGGCAGAATGTAACGCTCTATGGCTTTAATGTCTCAAACTATATGGCAATCAAGCTCGGCGGGCAGTTTAGCTGGTAGGAGCGCGTATGCACACAAGCCCTCAAACAAACTCTCAACTAAGCCCGCAAGCAAACTCCCAAAGTAATCCCCAAATAAGCCCCCAAACCACGCCCACGCGCCAAGACAGACTAGAATCCAACGCCGCGCTAAGCCCTAAGAGCGTCCAAGTCGCCAAGCGCATACTCTCACAAAACGACAAAAAGGCTAACGAACTGCGCGCGTTTTACAAAGCGCACAATCTGTATGTGATAAACCTAATGAGCTCGCCGGGCAGCGGCAAAACGACATTTTTAGAATCTCTAAGTGTTTTTGAGGATTTTAGATTCTGTGTATTAGAGGGCGATTTGCAGACTAATCGCGACGCGGAGCGGCTGCAGGCAAAGGGCGTGAGCGCGTATCAGATAACCACGGGCGAGGCGTGCCATCTCGAAGCGGCGATGGTGGAGCAGGGGCTAGAGGAGCTAGGGAAGTGCTGTAATGTGGGGAGCTATGAGTATCTCATCATCGAGAATGTGGGTAATCTCGTGTGCCCCGCGAGCTACGATCTGGGCGCGGCACTCAATGTCGTGTTTCTCTCCACGCCCGAGGGCGATGACAAGATCCTCAAATACCCGAGTATGTTTCTGTGCGCGGATGCCGTGGTGGTGTCTAAGGCGGATTTGTGCGAGGTGTTTGGCTTTAGTATAGAGCGTGTGAGGGAGGATTTATCGAGGCTCAAAAAAGATGTGCCGCTATTTTTGCTAAATAGCAGGGATAGCGCGAGCGTGGGGGCGATAAAGGAGTTTTTTGTGCGCTGCAGAGATGAGGGATTTTATAGCGCGCATATTTTTTAGGTGGCTTATGGTAGAGATTTGTGCGTAAGCACTGCTCGCTTAAGGGGGCAGGGCATGGGCGTGTGTAGCGTGCTTGAGGGGCGCGCGGCTTTGGCAAAATTTGTGATAAGGAAATTTGTGATAAGGAGCGAAAATGTGTCTAGCGATACCTTCTAGGGTGGATTCTATCGATAGGGCGAGCAATACGGCGATGGTCGATACGATGGGTGTCAAACGCGAGGCGCGGCTGGATCTGCTCGATGAGGAGCTTGCGGTGGGGGATTGGGTGCTGCTGCATATCGGGTTTGTGATGAGCAAGATCGATGAACAAGCCGCTAGAGAGAGCCTAGAGCTCTATGAGGAGATTATAGAATCTATGGAAGCTGATGAGTAAGCTAACAATCTACATCATCAACCTCAAACGCTCCAAAGATCGTTATGAAAGTATGTGCGAGCGGATCGCTGCGCTGCTAGATTCTCACCCGCACTTAAAAGACATATTAGAGTTTGAGTTTTTTGAAGCTATCGATGGCAGGGCAGGAGAGCATAAGAGATTTAGCACATATTATGATAGCAAGCTCTCCCTATGGCTACGCGGCAAGGAGCTAAGCGATGGGGAGCTAGCCTGCTTTGCCTCGCATTACCTCCTATGGCAGCGGTGCGCGGATCAATCCAAGCCCTGCATCATCATCGAGGATGATGTGCTCTTTAGCGAGCATTTCGCACAAGGCGTGCGAGAGATACTAGAGAGCGGGTATGAGTATGTGCGGCTTATGCAGCTGCGGGTGCTCAAATCTTCCAAGCCCACGCACGCGCCGCATATCCACTCTACCACGCAGCTATGTGGCGGCACGCAGGGCTACTACCTCGCCCCTAGCGCAGCGCGCAAATTCCTCGCTCACGCTAAGAAGTGGGTGTTTCCCGTAGATGATTATATGGATATGTTTTATATCCACAAAGTATGGATTTTTGTCAGTGTGCCCTATCTGCTAGCCTCCAATGAGGCACTAGAGACAAATATCACCGATAGAGAGGCACTCAAACCCTCCAAGATAAGAAAACTCACGCGCGAGCTCTCAAGGCTAGGGTTGCAGGTGTATAGGCAGGTGTTTTGTATAGTGCATTATTGGGAACGCAAGAGACTTTGCAAAAGTCCGAGAAATTCGGCTTGCACGCAATCTTTGCTTGATTTGTTCGGCTCGGCATCAGTCACTACCGACAAGGTAGCTCCCTCGCCTCGACTCCAAAAACAAGCAAATCTTACGCACAATCCTAGAATTTCCGGCAAGCCAAATGCGGAATCTAAAGAAAATACAGAATCTAAAGAAAGCTTAGAATCTAGCTTTGGCACTTTGGATTTGGATTCAGAATCTAAAAAGCTCGCATAATCCATAAAATCATCTAAAAATACACTTTTGCATTTTTCTCAAAGAAGTTTTGTTGTTAAAATAAGGGGCGGTTTGCGCTTTGTGCGACATATTTTTGCTTGATTTTTACTCTGCAAAAATGGCAGAATCTAAGTCCTTAGATTCTGCTTAGGCATCGTGCTCTCACACGCACTATTTATATTTGGCAAAGCCTCGTTAAGATTTTTTGACATTAAAACACACAATCCACTACAAAGGAGCGATATGAAACACTTTGACATAGACTTTAGCAGCACAAAGGCGTGCGTGTATCGCGGGGAGTTTGAGGGCTATGGCGGATTTTTGCGCCCTATTGTGGAATTTCAGTGCGTGGAGGCGGCACATTTGGTGGGGATTAGTGAGATTATTACCGCTCTGCGGGGCAACACACAGAGCTTTTTGGACAATGCAGGGGCGAGCAATGTCCTGCTGTGGGGTGCTAGAGGCTGTGGCAAAAGCTCGAGTATGCGTGCGGTTTTGTGCGAGTTTTTGCACTCTAGCGATACGCTGCGCGTGGTGGAGATACCTAAGCCCTCGCTAGCGATTTTGCCGCATTTGGTGGATTTCCTGCGCACTCAGCCCTATAAATTTGTCATTATGTGCGATGATTTGTGCTTTGGGCGGGGCGATGAGAGCTACAAGGCACTAAAAAGTATCCTAGATGGGGGCTTTGAGGCGCAGGCGCGCAATATTTTGTTTTATGCCACCTCTAATATACGCCACCTCCTGCTAGAGGAATACGCCCAAGACACGATGCACCTAAGCGATATGCAAGATGAGCTTATCTCGCTCAGCGATAGATTTGGGATCGCGCTGGGATTCTATACGCTTGGCAGTGGCGAGTATGCGAATCTCATCGCGCACTATCTAGGGATAGAATCTGGCGCGCTAGAGCCCACGCTGCGACAAAGAGCTCTCAACTACGCCACGCAAAAGGGGAGCAAAAATCCGCGTATCGCTAAGGAATTTGTA
This sequence comes from uncultured Helicobacter sp., assembly GCF_949282165.1. Classification (NCBI taxonomy): domain Bacteria; kingdom Pseudomonadati; phylum Campylobacterota; class Epsilonproteobacteria; order Campylobacterales; family Helicobacteraceae; genus Helicobacter; species uncultured Helicobacter sp. The sequence continues at coordinate 105,748 of NZ_CASDOV010000001.1, read as the reverse complement.
AAGCTCTACCAAAATGGACTGCTCTCATAAGCCGCACTAGCGGGGGAGTTATAGAATCTAAGCCCATTAGCGACATTATAGAATCTAAGCAATCCAAAACGATAGATTCAGGCAGTGTATGCTCGCGTAAGCCGGAGCGAGTGGGGATTCACTCCCCACGAGCGGCAGCAATTTGCTAGAGGCAAATTGCATCAAATGATAGGCTCTAGTTTGGTTTATAGAAAATGCGCTAGCCCAAGGGGCGTTCCTGACGCGATTACACTAAGAGATTCTATAATCTTGCTAAAAATTGCAGTGTATGTTCGCGCAGCGGAGGGGCGAGGGGCTCTGCCTCAAGCCCCGATAACAAGTTTGCCTTAGCAAACTTGCATCAAATGATATATAGGCTCTAGGCGATGAGGAAATCAAGAGCTGCCATACGCACGCATACGCCATTAGTTACCTGCTCGAGCACCTTGGAGCGCGGATCTTTGAGCACTTCATCATCGATATCGATATTGCGATGCACAGGTCCGGGGTGGAGGATAATGCAGGGGCTATCTCCCAAAATCTCTTTGGTAACACAAAAGCGCGAGGCGTAGTCTTTGAGCGAGCCATAAATGACTTGGTTATGCCGTTCTGTCTGGGTGCGCAGACTCATAATCACATCGACTTCCTTGGCGATTGTGCGCAAATCATCGCTCGTGCGCAGCTCGCTCTGAGGCAGGAAGTGCGGCGGTGCTACCAAAATCACTTCCATACCAAAGCGTGTGAGCAATTCGAGATTGCTATTTGCCACGCGCGAGTTTATCACATCGCCCACGATGGCGATTTTTTTGCCCCGTATAGAATCTAGGGGCGCGATGGGGGCGATATCGCTCCTGCCCTCCGTGGCGAGTAGCTCCTCAAGCCCAAAATGCTCGATGATAGTGAGCAAATCTAGCAGAGCTTGGGTGGGGTGGGAGTGCGCGCCATCGCCGCCATTGATGATGGGGCAATTGACTTGCGAGCTTAGGTAATACCCCGCGCCCGCGTTTTTGTGGCGTATGATGATGGCGTCTGGATTCATCGCGTTGAGATTGGCAGCGGTATCAGAGATCGTCTCGCCCTTAGAAGTCGAGCTGCGCGAGACATCAAGGCGCAGGATATCGCCCCCGAGGTTTTTTACCGCTAGTTCGAAGCTTGAGAGGGTGCGCGTGGAGTTTTCAAAAAAAATCGTGATCACATTTTTGTGCTTTAGGGGGTGGTGCGTGGGGGTTTTGGAGGCTAGGAGCTGCTTATAATGCAAGGCATTGACAAAGAGCGTGAGAATCTCGGCAGTGCTAAAGTCGCTCGTGCGGATTAGATGGCGTGGTGGCATAGAATCTCCTTATGTGGTTTATGGCTTGGGTGCTTTGCTCTGCTTGGCGGGCTTGTGGGCAAAGTTTGAGAACAAAATGGCGTTGTAGTCTCGCTCGATTTTTTTATACTCTGGTAGGAGCGAGTTATCAAGCTTACTAAATGGATAAAGGCGGAAGTGCTTGCCTTGCGTAGAGTGCGTGTAGATGAGCTCGGATTGGATATCATCAAAGACGATTTTGCCCTCTTTATTTTTATGCAAACTAAGCCCAATAAGCGCGCCGATATTTTTGGCTAGCCCCCTTTGCCCCGAGAGGAAGTTCCCTAGGCTATACACGACAAAGGCATTATCGATGATTTCAATGGGCTGAATCACGTGGGGGTGGTTGCCGATGATGATATCTACGCCATTTTGAGCCAAAAAGCGCGCAAGATCGCGCTGCTCCTCACTCGGGCTATGCTCATACTCAATCCCCCAATGCATTGAGACGATGAGCAAATCCACCTTAGGGCGCACGGCTCTAATGTCCTCTAGTAGCATCTCTTTGGTATAGACATTTACGAGGTATTCCTTGCCTTTGGGGAGCGGGATACCATTAGTCCCATAGGTGTAGGCGAGCATTGTGTAGGTTATGCCATTTTTGTGCATTATGCGCGGCGTGGCGCGAGAGTGCGCACTCTCATAGCTCCCAGCAGTGAGTAGATCGCTCCTTTTAGATTCCATAGCGCGCCAATATTTTAGCATTGCGCGCACGCCTCTCTCGCCCTTATCAAGCGTGTGGTTATTAGCTAGGCTTATGAGGTTAAAGCCTAGTGCGAGCATAGAATCGCCAAATTCTTGAGGGGAGTTAAACGCTGGATAGGTGCTAAGCCCAAGCTCGCTGCCACCTAAAATCGTCTCTTGATTGTAAAAGCGCACATCATAGGGCAAAAGAAGCGGGGCGATGGGCTCTAGCATAGGCGAGAAGTCAAAGCCACTCTCGGTGCGCGCGTCCTCATATACGCTTTTGTGCAGCAGCGCGTCGCCCACCATCACGATTTTTAGTGAATCTAATGCCAAAAGATGCGCCACACACACAATGCACAACAAAAACGCTCTTACCATCGCCGCCCTTTGTATAAATTGTGTAATTATAACACACGCAAAACCAAAGCTTTACTTTTTGAAAAACTTGCGCATAAGTTTAAAAATCTTTTAACCTCCTATTTAGAAACTTATGTAAGACTTTAAGCACAAACACTAAAATTAGGAGGTAACTTATGGGAACAATCACTCTCACCAACAACCAAACAAACGAAAGCTTTGAGTTTGAGCTCATCGATTGCAATCGCGGACCGCAGGCAGTGGATTTTTCTAAGCTCTTTGAGCGCACCAATATCTTTAGCTACGATCCGGGCTATGGAAGCACTGCAGGGTGCAAAAGCACGATAAGCTACATAGATGGCAAAAATAGCCAACTGCTCTATAAAGGTATCCCGATTGAGGACATTGTGGAGAAATACTCCTTTACCGATGTGTGCAAGCTGCTCATTACAGATTCACTGCCTAAGGATAAGCGCGAGTCTGATGAGTTTGATTTGGAGCTGCGCCATAGGGGCTTTTTGCACGAGGGACTTGTCAATATCTTCCAAGCATTCCCTGATAATGCCCACCCTATGGCAAACCTAAGCTCAGCAGTGGCGGCACTCTCGACATTTTACTTTGAGCACAGAGATATGCAAAAAGAAGAGGATTATCAAACAATGGCGCGCCGAATCATCGCCAAAATCACGACTCTTGTAGCGTTTTCATATCGCAACTCCGTGGGTGCGCCATTTATCTATCCAGATATCAATCGCTCGTATGTAGAGAACTTCCTCTATATGCTGCGCGCCTACCCACACGGCAAGCTAAAGCACACACTACAAGGCGAGCAGGAAATCACACCGCTAGAAGTGGAGGCACTCGACAAGCTTTTTAGCCTCCACGCTGATCACGGGCAAAACGCCTCTACTACCACCGTGCGCAATGTCGCCTCGACGGGCGCGCATCCATATGCTGCGATCTCTGCGGGGATAAACGCGCTATGGGGCGCGGCACACGGCGGAGCAAACGAAAAGGTGCTAGTCCAACTCGATGAGATTGGCGATGTCAATAATGTGGCAAAATTTGTTCAGAGGGCAAAGGATAAGAACGATCCATTTAGGCTAATGGGCTTTGGCCATAGGGTGTATAAGAGCTACGATCCACGCGCCAAGACGATTAAAAATCTCAAAGACGAGCTAGACAAAAAAGGTATCAAAATGGATCGTCGCTTAAGCGATATCGCCGAGAAACTCGAGGAAGTCGCGCTAAGTGATGACTACTTTAAGGCGCGAGGCTTGTATCCAAATGTGGATTTTTATAGCGGGATTATCCTCACTGCGCTCAAAATCCCTGTATCGCTTTTCACGCCGATTTTTGTCATAGGTAGGATGCCGGGCTGGTGCGCGCAGCTCATCGAGCATGTCAAAGATCCCACCACACGTATCACACGCCCGCGCCAAGTGTATGTTGGCAAATAAGCTCGCCCCCTTGCGTGAATATAGCAAGGTTTATAAACCACTGCAGGAGCGCACAGAGGCGCTCCAAAGCCTCAAAAAAACCCTCCAAAAGTATGAACCCCAAATCCTAGAGGCACTGCAAAAAGATCTCCACAAGCATCCTAGTGAATCTTTCCTCTCAGAATTGCTCCAAGTCTATAAAGAGCTAGAGTTTATGCTAAAGCACTTGCCCAAACTTATGCGCCCCAAGAAAGTCAAAACCCCGCTTACGCATTTTGGCTCACAGAGTAGAATCTACCCACAAAGCTACGGACTCGTGCTCATCATCTCGCCTTGGAATTATCCGCTCAATCTCTCGCTAATTCCGCTTATTGGTGCTATCGCTGGGGGTAATTGCGTCCTGCTAAAGCCTTCAGAATACAGCACGCACACTTCAGCATTGCTTATGCGCATCATTAGTGAATCACTGCCAAAGCTCGCACAAGTGGTGCTAGGAGATAGCAAGGTGAGTGAATCTCTGCTTGAAGAGCAATTTGATTTGGTATTTTTTACTGGTAGCGTGCCTGTGGGGCGGATCGTAATGCAAAAGGCAGCTGCCCACCTCACGCCTGTGGTGCTAGAGCTAGGGGGCAAAAATCCCTGTATCATCACAAAGAGCGCGGACATTATGAGTGCTGCCAAAAAAGTAGCGTGGGGGAAATTCCTCAATGCTGGGCAGACTTGCATAGCACCAGATTATCTACTCGTGCAAGAATGCGTGCTAGAGGAGTTTGTAGAGGCTCTTAAAAAATGGATTAGGGAATTTTTTGGAGAAAATCCAAAGCAGAGTGAGAATTTTGGGCGCATCATCAGTGCGCGCCACTTCGCACGGATAGAATCTCTTATGTATCGGAGTTTGGAATATATGGATTCGCTCCCTACGAGTGCTCGCAATGTGCCAAAGACAGATTCTATAAAATTAGTCCTCGGTGGCGAGCTAGACGCCAAATCCCTCTATGTCGCACCCACGATTTTTATCCTCCCGCGTGATAGGACACACCCTCTCATGCAAGAAGAGATTTTCGCGCCCATTGTGCCCATTATGCCTTTTAGGGAGCTTTCTGAATGTCTTGTCTTTAGTGCCCAATTCCCTAAGCCTTTGGCAAGCTATATTTTTACGCGAGATTCTACAGAGAGAGAATTTTTCTTACAAAATTTCAGCTTTGGTAATGGCTGTGTCAATGACTGCGTAATGCAGGTGGCAAATCCGCATTTGCCCTTTGGTGGAATTGGCAGTAGCGGTATGGGAAGCTATCATGGCGTGCAGAGCTTTAGGACTTTTACCCATCAAAAAAGCGTGCTAGAAAATCATTTTGAGATTGCGCTACGCTATCCGCCATTTAGGGACAAGCTCTTTGGGATAGATTTTAAGAAAATTTGTAAATTTGTAATGAGATTTTAAACACGCGCGATTGTGTGATAATCTCGGCCTTTATGGGTAGCTGATTGATATAAAAAAGCATAAGAATAATGCTATAATCCAATCCGCTTTATATGGTGTTTGCCTCAAGGAGTTGGGTATGTTTGAGAAGTTTCCCATTATGTTTTTTGCCGTTATTATGGGGCTGTGTGGGTTTATCCTAGCGACTTTGGAGCTAGGTGTGGTTGTAGAGAGTAATGTCGCGTTTATGGTGTCTGAAGCCTTGCGATGGGTGTGCTTGGGGCTTTTTGTGGTTTTTGTGCTCTGCTATGGGCTTAAAATCTTAAGTGCGATAGAATCTGTGCGAGCCGAGCTCCACCACCCCATAAAGATTAATTTTTTTGCGACTTTTTCTATCTCGCTTTTGCTCCTTGCCAAGCTTTTTGAGCGATACGCGCTTGCCTATGATGTGCTCTTTTTCTCTGGGCTCGTGCTGCAGACTTTTCTCACTTTTTATGTGGTTGCTTTTTGGATACGCAACAATATGGAGATTAAGCACTCTAACCCCGCGTGGTTTATCCCCATAGTGGGCAATATCATCGTGGTGGCAGCGGGGAAAAGTGAGTTTGGATTTTTGTGGTATTACTTTGATATTGCGATGTTTTTTTATCTCGTGCTTTTTATCATCATCTTTTATAGAATCCTCTTCCACGATCAGCTCGCCCAAAAGTTTATCCCCACGCTTTTTATTATGCTCGCACCGCCTAGTATGGGCTTTAGCACCTATATCAAGCTTGAGGGCTATGATTTTTTCGCACAATTCCTCTTTAGCGTTATGCTCTTTTTTGTGTTTTTGTTTTTCTTTTTGTATAAGAGTTTTTTAAAGCTCAAGTTTTTCCTCTCGTGGTGGGCTTTTACCTTCCCTAGTGCTGCGGTAGTGATGGCGGTGTTTAAGATGTATGAGCTTATGCCACAATCCTCATCGTGGCTGTATCTAGGCGTGTTTTTGTATGTGTGCTTGTGCGTGATAATGTGTATCGTGAGCTTTTTCACACTTAGGGGGATTATGGATAGGAGTGTTTTTGAGGATTGAGCATATGGGGCTGTATTTGCGCCTATGCTTGCGGCGTTAGAATCTCACAAACTTCACAAGGAGGCATTAGAATGCTAAAAAATATCTTTCTCTTTTATCGCGATGGGTTTAAAAATATGAAGCTAGGCAAAACGCTGTGGCTTGTGATTGTTATCAAGCTCATAGTGATTTTTGCCATTATTAAAGTCTTTATCTATGGAGGGGGCTTGCGTGATTTTGGTAGCGCGCAGGCAAAAAGCGCGTTTGTGCTGCAAAATCTCACACAAGAGAAACACAACAAATAGGAGGGAGTATGGATCTTAGCGTTGATTGGAGTAGGGCGCAGTTTGGGCTCACGGCGATTTATCATTTTTTGTTTGTGCCGCTGACTTTGGGGCTCTCGTTTATCGTGGCGATTATGGAGAGTATCTATGTGAGGACGGGGCGAGAGGAGTGGCGCACTATCACCAAATTTTGGCTCACGCTTTTTGGGATAAATTTCGCTATCGGCGTGGCGACAGGCATCATTATGGAATTTGAGTTTGGCACGAATTGGGCGAATTACTCGTGGTTTGTGGGCGATATTTTTGGCGCGCCCTTGGCGATTGAGGGGATTGTGGCGTTTTTTTTGGAGGCGACATTTTTTGCTGTGATGTTTTTTGGCTGGGATAGGGTTTCTAAACGCTTTCATCTCATCTCCACTTGGCTTGTAGCCATTGGGAGCAATCTCAGCGCGTTTTGGATACTCGTGGCAAATGGCTGGATGCAATACCCCGTGGGCACGATATTTAATCCCGATACCGCGCGCAATGAGATGGCAAGCTTCCTAGAAGTCGTCCTCTCGCCCGTGGCGGTTTCGAAGTTTTTACACACAGTGGCGAGCGGCTATGTGATCTCCGCACTCTTTGTGATGGGCGTGAGCGCGTGGTATCTACTTAGAGGCAGGCACACTCTCGCGGCAAAAAAGAGCCTCATCATCGGTGCGAGCTTTGGCTTTGTTACCTCGATATTTTTGTTTTTTAGCGGCGATGAGAGTGCGTATCAGGTAGCCCAAAAGCAGCCTATGAAGCTCGCAGCTATGGAGGGAATCTATGAGGGCGAGCACAGAGCCTCACTCGTAGCCTTTGGGATACTCAATCCCGACAAAAAGCCCGGAGATGCGCAACCTACCTTTCTTTTTGACATAAGCATTCCCTACGCGCTCTCAATCCTTGGCAAGCGAGATTCACAGGGCTTTGTCGCGGGGATAAACGACTTGCTTTATGGCAATGAGGAGCACGGTATCGTGCCCCTAGATACGCGCATAGCAAATGGCAAGCGCGCGCTTGAGGCACTAAAGAGCTACAAACTCGCTAAAGAGCAGGGCGACACAATCGCGATGAGCGAGCATAGGAGTATCTTACAATCCCATATGAAAGACTTTGGCTATGGGTATTTAGAATCTAGCGAGCAAGCCGTGCCGCCTATTGCCATAACCTTTTATAGCTTCCATCTTATGGTGGCGTTGGGGAGCTTGTTTTTTGTGCTCTTTATCGTGGTGCTCTATCTCTCAATGGCAAATGATATCACGCGCTTTAAGAAGATTCTGTGGCTATGCGTCATCGCTGTGCCCTTTGGGTATATCGCAGCGGAGGCTGGGTGGATCGTAGCTGAAGTGGGGCGGCAGCCATGGGCGATACAGGATCTTATGCCCGTGCATATCGCCGCGACAAATCTCTCGCACACCAATGTGCAGGTTTCCTTTTTTATCTTTCTCGCGCTTTTTAGCACTTTACTCATCGCCGAGCTAGGCATTATGGCTAGGCAGATAAAAAAGGGCTTTGGCACGGATTTTAGCGCAGACTTTGGCACAGAATCTGGCGCGCGCTCAAACACAAAACCAATAAGCGCAAAACCAACAAAGGAGCGATGATGTTTTTTGGCTTAAGTCATAGCGATTTGCAAGTGTATTGGTGGGTGATACAAAGCCTTTTGGGCGGTTTGCTCGTGTTTATGTTTTTTGTGCAGGGCGGGCAGGGGCTTATCGATAGGCTCTCACGCAATGAGGAGGAAAAAACCCTGCTCATCACTTGCCTTGGGCGCAAATGGGAGCTTGGATTCACGACTTTGGTGCTCTTTGGCGGGGCGGCGTTCGCGGCGTTTCCGCTCTTTTATAGCACGAGCTTTGGCGGGGCGTATTGGGTATGGCTAGCGATTTTGTTTTGCTTTATCATTCAGGCGGTGAGCTATGAGTATCGCAAAAAGCAGGGCAATCTCTTGGGCGCAAAAACCTATGAGGTGTTTTTAAAAATCAACGGGATTTTGGGCGTGTTTCTCATAGGCGTGGCGGTAAGCACATTTTTTAGTGGTTCAGCCTTTAGGCTAGATTCACAAAATTTCGTCGTGTGGGAGGGGGAGTGGCGCGGGCTAGAGCAGCTCAAAAATCCCTTTAACTACCTGCTTGGCTTTGCGCTCGTGTTTGTGAGCAGAATCCTAGCTGATAGTTATTTTATCAACGCCATTGGGCTAGATTCTATACGCCACAGGGCGCGCAGGGATATCCTCATCAACACGATTTTTTTCTTGCCGTTTTTCTTGGGATTTTTGGCGTGGATTTGTCTCAAAAGCGGCTTTGGAGTGAGTGAAAATGGCGTGGTGGAGATGGTGCCTCATCTGTATTTTCACAATTTTGTGCAAAACCCGCTCATTCTTATCCTGCTACTGCTTGGCGTGTGTGGCGTGCTGGCGGGGATTTATCAGAGTATCAAGGGCACGCGGGGGATTTTCGCGCTTGGTGCGGGCGTGGTGCTAGCGGTGATGGCGGTGTTTTTGAATGTGGGGCTTGGGAGGAGCGCGTTTTATCCCTCTAGCTCGCATTTGCAGAGCTCGCTTACTATCGCTAATGCGAGTTCGAGCTACTACACGCTTAGTGTGATGGCGTATGTGAGCTTGGTGATACCATTTGTGCTAGCCTATATCGTGTATGTGTGGCGCGCTATGGATGCCCAAAAGCTCACGGATAAGGACTTGGAGGGGCATTCGTATTAGGTTTTTGCAGGGCATTGGGCTTGCCACGACAAGGGAGTTTGGCTTGTGCGCAAAGTGTAGTTTTTTAGCAAATGCAGTTTCTCTCGTAAATCTTAAAATGCCAAGGGGCGAGCCCAAACACAGAATCTAGCTCCACAGATTCTCAAGTCATTACGCAATCCACTCCCAAAAATCCAACCAAGATTTAAAAGAAAAAGCAAAATACAGAATCTGAGCAATTACACAATCCACAACGCCAAAATTCTTACCAAGGCTTTGCCAAATAAGATAAATAGTGCGTGCGCAAGCACGAGCCGAGCAGAATCTAAAGATTCTAAATCTTTAGATTCTGCTCGGTATTGCGCTATCGCGCCCATTAATTGTATTTGGCAAAGCCTTGATGAGGTTTTTTTAAAGTAGTAGATTCTGTAATTGTTTTAGATTCTATGGAGGTGGATTCTGATTTTGAATCTAAAGCATTGAAACTAGCTTCTATGTCTCCCCCTAGATTCTGAATCTATTGGGCTAGATTCTATAAATGCTTTAGATTCTGTATTTTGCTTTTGTGAATCTTTGGATTCTAAAAGGATAGCGAGCACTCCCAAGCCCGCCAAATCTGCGCGATGACTACCCGCTTTGGCTAAGGGAGGAGTGAAAGCAAAAGAGCCATTTTCCCACGCACAAAAGGCGATTAGACTTTTGACTAAAACCTATACCACAGCGTGTTTTTGGGCTCATCGCCAAGGTAATACACCTCGCCAATCTGTGGGGCATTATAACCAATGCCCGCGATTTGTGCGAGCTGCTTGAGGATATCCACAGGCTCATTCCACGCGTGCGTGCCAGCACTAAATCGCCCCCAATGTATGGGCTGCACGACTTTAGCCCTCAAATCCTGTGCCGCTCGTATCGTCTGCTCGGGGAAAGAGTGCGAGTATTGCCACGCCTTGTTGTATTGTCCATTTTCTAGCAGTGCAAGGTCAAAACTGCCAAAAAACTCCCCAATCTCCCTAAAATGCGTATAATACCCACCATCGCCGCTCACAAATACCTTCTTATCCCCGAGCTCTAGGGCATAGCTCACCCATAGGCTCGTGTTTGCTGCGTAGCCTAGGCGTTTTGTGTTGTGCTGGGCTGGAGTGGCGGTAATGCGCAGGCTGTGGGCAGCGGACCGCACGCCCTCCCACCAATTAAGCTCGATGATTTTCTCGCGCGGGATTTTGTATTTGATGAGAATCTGCGCGCTGCCCTGTGGCACGATGAAATACGACGCGCTACTTTTAAGGGATTTGAGCGTTTTTTTATCAAGATGATCGTAGTGCGAATGCGTAATAAGCACGATGTCAATCCTCGGGAAGTCCTCCTTTTTGTAGGTTTTGTGCGCCTTGAACGCGCGATTGACAAACCACACGGGCGAGGCGTAGGAGGTAAAAAGCGGATCGATGAGAATATGCAGCCCATTATGCACCACATAGAGTGAGGAATGCCCTAGCCACACGATCGAGGTTTTGGGGCTTTGGGGGAGGTGGGCGAGATGATGGAAGCTCTCATTAGCCATAGGCAGGGGCTTTGGTGGCTTGGCGTTTGCCACGGGCGTGGTATAAAACTCCAGCACATCGCCAAAACTCACGCTTGGGGGTAGGGCAGCCTCGGGGTTTTGGTTGGTATAAATGAGAGTATTTTTGTGCAAAATCTGCTTGGCTTTTGGCTTGGCAAGAGCGAATTTGCGCAGCGTGAGCGCGGGTGCTGGAGGGTTTGGGTAGGGAGTGTGTGGCATAGGCGCGTCCTTTGTCCGATTTGGGTTTGAATCTAGCGTGCTTGGGTGGGTGGATTGAGCGTTGGCGGCAGGGTGCTTGGGATCTCGCGTATCTGAGGTGCTTGGCTTTAGCATCGTGATACTTGCTAAAGAATGATGCGCGAGATAATCCTGCTCTTGTAGATATTCCCTAGAGCAGCCCGCAAAAACACACAGCGCCACACACCACGCAAGGCTTTGGTAGATAGGCTTCATTTGCGACTCTTTTTGGTTTTTGGTAATTATAGCAATATCATCAGGCAAGTTTGCGGGAAATTTGCCATAATCAGATAGGGCAGTGGGTGTATAAAAAAAGTTGAAAATTACAGTTTTCATAAATTATTTGAACATTTGGAGAGAGCTTTATCATCAAATAATCTACATATTTACAAACACTCAAGTTTGTATTATAATCAAACCCTTTAATACCACAAACAAGGAGCTTAAACGATGGATATCTGTGTCATCAAAAAAGAAGGAAACATATACCACCCTAGAGGTTATAGGATCGAGATTGTCTTATGGAAGCAGTCTGTGTTTTCGCGCATCAAGAATCTGTATATGGGCACGAAGGGGGGGGGCTATTGTAACAAGCTATAAAGTCTTTGGACAAACCCTCTACACTCACACCGCACAATTCCCTCTAGGATTGCGAGTTAATGACGCAAGCCGTAGCTTGGGCAAGGCTATGCTAGATTCACAAACGCAAGAAAAAATCCAAAAACTTTGTAAAAACTTAGACGATAAAAGTAAGGCTAGAGTGCATACACTGCTCAATCGTTGCAAAGAAGCTTACACACAGGGCAAAGAGATATACACCAACATAACCTTAGAAGAATCTGAGGAGCTAGAGCAAATCGGACAAAGATTCTATGGAGACATTGCACAATTGGGGTATAAGCCCTATCGCTACGGGCATTATCTACTACCCACCGATTTTTTTGAAATAAGCGTCCTGTGGCACAAACATAGCCTAGATGAGCTAGAGGCTAGCACGCTTGCCAAAATGAAAAATAAAGACATTATCGATGTGGGCGCGTGCGTGGGCGATAGCGCGTTGGTTTTCCAAAAATACACCGATAGACATATCTATGCTTTTGAGCCTACAAATGAGAACTACGCATTTTTGCTCCAAACTATTGAGCTTAACAACACCACACGCATTATCCCTATCAAAAAAGCCCTAGGTGCGAGTGCCTCAAAGGGGCAAATCAGTGTGCATGGGGGAGCGTCTAGTCTCGTCTTTGATAATCGCACTGCTTCACACGATGTAGAGATTATCACACTAGATTCATTTGTGCGTGAGCGTAATATACAAGTGGGTTTTATCAAGGTTGATATTGAGGGCTTTGAGCAGGAGTTTCTCAAAGGTGCAAGGCAGACAATCGCCGAGCAAAAACCTGCTATGCTTATTAGTATCTATCATCAAGCTAGTGATTTTTTTGATATTAAACCAATGATAGAATCTTGGAATCTTGGTTATACATTTAAAATCGTGAAAGCTACTGATTTAAGTTTGAGTGATGAAATAGCACTTTTTTGCGAAGTAAGAGAGTAAATCTCTTACTTCATAGACGAGTGCTAAAGTGCGAAGTCCTCGATTTTATCGAAGTTTAGGTAGGTATAGACATTGTCCTCTTTGCCTTTGAGCTTATTAGGCACGAGATTGAGGTATTCCTCCACGCTTGGCAGTCGCCCTAGTATCGCACACACACCGCCGAGCTCTGCACTGCCTAGATACACTTGCGCGCCCTTGCCCATACGATTATCAAAATTACGCGTTGAAGTCGAGAATACCACTGCATTATCCCTCACGCGTGCTTGGTTACCCATACACAGACTGCAGCCGGGCACCTCCATACGCGCACCCGCCGCGCCAAACACAGAGAAATATCCCTCTTGATTGAGCTCTTTTTCATCCATTTTGGTGGGTGGTGCTATCCAAATCTGTGTTTTAGACTGCCCCTCGTTTTTGACGATCTCGCCAAAGGCGCGGAAATGCCCGATATTTGTCATACAGCTGCCGATAAAGACTTCATTGATAGTCTTAGGACGCTTAGGATCTGCGAGGATCTCGCCAAGGGTTGCCACATCATCAGGATCGTTGGGGCATGCCAAAATCGGCTCTGTAATCTCTGCGAGATCAATCTCAATCACTGCTGCGTATTCCGCATCACTATCAGGCTCTAAAAGCACGGGGTTGTCAATCCACTCTTGCATTTTTTGTGCGCGTCTGCGTAGCGCATCGGCGTTTTGGTAGCCATCTTTGATCATTGCCTCAATAAGCGCGATATTTGAGTTGAGATACTCGATGATGGGCTCTTTGTTTAGTCGCACGCTGCACGCCGCCGCGCTCCGCTCTGCACTCGCGTCACTTAGCTCAAACGCCTGCTCGACTTTCAAATCCCCTAGCCCTTCAATCTCTAAGATTCTGCCGCTAAAGATATTTTTCTTACCCTTTTTCTCCACGGTTAAAAGTCCCTGTTTGATCGCATAGTAGGGGATCGCATTTACCAAATCACGCAAGGTAATACCCGGATTTAGCTTGCCTTTAAAGCGCACGAGCACAGATTCTGGCATATCAAGAGGCATCGTGCCCGTAACCGCCGCAAACGCCACAAGCCCGCTCCCTGCAGGGAAAGAAATGCCAATAGGAAAACGCGTGTGTGAATCCCCACCAGTGCCGAGCGTATCGGGCAGACAGAATCTATTGAGCCAAGAGTGGATCACACCATCTCGAGGACGCAATGCCACGCCGCCCTTTGAGGAGATAAATTCTGGTAGCGTCGCGTGTGTGCTCACATCAGAGGGCTTGGGATAGGCTGCAGTGTGGCAAAAGCTCTGCATCACAAAATCCGCGCCAAAACTAATCGCCGCAAGCTCCTTGATCTCATCGCGCGTCATTGGACCAGTGGTGTCCTGACTGCCCACTGTCGTGGTTTTGGGCTCGCAGTATGTGCCCGGTCTCACGCCCTCTACTCCGCACGCACGCCCTACGATTTTTTGTGCGAGAGAATATCCACAAGACTTTTGGGCTGGCTGCTTAGGTGCTTTAAACACATCACTTGGAGGGAGTTTGAGGAAATCGCGCGCTTTTGCAGTGAGGTTGCGTCCGATGATGAGGGAGATTCTGCCTCCTGCGCGCACTTCATCGCTGATAGTGAGCGGACTTAGCTCGAATGTAGCCACCACGCTACCATTTTTTATAATCTCGCCCTTTTGTGTGTGAATCTCGATGATATCGCCTTCATTTAGCGCGCTCACATCTACTGCGATAGGCAACGCCCCTGAATCTTCACAAGTCGCAAAGAAAATAGGTGCGATCACGCCGCCCAAAATCACGCCGCCACCTTTTTTGTTTGGGACATAAGGGATTTCTTTACCAAAATGCCACATCACAGAGTTGCACGCAGATTTTCTCGAGCTTCCTGTCCCCACCACATCGCCGACATACGCTACTTGCGCATCGTTTTTAGCCGCTACATCTTTGATATTTTGGATTCTCTGCTCAAAGTTTTCTATGCGCGCTTTTAGCATAGCTTTGGCGTGCAATGGAATATCGCTGCGCGTGAAAGCATCGCCCGCTGGGCTCAAATCATCGGTATTGGTTTCGCCATCGACTTTAAACACACAAGCCTTGATCACCTCTGGCAGGGCAGGTTTTTGCAAAAACCACTCCGCATTTGCCCAAGATTCTAAAACCTCTTTGGCTAGGGCATTACTCGCGCTAAGCTTGGTGATATCCTCAAAGCTATTATACACGAGCAGTGTGTGCTTGAGGGCGTTTGCGCATTCTTTGGCTAAAGCAGCGTCGCTTAGAGAGAGCCCCTCGATTAAAGGCTTGACATTGTAGCCACCTAGCATTGTCCCGAGGTATTTGATCGCCTCTAGCGGTGTGAATGTCTGCTCCTTGCCGCTTTTTAGAATCTCGGCAAAAAACTCCGCCTTGAGCTTTGCTGCGTCATCGACACCGGGATTTACTCTGTGTATGAGCAATTCTTTGGCAAAAGCCCTCTGCTCTGCGCTCGCATTTGCGCTTTTGCAAATCTCAATAGCACACTGCGCTTGCTTGACATTCAGCGGCAATGGCGGAATGCCCTGCTCCTGCCGCTCTGCCTTGAGTTTGTTGTATTCTTCTATGAATTGTGCGAAATCCATCTTTCTCTCCTTGTGTGAAATACTCGAAAGCCGCTTGACTTCCAAAGGTGCTTACATTATAGGACAAAGAAGTTAATTACAGAATCTAAAGATTCTAAACTCATAGGCGAATGGGGAGATATAGAAGGGATTTGGCGTAAGCAAGCAAACAGAGGGGTTAGCAAAAGCCTCTTAAAACACGGGGATTTGCTCACAGAGGCTCTTTGCGCGCCCTAGTGAGCAAGGGCTGAAAGGTTAAGAAAATTGTTACTTTTTGTAATTCTCGATGGAGGTTTGCAAAATGCGCTGGGCTTCTTGCTTGTCTTTAAAGTCCTTCACCTTCACCCATTTGTTTGGCTCAAGCGTTTTGTAAGTCTCAAAGAAGTTTTTGATCCTATCTAGCGTGATTTGTGGCAGATCCTGCAAGCTCTGAATCCTGTCATAGCGCGGATCGATTTTAGAAACCGGCACGCTGATGAGCTTCTCATCCACTCCGCTTTCATCTTCCATAATGAGCACGCCAATAAGCCGCGCTTTGATGACGCTTCCTGCCTGCAGCGGGTATTCATTGAGCACGAGCACATCGGCAGGATCGCCATCATCACTGAGTGTGTTTGGCACAAATCCATAATTTGCTGGATAAAACATCGCGCTATACATCACGCGATCCACGACTACCGCGCCACTCTCTTTATCGACTTCATACTTGATATTTGAGCCATAGGGGATTTCAATCACGACATTGATAGCATCGGGATTAGAACCAATAGCGATTTTTTCTAGATTCATTATTTGCTCCTTAAGTTTAGAGTCGTTGCAAAATAAAGCTTTGCATATCAGCGACAATCGCCTCTATCGTGCGCTCGCCATTGATTTTGTGCAAAAGATTGTGCTTTGTATAAAACGCCTTGATCTCTTTTAGCGGCGTGAGATAGACTTTCATTCTGTTGTTGAACACCTCGACATTATCATCAGCACCCCTTGCGCGCCCTAGCACCCTATCGCGCGCCACTTCCTCGCTCACCTCGACTTCTATCACGCTTTTTAGCACCACATCGCTCTGCCCTTGCAGTTGTGAATCTAGCGCCTCCATCTGCTCCACACTGCGCGGATAACCATCGATGATGATCACATCTTTGGGAGCGTTTTTGATCGCTCCTATGATCGTGCTCACGACGATCTCTAGTGGCACGAGATTGCCCTTGCTCACAAAGCTATCGATGAGCTTGCCCTGCTCGCTGCCACTCGCCACCTCTGCGCGCAAAAGATCGCCCGTGGAATAATGCACAATCGTATCGGCGTTGTTTTGTGCGATGATTTGCGCATCTGTGGTTTTGCCGCTGCCCGGCGCCCCGATTATCAAAAATAGCTTTTTCATTCTCTCTCCTTTGGCTTAAGAATTAATCCCGTTGATGAGATTCTAATGTTTGGGATTGCGCAATCGTATGTGCAGCTCGCGCAGCTGCTCCTCGCTCACTTCGCTTGGTGCGTTTGTGAGGAGGCAAGTCGCCTTTTGGGTTTTGGGGAATGCGATCACATCGCGCAAAGATGCACTGCCTGTAAGGAGCATAATAAGCCTATCAAAGCCTATCGCAAAGCCCCCGTGCGGCGGCGCGCCATAGCTCAAAGCCTCTAGCAAAAATCCAAATCGCTCCTTTGCCTGCTCTTGCGAGATATTTAGGATCTCAAACACTTGGCTTTGGATAGAATCTTTGTGGATTCTGATACTCCCGCCGCCTAGCTCCACGCCATTTAGCACGATATCATAGGCGATGGATTGGATAGATTCTATATCACTAGATTGCACGCCCTGCTCTAAGTTTTTGGGCATTGTAAAGGGGTGGTGCAGCGCAGAGACACTGCCATCGTCATTTTTCTCAAACATAGGAAAATCCACCACCCACAAAAACTCTAGCTTGCTAGAATCTACAAGCCCCATATCCTGCGCGATTTTAAGCCGCAATCGCCCCATATAATCCCACACGATTTTTTTCGCCCCTGCGCCAAAAAACACGATATCCCCCACCTCTGCTCCCACACGCCCCAAAAGCTCCTCTAAACGCGCGCTAGAGAGGAATTTTGCCAAAGGTCCTTTGATCTCATTTTCTTTTACCTGCAGATACGCCAAGCCCTTGGCGCCAAACTTACGCACGAATTCCTCCGCCTCGCCCAAGCTCTTGCGCGTAAAGACACTATCGCCGCCCTTGACACACAATGCTTTGAATCTATTTGCCTTAGAATCCTGCGCGATAGAGGCAAAAATCTCATTGCTACAATCCACAAACAAATCGCCCACTTCCACAAGCGGCATACCAAAGCGCAAATCTGGCTTATCACTCCCATAGGATTCCATAGCTTCCTGCCAGCTCATACGCCTAAAGGGCGTGTGAATCTCCCTGCCACAAGCGCGGAAAATATCTACAAGCAGATTCTGCGCCACTGCCATCACATCTTCTTGCTCACAAAAACTCATCTCCACATCGATTTGTGTAAATTCTGGCTGCCTATCTGCGCGCAAATCCTCATCTCTAAAGCATTTTGCAATCTGAAAATACCTATCAAATCCGCCCACCATCAAAAGTTGCTTAAAAATCTGTGGGCTTTGGGGCAGCGCAAAAAACTGCCCATCATGCACGCGCGAGGGCACGAGATAATCCCGCGCACCCTCTGGAGTTGAGGCAGTGAGGATAGGCGTTTCTATCTCCAAAAATCCCATTTTTTGCAATGAATTCCGCACCGCTATCGCCACATCCGAGCGGGTTTTAAAAATCTCATACGCCCTCTTAGCGCGCAAATCCAAATACCGATATTTTAGCCGCAAATCCTCGCTGACATTCTCGCTGCCTATATCGATAGGTGGCGTGAGGGATTTATTTTCTATCACGAGTTCATCGAGCACGATTTCGACAAAGCCCGTTTTTAGCTTTGGATTTTCTAGCCCCTCTCCTCGCGCACGCACCTTGCCTTGAGCTATGAGGACAAACTCATCACGCACACTCGAGGCGATCTCATAGGCTTGCGAACTAGGATCGCACACGAGCTGCACGATACCGCTTTTATCGCGCAAATCAAGAAACACAACCCCCCCGTGATCGCGGTAGCTATTGCACCACCCACACACTCGCACTTCCTGCCCGATACACTCTTTGTCAATCTCAGCACACAAATGAGTTCTATACATAAAACATATTCCCTTATAAAATTGATTTAGCTTTTTAGAAGTCGCTTTAGAGCCTGCTCTATCTCGATAGGATTGGATTTTGTGATAAACGCATCGGCTTTGAGAGATTCAGCCATTTGCTTGTTAGAATCTGAACTCATAGAAGAGTTGATAATCACGGGGATATGGGCAGTTTGGGGATTGTCTTTGACACGCTTTAGCACCTCAAAACCCGAGATGACAGGCATTTCAATATCAGTGATGATCGCTCCCACCATCTTTGCCACACCAGCGTTGTTGAGATACTCTAGCAGACTCTTGCCATTGGGGAAGGTAAAATACTGCAAATCGAGCTTTTCTATCACATGCTGCAGGCTCTTAGCCGCGGCTTTAGAATCTTCTGCCAAAAGCACGACTTGGTTACTCGCAATAGGCCCTATGCTCTCTAACTCTAGTTCATTGACGGAGCTTCGCATAGGGAACGCATCCACTACCATCCGCTCCACATCGAGTATCTGCACCACTTCGCCATTATCATACTTCGTTGTAGCCGTTACCTTGGCGTTGCCATCGATTCCATACTCACTCCCCACATTCACTTCATTCCAGCTCTTTTGGATAATGCGCTTGACATTGAGGATCTTAAGCCCCACGGTGTAGTTTGAAAAATCACAAATCACCACGAGGCATTTATCGCTTTGTATCGAGTAGTCTTTTAGGTTTTTGTGCGGATCTGATGGGTTAAAATAGAGCCAGCGACGCATATCCACAAGCGGTATTGTCTCATCGCGCACGGTCAAAAATCCTAGCAGCACTCCGGCATTATCCCCCTCTGTCTCTGTAAGCGCGTCGTTGTAGTAGATGATCTCGCGGACTTTAAAGACATTCATCGCATAGAGTTGGGTGAGTCCCTCCTGCTCCTCTTCTAGTGTGAAGCACAAAAACTGCGCTTCATTTTTGAGATGCAAAGTCGTGGTTTTGTCAATGTTTTCTATCAAAATATTCTCCCGGGCGTATGGTAAAAGAAGCGTGAAAAATCGTGTATAATTCTACGCAAAACTAGCTTAAAAATCACAAAAGGACTTTCTTGCAATCCCTAGATTCTATAGATTCACAAAACTACGCCAAAGCTATTGAAGTGCTTAACAAAATGGCATACCACTACTATGTGCTAGATTCTCCTATCGCAAGCGACGCAGAATACGACGCGCTCTATCACAAGCTCAAAGCCTATGAGGAGGCTAATCCAGATTCTATCCTGCCTAGCTCTCCCACGCAACGCGTGGGCGATGTGCCCCTAAGCGAGTTTAGCAAAAATGCGCACATTAAGCGTATGTGGAGTCTTGATGATGTGTTTGATGAGGGGGAGCTAGAGGAATGGCTTACTAGAATCTACAAAACCCACCCGCGCGCTAGTTTTACCTGCTCGCCTAAATTTGATGGTGCCTCGCTCAATCTCCTCTATGAGGGCGGGCTGCTACGGAGTGCCACCACGCGCGGCAATGGCATAGAGGGCGAGCTCGTCACCCAAAACGCACGCACGATATTTTCAATCCCGCTCCAAATCCCCTATGATAAACGCATAGAAATCCGCGGCGAGGTGCTCATCGCCAAGGACGACTTTAGCTCCCTAAACGCCCAAAGGCTTGCGGACAATCTCCCGCTTTTTGCCAACCCGCGCAACGCCGCAGCAGGTAGCCTAAGGCAGCTAGATTCTAAAATCACTGCCAAGCGTCCCCTGCGCTTTATGCCTTGGGGTGTAGGCGCGATGGAGACGCAGATTGAGAGTTTTTATGAGATTTTACGATCTTTAGAATCTTTTGGCTTTGCGCCTATGCCATTTTTAGCGCACTGCAGGGATAAGGGCGAGATTTTGCACGCTTATCGCACGCTTTTGGACGCGCGAGAATCTTACCCGCTAATGCTTGATGGTATGGTGGTGATGATTGATGAGATACCTATCCAAGAGCAGCTAGGTTGGACGATCAAATCCCCGCGCTTTGCGTGCGCGTATAAATTCCCCGCGGTGGAAAAAACCTCTATCATCAAAAATATCGTCTTCCAAGTCGGGCGCACGGGTGTGATCACGCCTGTGGCGGAGCTAGAGCCCGTGGAGATAGATGGCGCAATGATCACGCGCGCGAGCTTGCACAATTTTAGCGAGATCGCCAAAAAAGATATTCGACTTGGCGATAAAGTCGTGATAATCCGCAGCGGCGATGTGATCCCCAAAATCATCTCTTCTATCCACGCCCTGCGCGATGACTCGCAGATACGCATACAGACCCCTACCCTCTGTCCAGAATGCGCCCAAGAACTCCTAGTCGAGGAAATCCTCATCAAATGTCAGAATCTAAGCTGCCCCGCACGCGTCAAAGAATCCCTCGTGCATTTTGCCTCCAAAAAGGCACTCAATATCGATGGTTTGGGCGAAAAAATCGTTTATGAGCTCTTTGATAGGGGATTAGTGCGCGGGATACTCGATCTCTATAGGCTTAAGGAGGAGGATTTGCTAGGCTTGGAGGGGTGGAAGCAAAAGCGCGCACAAAACCTCATAAATAGCATAAAAAACACCTATGGCATAGAGCTTTGGCGGCTTATCAATGCCTTTGGGATCGAGCATATCGGCGAGGGCGCGAGCAAGAAGCTTGCCACAAACTTTGGGATTAGGGTTTTTAGCGTGAGTGAAGAGGAGATTCTCAACATCGATGGCTTTGGGGAGGAGATGGCGCGCTCGCTCTGTGAGTTTAACCACGCCAATAGGGAGCTGATAAGCACTATGCTAGAGATTTTGCAGCCAAAGGTGCAGCAGCGCGAAGTCGCGCTAGATTCTGTATTTGCGGGCAAAAGCGTGGTGATCACAGGCACGCTCTCTGCGCCAAGAGAACATTTTGTCGAGATTTTGGAGGGCTTGGGAGCGAGGGTTGGCTCATCGGTGAGTGGCAAGACGGATTTTTTGCTCTGTGGGGAAAACGCTGGGAGCAAGCTCACAAAAGCACAGAATCTAGGCGTGCGGATTCTCAGCGAGGAGGATTTGCAGAGCTACCTAAAAGCCTAGTGATTTTAGTCGGGTTTATAGAATCTACACAAGCCAAGTCGCGTGCCTGACGCGGTTACACCAATAAGTCACAGAATCTCGCTTAAAAATGCAGTGTATGCACGCGCAGCGGAGCGAGCAGAGATTCACTCTCCGCGAGCGGCAACAAGTTTGCGCTAGCAAACTTGCATTAAAAATGATAAGCCCCAGCTCGGTTTATAGAAAAGGTGCTAGTCCAAGTGGCGTTGATGACGTGCTGACACCAATAAGTCACAGAATCTCGCATTGAGATTCTGTGTATGTTCGCGCAGCGGAGGGGCGAGGGGCTCTGCCCCACGCCCCGATAACAAGTTTTGCCATAGCAAAACTTGCATAAATAGATAGCCTCTTAAGCACATTCTTAGATTTTTTGCATAAAATCCCCCAGATTTCACACCAAAGGAGAGCTATGCGCCTATTAAAAAGATATACCAAAAGCCTCTTACTTTTAGCCTTAAGCGAGCGAAGCGTCACAAAATGCTCCTTTGTGCTAAGGCGATTTGTCCGCACCACACGACTTTTGGGATTTGTAAGCTCTGCGATTATCTCGCGTCTGTTTAAAAATGCATTGGGGGGGGGGGCAGCTACGAGATTCAGCCCTGCGCGCCTCATTCTCTCCGCGTGTCGTCTTTAGCCTCACTTCCTTCCCCGCTCGCATAGCCACGCTCCATCACACGATATTTTCCCTACTTCGCCAAAGCACCCCAGCCGATGAAATCGCGGTATTTTTGAGCCTAGAGGAGTTTCCGCGTGGATTTGCCTCCTTGCCGAGGATTCTCAGGTTTTTGCACACGCAGCACTTTATCCGCCTGCATTTTGTGGAGGCAAACTACAAATCCTGCAATAAGCTTATCCACGCGCTTAAATTCTATACGCAGGATATATGCGTCACCATCGATGACGATCAGCTCTATGAGCGTGATATGCTCAGACTACTGCTAGATTCATACCGCAAATACCCGCAGTGTATCCACACCCACCACGCCGATATGCCTATAAGAGAATCTAGTGGCGCGTTTGCGTGGCGAGCGTGTGAGCTAGAGGACACGCCGCTGCTTGGTATCTGTCCGCTTGGAGTATCGGGCGTGCTCTACCCTCCGCATTGCTTAGACACAGAGGTGTTTAATACGCAAAGATTCTATGAGCTCGCGCCGCATAATGACGATTTGTGGTTTTTTGTGATGGGAATGCTAAAGGAGAGCAAAAAGGTGCTTGTCAAAGGCGCGCTAGGCATACCAAAGCAGCCAAGTATCGCGATATTTGAGAGCCCAAACCTATGGGAGACAAACGCCAAATCGGGCGAAAACAGATTTATGATTGAGTGGGAAAACCTCGTGCGCGCGTATCCAGAGATTCAAAGATTCATCGTAGAGGAATGATAAGACTTACGCAGGGCAAAGCCATCGTAGCCATACGGAGTGCCCAGAGGATTTGGATACGCGTGCTAGGAAATCTGTGCTTTGCTAGGCTTAGCTTGATTTAAGATTTTTAGAGTGCTATGAACTCTCTCGCATTTTGGAGTTTCAAACGCTCCAGAGGATATAGAATCTTTTGCCTCTTAAATGTGAGTGCTTGGATTTAAGCTAGGATAACCTTTTGTAAATTGGTGTGGGATAAAGATAGAGATGGTTGCGGGAGAGGGATTTGAACCCCCGACCTTTGGGTTATGAGCCCAACGAGCTACCGGACTGCTCTACCCCGCGATATGAAAAGATATTGAAAGAAAAAGAAAGATGGCTGGGGTAAAAGGATTCGAACCTCTGAATGCCTGGACCAAAACCAGGTGCCTTACCGCTTGGCGATACCCCACTGCTGAAGTAAATTAAAAGCGTGATTATAATGACTTCACGCCTAAAAGTCAAGGTTTTATGCAAAATTTACACGATATAATGCGCGCCTAGGCTCTGCTGTCTTGATAATGCTGATTGCACGATGTTTCTTGCTACAAGCAAGCGTAGCCTAAGCATACGCCCGATATTAGATTCTAGCATTACCTCAATCCCCCCAAGCGCGGCGTTTAGCTTGTCTTTGGTGCGCACGATCCCCACCTTCTCCCACATAATCTTACGCAGCAAATCCCGCAGATGCGCATCGCCCTCCTTTTCTAGCACGCTCTCATCAAAGGGAAAATATCGCTTTGGGTTTTTGCCCACGGCACCTAATATCTCCATCGCCGCGACTTTGCCAAACACAAGCCCCTCTAGCAGTGAGTTTGAGGCGAGGCGATTTGCCCCATGCACGCCGTTATATGCGCACTCTCCGATAGCATAGAGGTTTGCCATACCCTCCACCCTCGTGCTGATATCGCACAAAATCCCGCCCATACAATAATGAAATGCTGGAGAGATGGGCACGAGATCCTTTGGTATATCTAGCCTGCACGCGCTAAGCTCGCGATAGATATTTGGGAAGCGTGCGCGAAAGGATTGCTTGCTAAAACTGCGCAAATCCAAAAACGCCCGCTCATCATATCTAGTGCAATAATCCACGATAGCCCGCGCGACAATATCGCGAGGTGCGAGCTCGCCGCGCTCATCATACTCATACAAAAACCGCCTACCCTTAGAATCTATCACCAATCCACCCTCGCCCCGCACCGCCTCGCTGATGAGGTATTTGCGCGCAGTGTTTGTCTCCACATACACACTTGGGTGGAATTGTAGCATCTCCATATTAGCAAGCCTCAATCCGTGCTCAAGGATAATCCCGTGCATATCGCCGCCGATTGTGTGGGCGTTGGTGTGGTATTTATACAGCCCGCCTATGCCCCCGCTTGCGAGCACGATATGATCGCTATAGATATGCACCAATCCCTTCTTTGTCTGCACGCTCACGCCATAGCAGCGCTCATCTTCTAGGAGCAGATCCACCACACGCGCGCTTTTCCAGAGTGTGTGCCCTAGCGAGTGCATCAGAAATGTATGCAGATTGCGCCCCGTGCCATCTCCGCCAGAATGCACGATACGCGCGATAGAGTGCCCGCCCTCCTTGGTGTAGCTTAGTGCCCCACTCTCCTCCCTATCGAGGCTAAACCCATCGCTTAGCAGCTCTTGTAAGATCCCCAAACTCTCCACGCTTAGCTTCTCCACGCTTTTGGCGTCATTGAGCTGCGAGCCCGCGAGGATAGTATCCTCAATGTGCAGTGCTATATCCTCCAAATCCCTTGCTATGGTAATCCCACCCTGCGCATAAAAGGTATTGCACTCCCACGATTGGTTCTTACACAGCAGGAGCACGCGCAGATTTTTGGGCAAATGCCGCGCACAATACAGCCCAGCTACCCCCGCCCCCACAATCACGACATCATAATGCAATCTCTCCATCTCTAGTCCCCATCGTCTTCACTAAGACTTGCAGAATGTATGCTTTTGACGCTTTGGAGCGTGGGTTGTGAATCTTGCTCATTAATTTGGGATTGTTTGCCAGCACCCTGTAAGCCTCCTTGGGGCTGCTTGGTGCTATCACTACGCTCATAGTAGGGATTGGCTCTATACCCACAGCCCGCCATCGCGCCCCCTAGCACCACACTCATCATAACCATCGCAAAATATGCTATCATTGCGCTATGAAAGATTCTAAACATATCATCTCCTTTCTCAAATCACAGCCCGAGTTTGCCAAACTCCAATTAAAAGATGAGATAAATCTCTTTAAAGCCGCGTATCTCACGCCTTATCTGCGAGAGCAGATTCTCTTTATCTTTGTCAAAAACCAAACGCTTTTTTTTGCTGCCAAGCACCCAGCGTTTTGTCAGGAGTTTAATTATACACGCAAGCACATAATACAGACTTTAAGGAGCTATCCCCAAAAGTTCCCAACTCTAAGCACACTCACAGAAGCCAAAGCCTATGTCCCGCGCCATATCCTAGAGCCCAAACCCCTCCCCCATACAGAATCTAAGCACTACTTTAGCGAGCACTCAAGGGGCGAGTTTGCCAACCACTGCACGAGCCCTAGGCTCTATGAGCTTTTTGAAAAGCTCCGCCTTGCGATTTTGCGCAATCAAACAGATAAAGAGTGAATCTCCACTCGCTCCGCTTACGCGAGCATACACTACATTTTTGGCAAGATTATAGAATCTCTTAGTGTCATCGCGTCAGGCACGCTGCTTGGGCTAGCACCTTTGCTATAAACTAGATTCTATTATGCCCTACCACCCTCTTGTGATGGCGTGGCACACGGTGCAGGAGTGCAATATCTTTGCGTGCATCTCCGCGGCTTTTAGGATCTGATTATTGTGCAATGCCTCTTGGAATGCGTTGATATTCTCCTCATCGCGCTTAAGCGTGTTTAGCACGATATGCTCTTCCATACCCTGCGAGCTTTTGAGGTAGGCAAACACATTATGCTTCTTAAACTCCCCGTATGTGCGCTCAAACTCCCTAAGCCCCTTAGCGATTTGAGCCTTGTCGTTATAAAAAAAGCCCTTTTGTATAGTCCCTATGTGGTATTCCATATCGCGCATTTTTTTAGCCACTTCACTAGCCCCTAGCCACATACCCCCTAGTCCCAATGCTAAAATCCACGCGTATGTTTTCATCTCCTCATTCCTTTGGCAAATTATGCCAATATCGACAAATCGCGCTAGATTCTAAATGCGCTCAAGTGTGGCACATAATTTGCTGGATTCTCACACAAAAGCTTACAAAAGGATTGCTATGCAAGAACAAGATTCTAAAGCCCAAAGCACCCATACACAGGCACTCTTAAGCACGCATTCTCCGCACACAGAGGCAGGCAAGCCCCTCTCCCTCCCCTCCTTTAGAGCCAATCTCATCATTATAGGCGCGCTCTTTGTCGCACTTTTGGGCTTGTGTGTGTTTTTTGCCACAAGCGCGTATCGTGCCAATGCCGCGCCCGCGCACGCCTCTAGCCTCGCCGATCCGCTTTTAGAAAATCAAGATTTGCTCGAGCAGTTTGGGTTTATCGGGCAGGTTTATGTGCGACTAGGCAATCTCCTCATCACTCCCAAAGATTCTCAAAACAAAGCCCTCATCATCGCTATGTTAAAAAGCTGGAATGAGAGCTTTGTCAAAAACGATCGGGATTTACAAAGCTACTATCAGCAGATAAACAAAACCCTCGAGATAGAATCTAGCACGGAGTTTGCCACGCGCATCCAGCAAATCCTCCAAGAAGTCTATGCGCTTTTATTACAAAAATCAAATGATGGCATTGCCGAGGTGCTCAAAAGTGCCGAGCCTAGAGATGAGAGGCTTTGGGGCGGTGCGCGCGGCGGGCTCATTGTCCTTGCGCTCTTTGGACTGCTAGCGTGTGTGCTGCTTTGTGTCGTGCTATGGAGGAGCTTTAGCTCTGTGAAGCGTTTGAGCACGCAGTGGCAGGGGCTAAATGCACTCATACACAATCTCACGCAGGGCAGCAGCACTCAGACAGAAAACCCACAAGCCTACGATACAGAATCTCTTAGCGCGCTCCAAGCAGACTTAGAGGCACTTAGCCAAAAATCACACCAAGAATCCGCCCAAGCCCAAGAGGAGAGAGCATTCGCTACCCAGACGCTCTCCACGCTCAAATCCCAGATTGCCACGCTAGAGCAAAACGCCTCTAGGAGTCTCGCGCCAAGTGCAGATATTTTGCGCACTATTACCCAATCCATCGAGCATAGCACCAACTCCCAAAACCAAATCACGCAAGAACAAGAGCAGTTTGAGCGCGCAAGCACCAACCTCTCCCATCTTTTTGAAAAGCTTAGCGAGAGTATTGAGATTCAAAGCGCGCTTAGCGCGAAGTTTGCGGATTTGAGCGGGAGTGTGACGCAGATTAAAGATGTGCTAAGCTTTATCGATGATATTGCTAGCAGGACCAATCTCCTCGCCCTCAATGCCGCGATTGAGGCAGCGCGCGCAGGCGAGCACGGGCGGGGCTTTGCCGTGGTGGCTGATGAGGTGCGCAAACTCGCAGAATCCACCCAAAAAAGCCTCAAAGATATTGAAGTGAGCATAAACCTCCTAGCGGGCAATATCGATGAGATTTGCCACAACGCCAAGGAAAGCAAGGAGACTTTTGACAACCTTATCCAAGAGAGCGAGGATTCTAAGCAAAGCCTCCAAAATATCCAAGATTCACTCCAAGCAATCATAAGTGGCATCACGAGCCAAAATTCTAGCACGCTAGGCGTCTCTAAGCAGATTCAAGATATGATAGAATCTTTCCAACAGCTAAACACACTCATCAACCAAAGCGCCCAATACTTAAAAAGCCGAGAGCTTTAAGCAAAGGCGCGTATGAAACACCTCCTACTCGCCGCGCACAAGCCCAAAAACATCAGCTCCAATCACTTCCTTACGCGCCTTAAAAAACACATAGGCGAGCCAAAAGCCGGATACAGCGGCACGCTCGATCCCTTTGCGAGCGGGCTTTTGGTAATAGGCTTTGGGCAATACACGCGGCTTTTGCCATTTTTGCAGCTCACGCCCAAGCGATACAGGGCGACTTTGTGGCTAGGGGCGAGATCGCCCACGCTTGATATACAGGGTATAGAATCTGTGCGCCAAATCCCACCCTTTAGCCTAGAGCGCGTCGCGGAGGTGCTAGATTCACTCACGGGCGAGATTGCCTACACGCCACCGCGCTTTAGTGCTAGGCATATCGATGGCACGCGCGCCTACAAGCTAGCGCGCGAGGGCGTGGAATTCACACTAGCGCAGGATAAAATGTCTGTGTATCAGCTCACTCTGTGTGCGTATAATCACCCATTTTTGAGCTTTGAAGCGAGTGTGTCAAAGGGCGCATATGTGCGCTCTTTGGGCGAGATGATCGCGCACAGACTTGGGGTAGATGGCGCGCTTAGTGCCCTGCATAGAATCTCTGAGGGCAGCATAAGCCTCCTATCCCCCGCGCAGCCCCACGCTCATATTAAGCTAGATTCACTCTCCTATCCCTTGTTTGTGCTAGATTCTGTAAAAGCCCTGCCATTCCCTACCCTAGAGCTCTCTAAGCACAAATCCCTCATCAGCAATGGCGCGAGATTTGCTCTGCAAAGCGTAAAAAGTGGTGTGTATAAAACTTATTTTGAGGATTTTTTCTCTATAATTGAGGTTTTAGCAAACAAAGAGGTGCGATACCTTTATAATAGGATTCCATATGCTGATACTCTCTAGGAAACAAGATGAAGGCGTGATGATAGGCGATGATATAGAGATAAAAATCATCTCTATTGATAAGGGCAGCGTGCGACTAGGATTCAAAGCCCCATCAAATATGCTCATTTTGCGCTCCGAGCTCAAAGACGCCATTGCTATGCAAAACCAACAAGCCTCTATCAACGCCCCAAGCGATCTCACTTTGCCCAAAGTAGGAGCTATCAAAAAGAAATAATATGCAACCCCTCATCTCCAAAAGCTATCCAAAACTTAATATTTTTCTTAAAATCATCGGCAGGCGCGAAGATGGCTTCCACCTCCTCTCCTCGCGCTTTGTCCTTGCCAAGGGCGCACTTTTTGACACGCTAAGTATAGAATCTAGCCCTAGTGGCTTTGCCCTAGAGGGAGACTTTGGCTGCGAGATAGAATCTAATACGATTTATAAGGCAAAGTGCGCCCTACAGGAGCTTGCTACAGACAAGCGATGTGGGCGCGTGGATCCTCAAATCGCGGATTTTGTGCAATCCCTCAAAGTCAGTGTGCAAAAGCGCATACCAGAGGGCGCAGGGCTAGGCGGTGGGAGTGCCAATGCCGCGAGCTTTGTGCATAGCGTGTGCGCGCTGTGTGAGATAGAGCTAAATGCGGAGGATTATGCCTTTATCGCGCGGCGGTGCGGGGCGGATGTGGCGTTTTTTTTGCAACGCGTGCCAAGTGCTAATGTCAGCGGCGTGGGCGAGGAAGTTATATCCTTTGTGGAGGATCTCCCCGAGTTTGAGATTTTTACCCCCCAGATTGTGTGCCCCACACCCGCGGTATATGGGGCTTATAGAGAATCTCACGCGACTTGCAAGCGCGCCTTTAGCCCGCTGCCGCGAGAATGGCTCACTATCCCAAGTGCGCAAATCCTTGCAACTCACGCACTAGAGGAGCTCAACGATCTCTATGCTAGCGCACTTTTTGTCGCCCCAGAGCTAGAATCGCTGCGCACAGAGCTTGGGCGCGGGTGGTTTTTTAGCGGGAGTGGGAGCAGCTTTTTTCGGATAAAGGAGTGAGACTCATCACAAAAGCCCTGTTTTGGGGCGTGTTTGGTGTGCTTGGCTGCGCGCTGCACGCCTACCCCCAAGAAGATTCTGTGCTCAACCTCCGCCCCCAAAAGATGGAGCGCGAGTATGAGTATGGCGGGGGCGATGAGCACGGGCGCAACTCAAGCGCCCCCTACTCCCAGCCCAAAGACGGCGCGTATTTTTTGCAAAGATTCACTCCCTCTTTACAAACCTTTTATGAGACGCTTGAGACAAACTCTGCAAACGGGCAATACGCGCGATTTCGCCGTAGAATCCTCATCGGACACAAAGCCTATGATGCCCTAGATAGCGCGCAAAAAGCCAAACTCCAAGGCGCGCTAGTGCTAAGCCGCGTGTATATCAGCGCGTTTCTCAAATACAGCGAGCTTGGGGGCGTGGGGCTAGGCGGGAGATTTGAGCGCGGTGATGAGCGAGTGAGGTATTTTAGCGTGGATAGTCGGTATCTGAGCGATTTGCAGGAGCTTGGGGCGGATACGCTCATCTATCTGCTGTGTGTGCTGCCGAGGTTTGATAAGTGTCTTGTGTTGGGTATTGGAGAGGAATTTTAGATTCACTGATTTTAGAAATTTGGCTTGCACGCAAAGCAAAGCTTCTTTAGAAAACAAGGCAAAGCCGCAGTTTCTTTAGTAATCTTAGAATTTCTAGCAAGCCAAGCACGGAATGTGGGGCAAATACAGAATCTAAAGAAGCTTAGATTCTGTAACGCATTTTTAAAGAAACTTTGTTTTTAAGAGAATCGTTGGCTTAGAGAATCCATACAAACGCCAATATTGCGCTCCTGACGCAGCTACACTAAGAGATTCTATAAGCTTGCTAAAAAACGCCGTGTATGAACGCGTAAGCCGGAGCGAGCGGAGATTCACTCTCCGCAAGCGGCAACAAGTTTGTGAAACAAACTTGTATTAAATAAAAGGTGGGTTTATAGAAAATGCGCTAGCCCAAGCGGCGTTCCTGACGCGGCGGCACTAGAAAACTACAGAATCTCGCTTAAAAATGCAGTGTATGAACGCGCAGCGGAGTGAGGGCGGATTTATTCCGCACGAGCGGCAACAAGTTTTTGCCAAAGCAAAAACTTGCATTAAATAATATGCCCTAAAACATATCCCGCAGGCGTGCTTTGCCAAACTCCACGCCGGGCTGATCGTAGGTGTTTATCTCTAGCGCGCAGCCCGCACACGAAGTCAAAAGCTCATAATACATCACAAGCGCGCCGGCATTGTATGCAGAGACTCTATCCACTACGATAGAATCTGTAGGGACTTCTTGGGCTTGGAGGGTTTGCATAGTCGCTAGGCATTGCTTATCTAGCAGGGTGGCGAAGCTCGCGCCATTGACAAAATCACTAGATTCTAAAAACTCTAGCTTTTTTTGCGGAATGCGCGGCTTGGGATAGTGCTTAGGAGCAAGCGAGAGGAAGGTCACGCTTTTATCCCGAGGTCCTTGCACGATGAGCTGCAAAAACGAGTGCTGATCGATACTCCCCACAAGCGCGATGGGTGTCAGCCCCACAGGCTGCTTGTGCGCATTGAGCTTGCCTAGGCTCTCCGCCCACAGCTGCACATACCACGCGTTAAACTCCCTAAACACGCTCGAGTAGGAAAACAGCACATTTATGGGGCAACGCTCGCGATTTTGGACTAGATAGAGGGCTTTGTGCAGGATATGATCCTCTTTGCGCTCAAAAAACCTCAAGGCAAGCTCGCGCGCGCCCTCTAAAATCTCTTTGCCCTTATAACCTAGCAGCATAAGGGGCAGGATTCCCACGCTGCTTAGCACCGAAAATCTCCCGCCCACATTGCTATCGATATTGACAAAGGCGACTTTTTGCTTCTGGCACCATTTTTGGAGCGGCGAGTTGGTATCAGTGATGGCAAGCAGGTGGGATTTGTGCTTGGGTGCTAGGAGCTCGTATCTCTCTAGCACATACTTAAAGAGCGAGGAAGTCTCTATCGTGCTGCCGCTTTTAGAAATCACGATAAAAAGCGTGTTTTTGGTTTTGACTTTTTTTAGCGCATTGTTTAGGGCAAAGCCATCGGTGCATTCCAAAAATCGCAATTTTATAGCGTTGCGCTCGGGCAGGGAGCACAGCATAGAATCTAGGGCTTTTAATCCCAGCGAGCTTCCGCCCACACCGATGATGACGAGGTTTTTTAGCTTGGCGATGAGCTCTTTGTGCTTTTTGATATAGTTTTGGGAATCTTGCAACGCTTTTTTGCTAAAGGACAGCTCATAATAGCCGCTTATGCCTTGGGCTCGCTCTTGTTTGATGGATTCAAAGAGTGGCTCGATATCGCCGCTATGACTGAAGGAATGTGTAAAACTTAGCATAGGTTGCCTTTGTCAGCCTATCAATGCGTGAGGGCATACACGCTCATATCCACAAGGCGCGCGGAGTAGCCCATCTCGTTGTCATACCACGCCAAAACTTTAGCACTCTTGCCAATCACCAAAGTCTTATCGGGCACGAAAATCGCGCTATAAGGCGATCCGATGAAGTCACTCGAGACGCATTTTTCTTCATCGACATAGATAATGCCCTTCATACTTGTGTGCTGGACTTGCCTAAAGAGCTCGTTTATGGCGTCTTTGCCCGCTGCTTTGCTTAGATTTACGCTTAGATCCACTAGGCTCACATCTGGGGTTGGCACCCGCACTGCAAAGCCATTAAACCTCCCCGCAAGCTCGGGGATCACGAGCCCCACGGCTTTGGCAGCACCCGAGCTCGTGGGGATTATGTTTAGCGCAGCGGCGCGCGCACGGCGGATATCTTTGTGCTTGACATCGAGCACATTTTGGTCATTGGTATAGCTATGGATAGTCGTCATCAGCGCGCTTTCCACGCCATAAGCGTCGTGCAGGACTTTGGCGATGGGGGCGAGGCAGTTGGTAGTGCAGGAGGCGTTTGAGATGACGCTCTGGCCTTTGTATTGCGTGTGATTGACGCCATAGACAAAGGTTGGCGCCTCATCCGCTGGCGCGGAGATGATGACTTTTTGCACGCTGCCTCTTAGGTGCGCACTTGAGGCTTGCAGGGAGTTGAATTTGCCCGTGCATTCTATCACGCCCTGTGCGCCGTGCGCGCTAAAATCTAGCTTGGCAGGATCTCTGTCTGAAAGAACTGCGACTTTGTCTTTGCCTATCTGGATTGTGTGCTCATCGAGCTTTTGCACCTCATAGCCCCTATGCACCGAGTCGTAGCGTAGCAAATGCACGAGGGTATCAATAGGCGCGGTAGTGTTGAGTGCTACGAGCTCTATATCCTCCCTTTTCCCGATGATACGCGCTGTGCATAGCCCAATGCGTCCTGTTCCATTGATAGCGACTTTAACCGACATAATGCTCCTTTACATTGAGAAATATCCCTAATATTATAGGAGAAAAAACATAAAAAAATGAAGTTTTCTTGATTTATGGCGAGAATCTAAGTAAAATTCCCGCTTTATTTGTCCCCGTAGCTCAGCTGGATAGAGCGTTCGATTCCTAATCGAGAGGTCATGCGTTCAAATCGCGTCGGGGACACCACTTCATAACTTCTTTACTTACACAAAATTTGCACAACAAGGACTTTTATGCAGCTTATCCTCGCCACTTCCAATCCACACAAAAAAACTGAGATCAAAGCGATTTTTGCCGCGACACTGCCGCATATTGAGATTATCACTCTTAGCGAGATTCTAAACCCCTTTGAGATAGAGGAAAATGGCATAAGCTTTGAGCAAAACGCTACAATCAAGGCAAAAGCCGTGTATGATGCGCTGCTGCTAGCGCGCGGGGAGGGCGAGTATCTCGTGCTAAGCGAGGATAGCGGGCTATGTGTGGATGCGCTGGGCGGCGCGCCGGGAATATATAGCGCACGCTTTAGCCTCATAGAGTTTGGAGACAATAGCTGGCAGGAGAGGCAAGCGCGTTTGGCAAATCTCTCCCTTGATGCGCGCAACCTCGCGCGCGTGGTGTATGAGCTCCAAGCCCGCAACCTTAGCGTATCTCGCGCACGATTTGTGGCTAATGTCTGCCTTATGGGGCATTTGGGAGGTGGCTTGATACATCGCAACTTTCAAGGTGTGTGTGAGGGTGAAGTCATCACCACGCCGCAGGGCGATGGGGGCTTTGGGTATGATCCGATCTTTGTGCCCGATGGCTATGCCCAAACTCTCGCACAGATAGAATCTAAAAATGAGATTTCACATAGGAGGCGGGCGCTGGAGGAGTGTGCAGAGTATTTATATAGATTCTGAACTCACGAAAATGGCTCTTTTTCGTTTCGCTGCGCTCACATCAGCAGAGCGGGTAATCATTTGATAGATTGCGCTAATTTTTTGTTTGCAGTGGTAAGCCCACAGAATCCACACCACACTAAGGGCAAGCCTTGATGAGATTTTATAAAATAGCAGATTCTATAATCGCTTCAAAATCTTAGCTTTTCTTAGATTCTGAACTTGCCTTAGACTCTGTGCCCTCTAGATTCTGTATTTTTAAAGAACCTATCGCTTATCAAGGAGCAAATCTACTGCACTTGCGCGGGCTCCATCGCCCTCTCTTATCAAAATAGCTTTTCGCTCAGCACCCGTATCCCCACCGAGCCAAACGCCATACTCCTCCCAAAGGGTTGGGCAAAGGCATTGCCATAAGTGCAGTCTATCTGCACCATATCGCGCTTGAGCCAGATTCTAATCCCCACTTGATAGAGCGCGGGGACAAAGTGCTCCTTAAAGCCCTCCGCCATCAGCCAAATGCGCTCATTCATATCGTATTCCACCCCTAAGCCAAAAGTGTAGAGATGCTCCCGCCCCGCGGCTTTGTAGCCCAGATTGGTATGCAAAAACAATTGATTATCAAAAAACGCCTTGCTTAGCAGCGCGTAGGTATAAAAGCTCTCGTTATAGCGCAGGAATCGCCCCATTCGCGCATTCCCCACGCTAAGCCCATAGCTAAAGCCATCGCGCTCCAAGTCCTTAAAGATTTTTTTGAGCGCAAACACCGCCGCGCCTTTATACACGGAGTTCCCGCCATTTATAGAATCCACAGAATCCTGCTGCGTGAGGTTGCCGCCGATTGTCATCTCGGTATCTAGCAAAAAATTGCACGCAGGCAGCGCCCAAAACTCACTCCCGCCCCCAAACTTCGCCCAGCTCTCTATCTGGCAGCTCTGTGGCGCGACTACGCGCGCATCATCGGTATTCATCGGGCGCGCCCCATAGAGCGTCTCACACGCCACTAGCGCGAGTATCAAAGCAAAATACTTAGAGATTTTCATACGCCCTCCTTGTGGTTTTTGCGTAGCGGATTATACTTCAAGCGCCCACAAAATCAAAGTCTAAGGCTCAATCCCCTATAATTCCCCCCAAATTTTGCATAACACAATCCACACCCAAAGGAAGTCGCGATGCGCACCTCATACCTCAAAAACCTCGATCTAGTCATACGCAAAATCGAGCGCGCCCGCCTCGCATATAGCCCGCACCATATCGTCTCGCTGCTAGCTGTGAGCAAATACGCCACGACAGAGCAGATTCAGATATTGCACGAGTGCGGACAGAGGGCGTTTGGCGAGAACAAAGTCCAAGATCTCAAACACAAATCCCAAGCCCTAGAATCCCTCCCGCTAGAGTGGCATATGATAGGCACGCTGCAAGAAAACAAGATAAACGCGCTCATAGAGCTCGCCCCCGCACTCCTGCACTCGCTTGATTCGCTAAAGCTCGCCCTCGCGCTGCAAAAACGCCTAGAATCTAAGGGCAAAACTATGCGCGCCCTGCTCCAGCTCAACACTTCTTTTGAATCCAGCAAAAGCGGCGTGCCACCCGCGCAGGCTGCGGAGCTCTATCACGCCATTCTTAGCCAATGCCCCAATATCAAGCTAGAGGGTGTGATGACTATCGGTGCGCATAGCGGGGATTACAGAGTGGTGGAGAGGAGCTTTGTCCTAGCAAAGGAAGTCTTTGACTCACTGCAGGATTTTGGGGCTCGCACGCTCTCAATGGGTATGAGCGAGGATTTTGAGATTGCTATCGCGTGTGGGGCGAATGTGGTGCGCATTGGGTCGCGACTTTTTGCCCACTGAAGGAAATTCGTCTCTTGTGCAATCTTTAAATGAGTGCGGCGGCTTGGCTCGGTCACTTACGCCTAGTAAGCTCCCTTCGCCTCGCCTTGCTTCTGCTTGCAGTGATGTGAGCGTTAGCGAAACGAAACAACATTTAAACCTTACACAAGATACTAGAATTTCGGCAAGCCTTGAATCAGAATTCTACAAAGTGGCAGATTTTGAAATATCTTAGATTCTGAATTTCTGAATCTAGAATCTAAGCCTTTGATGGATTTTGAATCTGTCTTAGATTCTGTGATTGGCTTGCCTCTTGGCATTCTAGGATTTGAGATGAGAAATGTGGGTTGCAAGGAAAAGTGCGAGGGAGTTACCTAAGCGGTAGTGACCGAGCCGAGCCGCCGAAATCATTTAAAGATTGCACAAGAGACGAATTTCTAGATTCTAAAACAATCACAAAGGAGAAACAATGGAATATTTTGAAGCAAGAAATGTCGCAAGCGAGTTTTATGCAGACTACAAGCTCCCTGCGTATTTTGAGGAGGTTGTCGAGGGCTTAGATTTTGGGGCGCGGGTGCTAGACTTTGGCTGCGGGTTTGGACAGACGCTCTATGCGCTAAAAAACAAGCATTTTGTATGGAAATCCTCTAAATGGGGGGGGGGGCAGGAGATAAATGTCTTTGGTATTGATATCAACCCCAAAGCCATCGCACACTGCCAATCCCAAGGCATAGAATCTAAAGTCGTGGAGAATATCCTTGAGTTTTTCCCCGCGCAAAAATTTGATCTCATCATCACCACCCACTGCCTTGAGCATCTCCCAAAAGATTCTATAATCCCTATCCTTGCGCACTTTAGGGAGCACTGCCTCGCCCAAGGTGGCAAGCTTTTCATTGCTGTGCCAAACGCCCAAAGCCACACTGGGTGCTACTGGGCGTATGAGGACTTCACCCACACCACGCTTTTTACCGCAGGGAGCCTCATCTACGCGCTCAAAATGGCTGGTTTTAGCGATGTAATTATCATCGACAAGGACGCGCTTGCGGGCTCTAGCAGGCTCAAAAAACTCGTGCGCAAAGTGTTTTTAAAGCTCTACAAGCTGCAATATAGATTTTGGAACAAAATCACCGCAAGCGCCACACATAGCCCAAGCCCCGATGTCTTTAGCTATGAGATTAAGGCATTAGCGAGCACATAGGGCAATGCCTAAAGCACGGATAGAATCTGCCTTGTTTTCACTCTTGGCTTTGTGCTTGTGAATCAAGGGATTGTGCGGATTGTGTATCGCTTAGATTCTGTGCCGTGGATTGCGCGGGCTTTGTGCCATTTAGATTCTGTCTTTGTGCGTTGTTTAGAATCTCTTTAGATTCTATGATTGCTTATGAATCTAAGCAACTCACACAATCCACTACTTCAAAAAACTTGTGCGAGGCTTTGCCAAATACAAATAGTGCGTGCGGTAGCACGAGGCCTAAGCAGAATCTAAGTCCTTAGATTCTGCCATTAATGCAGAGCAAAAATCACATCAATATGTAGGTGCGCTAGCACCAACCACCCCTCGTCTGCTCGTGGGTTGGATTCTGAATCCATTTTAGATTCTGCAGATTCTTTGATTGATAGATTCTGTCTTTACTCACTTCTTAGAATCTCTTTAGATTCTGCGTGTGTTTTAGAATCTATGTAACTAGATTCTGTAATCGTCTTTGAATCCACGCTAGATTCTGTAGTTTCTCTGTTTCTTAGACTCTCTCCCTTACGGATACTTTCTAGATTCTGTGTATTGCTTTGTTTTTTCGCAAAAAGGGGTGTTATCCCCTCCCCGCACTCTCAAAGCCCCGAAAAAGCCGCCGCTGTTTTTGCTGCGCTTTGCTTGCAACCCGTTGGCTCTTTTTGCGCAGCCACAAAGCATATCTTTTGGCGGGAGTGCCTCGCTCTTTCCTTGTCTAGGCAAAACGAAGCTTCTTTAGAAAAATCAGCGGTGGCACTGCTGCCACCTTTTTCCTGATTTTTCTAAAGAAGCTTACGCTTTGCCACACACGACAAGGGCGAGGGGCGGTTGGTGCTATCGCACCTCCACATTGATTTGATTTTTGCCGCGCAAAAATGGCAGAATCTAAATCCTTAGATTCTGCTCGGCTTGCGCTATCGCACGCACTATTATTGATATTGTAAATACTTTTAAATCTAAACTTGTTTTAGTTTGTAAGTTGTGCATTTTGTAGATTCCCTTTTGTGGATTGTGTGAGTTTTTTGGATTCTGAATCTATTGGGCTAGATTCTAATCTTTCCTTAGATTCTGTATTTTCCTTACATTCCGCGCGTGGCTTTGCCCTGCTTGGTGTGGATTGTGTGAGCTCGCTATTGCAAACAAAAAAATTAGTCATTGCGGTGGTGCTTGTGGAGTTTTTGGCGGGTTTGGGGGTGGGAGCTACCTAGAGGGTAGTGACTATCCCCAAACCCGCCAAATCTACACAACGATTACCCAAGGAGCCATTTTCCCTGCACAAAAGCTCAATGCCCTAAACACAGCCATACCACCCACTCACTCTCCCCTGCTCCTGCAAATGCACACACAACCCCTCATAGCTCATACCAACGCGCGCCAAAATCTCTTGGAGCGTTTTTAGCGAGGACTCCATACCGCCCTCCTTTTCTGCCTCTAGGAGCTGCTTATACACGCCCTCTAGGGTTTTCACGCCCTCCTTGCTGGGGCAGCGCCTCACCGAGTAGTAGCCTATCATCTCCCCACTGCTATTATATGAAGGCGTGATATTGGCAAATACCCAATACGCCTGCTGCTGCTTGCTAAGATTTTTAACAAACGCAAAAAACTCCCGCCCACTCTCTATGCTCTCCCATAGCAGCCTAAAGGCTATGCGCGGCATATCGGGATGGCGAATGAGATTATGAGGCTTATACAAAAACTCCCTCTCACTATACCCGCTAAAGCGCGCAAAGTCGTCATTCCCATAGGTGATCCTGCCGCGCAAATCCGTCTTTGATGTGATGAGTGAATCTTGGGGTAAGAAAATCTCCATATCTGTGCTACCTCCTAGGGCGTTATAGAATCTACAAAATGAGTATAGCACAAAGCCTCGGCTGTGTGCGTGCCTACCCCTCTTTTGTGCCCCTTAAGGCAAATATTTGGCAATTTCTACACAAGCCCGCCCACGCGCTCCCATTTCCCTACTCCTGCGCGCCCGCGCTCCTCTTTAAGTTTAGCTTTTTTGCTACAATCCGATTTGTAGCCAACAAACTCTTCTAAGGATTATGATGATACAAAAACCCCTCTACTCTCTAGCCCTAGCCTCTCTAGCCTACTCGGGCTGTGCGTGGGCGTATGACACACTCGATGACGCGCTAAAAAATGGCATATCAAATGGCGATGTGGTGCTCTATGGCTCTAGCACAAGTATAAAGGGCGGGGCAGCGCACGCGGGCAGCGATCTAAGCAATAGCGGGTATGTCGCGGGC
The DNA here is from genome assembly GCF_949282165.1 of uncultured Helicobacter sp. Lineage (NCBI taxonomy): Bacteria > Pseudomonadati > Campylobacterota > Epsilonproteobacteria > Campylobacterales > Helicobacteraceae > Helicobacter > uncultured Helicobacter sp. The sequence goes on along the minus strand of NZ_CASDOV010000001.1, from coordinate 66,561 downwards.
AGCATAGGCTTAGCCTACCGCTCGGGATTTTATAAAACTTGGCGTTTTATGATAAGCTTCCGCGCTGCAAAGGCATTGTATGAAGCGGACAAAAACTCCCTATGGCTTGATGATATAAACTCCCCAAACCGCGCAGGCTCCACAGGCGATGCGTCCAAAGACTTCTACTCCGCCTACCGCGCTATGCTCGGGCAGTCGTATTTAGAATACTTCGATGGCGACACCAGCGTGCGTGCGGGGCGGATCTTTGCCAAAAGCGAGTGGGCAGATCGCCTCATTGATGGAATCTATGTGCGCAATAAATCCCTCCAAAACACGCTCATAGAGGCATTTTGGGCAAAATCAAGCGGCTATGTGCAATACAACAAAATGACAGGAATGTATGCGCTAAACCCCCATAGCGGCTTTGGCTTACTCAATGCAAGTATCCAATACACCTTTGAGCATCTGCTTTCCCTCAAGGCTTATGGGATTTTCACGCCCTCCATCTTTAGTGCCGCAGGATTCAAAGCTGGGCTCAAATACGAAGTCTCCAACTCCTACCTAGGCGCGAGCGCGAACTTCACCACAAGCTTTGAGGGCGCACATAGTTTTGTAGGCAGTGCTGCGGGCAATGGAGTAGTCTTTGATGCGCGCGCGTTTGTGGGCGTGAAGGACTTTATAGAAACTATGCGCAATGGCTTGGAGATAAGCGGGGGCTACATTATGAGCGGCGCAAATGGTATAGGCAGCCTCAATATCATCGGCAACAACATAAGCCCATTTTTTATGTGGGGCGGAAGGGCGTTTTTGCTGGGGAGCGACGCCTCGCTGGGGTTTGGTAAGATAAATTTTAGTATCGATAGAATCTCCCTCGCACTCGTGTATGGCAGCACGAGATTCCACAATCCGTATTCTGCGCTAGGCAGGGTGCAGGGGGGCTATGATCGTGTCAATGAGGTGAATGTCTTGCTAGAATTTGGTATGAGCGAGCACGCCTCCCTACTGCTCAATGTCCTCAACACCCACGGGGGTAAAAACCTCTACTACCCACACACCACAGCGGTGAATCTAGGTATGAAGCTTGCTTTTTAAGCGCGAAGAAAATTTAAGGAGCGATCAATGAAACCAAGCATTAGTATGCGCGTCGTGGATTGGTGGGTGCCCGATACGCAGGAGAATTTTTATGAAAATGTGTTTATACAACTCCTATCGCGCAAATACGATGTGCGCTATAGCGAAAATCCCGACTTTTTACTCTATGGACCTTTTGGCTATGCGCATTTGCGCTATGATTGTGTGCGGATATTTTTCACTGGCGAGAATGTCAGGGCGGATTGGCGAGTGGCGGATTATAGTATCGACTTTGATCACATAGATTTTGGCGATAGGCATTTGCGCCTGCCGCTGGATTTTTTGCCCTCTGCGCATTTGCAAACCCTCTGTGAGCACTCCCGCACGCGCGCACTGCAGGCTTTTGCTCCCAAACGCGAGAAGTTTTGCGCCTTTATGGCAAGGCATAGCGACAAATACACTTGGATGCGCGAGCGGTTTTTTGAGATATTAAGCCAATATAAGCAAGTGGATTCTGGCGGGCAGTGGAACAACAACATAGGCGGCGTGGTGGGCGATAGGGGCGATGAGGGCGATTATAGAATCTCAAAGCGCAAATGGCTAGAAGGGTATAAGTTTAACATTTGCTTTGAAAACGCAAGCTACCCGGGATATCTCACCGAAAAGCTCTTTGACGCGTATGCCTGCGGCTGTATCCCGATATATTGGGGCGATCCAACCCTGCGGTGTGGGCAAGAAAATATGTCTAAAACCTATAAGGGGGGGGGGCATAGCAGAGAATGTGCCTAAAAGCGCACCCAAAAATGCGTGTGAAAATGCGCGCGAGGCTATTAATACCACTATCCCACATATTGCAGAGCATTTGCGCGACTACACGCTAAACCCAAAAGCCTTCATCAACGCTCACGACTTCCCCACACTCCACGATCTCGCCCAAGAAGTGATACGAATCGACACAGACACAAAAAGCTACGAGGAGATGTATCTACAACCCTTGTTTTTGGGGGATTTTGACCCCTACACTTATTACGAGGCAAAGCTAATGGCGTTTTTAGATTCTATCTTTTCACAAAATGCTAAAGATGCCCTAAGGCGGGAGGAAAATGGCTTTGCAGAGCTGCACCTAAGCCTTTTGCGCCGAGGCGATAATCCTAAGAGGTATTACAAAAACAAACTGCGCAACAAAGCCCTAAAAATCCTCGGACTGCCGCCAAAATACAAAGTCTAGGGCATTTTTTGAGCGAGATCCCTAGCGAGCTCTATGCACCCATCAATACTCTGCACAGGGCTCACAAACGCCACCATATCGGGATCAAACGCGCTAAAAGTGCTCATACCAATAGCCACTGCCACATAGTGCGCATCCCAACCAAAATTTTGCTTGAAACTCTCAAACGAGCTAGGTGCGGTAAAAATCAAAACACTATTGCTTTTTGGCTTTAGCGAGGCTTCAAGCTTTAGGGGCTCATTGACATACGCGATACATTCTTTGAGATTAATCTGCGCCTCGAGCAGGCGTTCATTGAGCCTTGAGACAATGTGCTGTGCGCGCACATAGAGCGGTGCCTTGCCCGCGAGGAGATTCACAAGATCGTTTGCGAAATTCGCCCCGTGCGCATCGCTCCCGATAAATGCGATGTTTGCGCCGTGTTTTTGCAGCTCCTTAGCAGAGCTCCCACCTATCACATAGCTTGGCAGCTCTCTCCAATGTGCGAGCTTTTGGGTATTTTGCGCACATTGTGCGAGTGCAGCAATCGCATAGCGGGAAGTAAAGATGAGGCTATCCCTGCCCTCTAGCACGCTAGATTCAATCTCTTTAAAAACAATCTCACTCACGATGAGGCTTTTTACCTCCTTGCTAGGGCGCGTCCCTACGAGCACAATCTCTCTCATCTAGCCACCCCTAGCCTCTAAAGCTTTTCCAAAACACCACGCTCACCACGCCGCACACGATAAGCGTCAGCCCCACGACAAAGCTTAGTAAAAACGCCAAAATCTTAGGAAATGCCACAAACACAAGCCCCAAAATCACGCAAATCACGCCAAGTATCATTACCGAGCTAAAGGCATTGTGGCTAAAGGCGCGCATATTAAAAGCAAGGATAATCCACACTATGCCTTTAAAAAGCACCCAAAACGCAATCACAAGCGGGATAAAATTCTCCCCTATCTGCTCGTTGCCAAAGAGCAAGATGAGTGCCAAGACAATCGAGATAATCCCATCAAAGAGCACCCAACGCGGTCTATACAAGCTCTGAAAATAATAATAAATCGACACAATCCCCACGCTACACATCAAAAGTGCGGCAAAATAGCTAAGCGTGCGCATCGTCCCATCTGGGAACACAATGCACGCCACGCCAAGGATAATCACACAAATACTGCACAAAAGCCAAAGGATACTCAAAATCTGTGTTTTCATCACTACTCCCCCTTTTTGTTGTTGTATTGGGACTTAGGGCAAGCCCATTCCCTCCGCTACGCCAACACACAGAATCTAGAGCAAGATTCTAACAATCTCAGTGTCGCCACATCATCGAGGTGATTTGGCGTTTGTATAGATTCTATAAATCTATCTAGATTGTGCCTAGAAACTCGCTCCTTAGCCTGCGTATTAGCAAAGCAAAAATACAATGCCTAAATAGAACTTAACTCAAAGCAAAATCCTTGCCAAAATTATAGGGTATTTTTGCACGACTTAGCTTAAGACAAATCGTTACTCAAAGCAATAATAATTCCTATATTAGCCTTGTGCCGCTATAATCACACCGACATTTTAACCCCAAAGGAAGCGTATGCAAACAATCACTATCGCGCTTGTAGGACAGCCAAATGTGGGCAAAAGCTCGCTTATTAACGCCATATCGGGCGCAAATCTCAAAGTGGGCAATTTCAGCGGAGTAACGATCGAAAAAACCCAAACCACTCTGCAATACAAGGGCTACACCCTGCATTTTATCGATTTGCCCGGACTTTATAGCCTCAGCCAATACTCGCTTGAAGAATCCATCACGACAAATTTTTTGCACCATAGCCAATACGATATCATCGTCAATGTGCTAGATTCTACCAATCTCGCGCGCAATCTCGCCCTAAGCCTCCAGCTCCTCTCCCTCACGCCACACCTTCTCCTAGCCCTCAATATGAGCGATGAGGCTCAGAGGGAAAATCTCAGTATAGATTCAGAGCTCCTAGCCAAAAATCTCGGCGTGGAGTGTATCCCACTTAGTGCCAAAGCTAAGCACAATATCCCCGCGCTTTTGGAGGGCATTATGCGCACCTATGAGCGCAAACGCGTGAGCCTTAGTGCCCCGCATATGCCCTCACCCACGCCCCCAAACTTCCGCCCGCGCAAGTTTATCGCGCCCTTAATCCAAAATGCGCGCACTAGCTCCGCACACGATGAGCGAGATTCACAAGATTCACACGCCCTTAGCACACAAGCCATAAATCTAGCCAAACTCTGCACCACCTCACGCCCCAAAGCCGCCTCAAGCCTCACGCGCAAGCTAGATTCTATCCTGCTTCACAAATTCCTAGGGCTGCCTATTTTTCTCGCCTCTATGTGGTGTCTCTTTCAGACGACTTTCACGCTCGGGGAATACCCAAAAGAATGGATAGAATCTAGTATGGACTCCCTCGCGCAGACGCTCAAAGAGCATATCCCCTACCCCGAGCTTGGCTCGCTGCTGGGCGATGGGATTATCGCGGGTGTGGGCGCGGTGCTAAGCTTTTTGCCCCATATCCTCATACTTTTTTTAGGAATCGTGCTTTTAGAGAGCACGGGCTATATGGCGCGCGTGGCGTATCTGCTTGATGGAATCTTGCGGCATTTTGGGCTGCACGGCAAGAGCTTTATCCCCCTTGTGAGCGGATTTGGCTGCTCTGTCCCGGCATTTATGGCTACTCGCACGCTACAAAACCCCATAGACAAGCTCCTAACGCTCTTTATCATCAACTTTATGAGTTGCAGCGCGAGACTGCCTATTTACACGCTTTTTGTGGGGATATTTTTTAGCGCGGAGGTCGCAGGCAGCGTGCTCTTTGGGATTTATATCCTAGGAGCGGTTATGGCACTGGTGAGTGCCAAGCTCCTGCGCCTTAGCGTCTTTAGGGGCAAAAGCGAGCCATTTGTGCTAGAAATCCCCAAATACCGCCTCCCAAGCCTCAATCTCGTACTTTTAAGTGTGCTAAATAAAGCAAAAATGTATGTCAAAAAGGCGGGGGGCTTTATCCTGCTAGCCTCTATGCTTATTTGGTTTGGGACGAATTATCCCAAAAACGACGCGCTCACGCAAAACTATGAGGCACAAATCGCCCTTGCGCATTCACAAGAGAGCAAAGACGCCCTTAGCCTAGAGCTAGAATCTAAGCTCCTAGAGCAGAGTTTCCTAGGGCGTGTCGGCGAGGCGATGACTCCTATCTTTGCGCCTATGGAGTTTGATTGGCGGCTATGTATCAGCCTACTCAATGGCTTGGCAGCAAAGGAAGTGGTGGTGTCCTCTATGGGCGTGCTGTATGCCTTGGGCGAGGGGCTTGATGAGAGTAGCGCGAGCTTGCAAGAAGCCATTAGGGCGAGTGTGAGCTTCCCCACCGCGATTGCCTTTATTTTGTTTGTGATGTTTTATAATCCCTGCCTTGCTGCCACAATCATTTTTACCAAAGAAGCTGGGGGCTGGCGATATAGCGCACTGCTTTTTGTTTTTACGAGTGTTGTGGCGTATATATGTGCGTTTGTGGGGTATGTTGTTGCGTCGCTAGGGATAGGTTAAGGAAAATTAGTCTATAATTCCGCGCTTTAGAACTAAGGCAAACCAAGTGCAAGATTCGCAAGCAAGTTTAGAATCTGAAAGTTTTAGATTCTGTATTCCTTAGAATTGCATTCTCACGAATACTTTCTAATTTTTTAGAATCTCGTGTTTTTTCGCAAAAAGGGGTGTTATCCCCTCCCCGCACTCTCAAAGCCCCGAAAAAGCCGCCGCTTTTTCGGCAGCCACAAAGTATATCTTTTGGCGGGAGAGCCTCGCTTTTTCCTTGTCTAGGCAAAAATGCTAAAAATGCACTCCTGCATTTTCTTAACGCATTTTTCTAAAGAAGCTTACGCTTTACCACACACGACAAGGGCGAGTGTCGGTATGCGCTGACGCGCTACATATTTTATTGGGGCAAAGCCTTGATGAGATTCTATGAAATGGCAGATTCTGAACTTGGCTTTAGATTCTGCACTTGGCTTGCCCGGGCATTCTAAGATTTTGGATGAGAAATCGTTGTTTTCAAGCGAGGGGCGAAGGGAGCTACCTTAAGCGGTAGTGACCGAGCACCGAGCGCAGAATCAACGATTTATCGCCAAAAGCTGAATGTCCTAATTATTTTTCACAAAAGGAGAGCGATGCGATTCCTACACCTCAGCGCAATCGACGATGGCGGCGCAGGCAGAGCCTGCACGCGCCTCCACACCGCCCTGCTCAAAAACGGCATAGATTCTCTCCTGCTCGTGCAAAGCAAAAAGGGCGATGGCGCGCAAACTATCCGCCTAGCCAAAAGCAAATTCCAAAAGATTATAGAAAAGCTCCGCCCAGCCCTTAGCACGCTGCCCCTTATGCTCTACCCCAAGCGGCACAAAGACATCTTTTCGCCAAACCTCGCGCTTTTCCCTCCGCGCAATAGACTGCTACTCAAAACCATCGCGCGCCTCAAACCCGATATTATCCACCTCCACTGGATAGAATCTGGCTTTATCAATGCTAGCGATTTGCTCGCTCTCTCAAAGCTAGGTATTCCTATGCTTTGGAGCTTGCACGACGCTAACCCCTACACAGGCGGCTGCCACTACGTGGCAGCCGCCTGTGTAGGGGTTAGCGTCGGTTGCAAAAATTGCCCGCTCCTGCACGCCAAGATTCCCTATGATATTAGTTTTTTTACCTTTAAGCATAAGCAAAACGCGTATAAACAAATCCACAACCTTACGATTAATGGGCTTAGTCGCTGGATTGCCAATTGTGCCAAACAAAGCGCGCTTTTGGGAGATAAGCCCATTATCAATCTCCCAAATCCCATCGATACAGAGATTTATGCGCCATTCTCAAAGCCCCTTGCGCGCGAGCTGCTGCGCCTGCACAAGCCAAAAAAGCTCATCGCCTTTGGCGCGATAGGTGCCACCTCCGTGCCGCGCAAGGGCTATGAGGAGCTGAGGGCTGCGCTAGATTCTATGCCTGATAAGCAATCCCTGCTTTTGCTTGTCTTTGGCGCGAGTGAGGGCGAGCAAATCGCGGGGATACAGACGCATTTCCTAGGATTTTTGCACGATGATATGTCCTTGCGCCTCGTATATAGCGCGTGTGATGTGATGGTCGTGCCTAGCCACGCCGAGTCTTTTGGGCAAACCGCTAGCGAATCGCTTGCGTGTGGCACGCCGGTAGTGGCGTTTGACACCACGGGGCTCAAAGACATCATCACGCACAAGCACAATGGCTACCTCGCCAAAGCCTTTGACACCAACGATTTGCGAGAGGGCATAGAGTGGGTTTTGGGACTAGATTCACAAAAATACGCCACGATCGCCCAAAACGCCCGCGCAAGCGTCGTGGATAGGTTTGAGAGCAGCAAAGTCGCTAGAGACTACACAAAAGCCTATGAAAGGCTATTAGGGGGGGGGGGCAGCACACGCACACTTAGCCAAGCTGCTCTTTGCTACTCATTCCTATTATGTTATTGGGTTTGGGGCGATTGGGGGCGATGCCATAGAGCGCAAGGGCTTCTCCCAGCTCGAGCAAGCCCTCTCTATGCTCCCCTCCTCGCTCAAAGCCCAAACCAAAATCATCGTATTTGGCAAATCCGCCAAGCAGCAAGAAATCGCTGGGATAGAGGCGCATTTCTTAGGAATGCTGTATGATGATGCCACGCTAAACCTCGCCTACAACGCCTGCAATGCTTTCATAACGCCCTCCCTTGCCGAAAACCTCAGCAATGCCATTATGGAGTCTCTCTCCTGTGGCACGCCCGTGGTAGCCTTTGACATCGGGGGCAATGGCGATATGCTCACCCATAAATACAATGGCTACCTCGCTAAGCCCAATGATAGTGCCGATCTCGCACGCGGGATTAAGTGGGTTTTGGGACTAGATTCAGACTCTTACGCCACGCTCGCCCGCAACGCTAGAGCGAGCGTTACACAGAGATTTGCCCATCATCTCATAGCAGAGCAATACATACAATCTTATAAACTTCTAATAGGGGGGGGGGCTAGAGAGAAGCAAGAATCTCTAATATCCTTTAGTTTTTCTACCACCACTTCCCTGCTTTGTGCCTACTCCGCACAAGGAGCTAGAGATGCCGCATAATCTAGCTCCCATTCTCCTTTTTGCTTACAATCGCCCTAGGCATACCAAAATAACCCTAGATGCGCTCAAACGCAACTTCCTTGCTCACAACAGCGAGCTTTATATTTTTCTAGATTCACCAAAAGATTTTCAAAAACCTCATAAAATCCTTAAACGCTACCTTATGGCATTTAGCGCACACTCACGCGATTTTAGGCGCACACACCTCATCATACGCCCGCACAATTACGGACTCTCGCGCAATATCATAGAGGGGCTTAGCGAGATTTTTGCCCACCACACAAAAGCCATTATTTTAGAAGATGATATTTTCACAAGCCCCGCGTTTTTGGACTATATGAATGCCTCTCTAACGCGCTATGAGTGTGAATCTAAAGTATGGAGTATCAACGCTTGGGCATTGCCGCTGGATTATCCAAAGCTAGGAGAGAGCTTTTTTAGCAGAGAGATAAACTGCTGGGGTTGGGGCACTTGGCGCGATAGATGGCAGCACTACAAAAAAGATCCTATGTATTTCTTAAAAAACTTTAGCAAAAAAGAAAAAAGAGCGTTTAACCTCGATGATACCATAGATTATTTTGCCCAAATCACGCTCAATGCCAAAGGCAAAATCGACACTTGGTTTGTCTTCAACTACGCCACGGCGTTCAAACACAAAGCCCTAGCCCTCTGCCCTAGTATCTCATATGTGCGCAATATCGGCTTTGATGATTCTGGAGTGCATTGCACCAAATCACAAGAATCTTTCTTTAGCACCGCGTTGCTCAATAACAAAACTACCATCGCCTATCCCGAATCTATCTGCGAAAATGCCCAAGCCCTAGAGCTTACCAAGCAAGCCTACAAGGAGTTCTATGCCACGCGTTTGTGCGATAAAATAAAGCGCAGATTCCAAAATGCCTTTTCCCTAAACGCCCTACACAATCTCCAAGCATTGTATAAAAATCCTCTCTCACGATATATCGCACGCACACTCAAGGCATTTTTTGCGCGCAATCACACAAGGATTTATGAAAATGTCGCTCACTCCAAATGCCGCTTTGGGCAATACACACATATTTATCCTAATGCCACCCTGCACAATGTGACAATCGGGGATTTTAGCTACATAGGCGCTCACACACGCATTGCCAACGCCACGATTGGCAAATTTTGCTCTATCGCTCCAGATTGTCACATAGGGCTTGGTATGCACCCTAGCAAGGGCTTTGTCTCCACGCACCCAGCCTTTTACTCCACCGCCAAGCAGGCAGGCGTGAGCTTTGTGCGAGAAAACCTCTTCAAAGAGCACGCACATATCCACATAGGCAATGATGTGTGGATAGGGCAAGGCAGCATTATCAAAGACGGCATACACATTGGCAATGGCGCGATTGTGGGCGCGGGAAGTGTCGTTACCAAAGACTTGCTTGCTTATGGAATCTATGGGGGCACTCCTGCGAGGCTCATTGGCTTTAGATTCACAAAAGAACAGATTAAAGCCCTGCAAGCACTGCAATGGTGGGATCTCCCACTAGGCGATATCAGGCATTACGCGCCGTATTTTCAAAATATCCACTCCCTAGAATCTCTTTTAAAGAATCTTTATAAAACGCAATTAGGGGGGGGGGCAGGAGATAAACGCGTAGCGCATCACTGCTGCGCATCGCACGCTCCGATATTTGCACGCGAGGTCGCCTATGCTGCCTAGTGTGCTCTACTCTCACGATATTTTTTCCACGCAATATGTCGGCGGCATCTCGCGCTATGTCTATGAGCTCTGCGCTCGCAATCCCCGCGCCCTCATACCCACCCTATATAGCGAGAATCTCTACCTAAACACCCACAAGCACACAAAGCATTTCTGTGGCAAAACTCGCCTCATCTACGCGCTTAATGAATCCTATGAGAGAATCCTGCGCGCATACAAGCACTTTGATATCTACCACCCAAGCTACTACAAAGCACTCACAAAGCCCAAAAACACGCTGCTAGTAACCACAATCCACGATATGATTCACGAGATTTATGCGGGCGAGTTTTTCCCCAAAAATAGCAAGGATAGCGCGCTCAAACGCCACCTGTGTGAAGTCTCTGATGTGCTTATTGCTATCTCACACCAGACCAAATGCGACCTTATGCGCTATTTTGGGATAGATGAGCGCAAAATCCGCGTGATTCACCACGGACATAGCCTCCAAGAGGGGCGCAAAGTGCTTAATTTGCCCAAGCGGTATGTTTTGTTTGTAGGAGCGCGCGAGGGATACAAAAACTTCGCTACCTTCGCGCGTGCGTTTGCCACTCTCGCGCCACGCCACGCCGAGCTCACGCTCCTGTGTGTGGGCAAGCCATTTAGCCCCAAGGAGCGAGGATTTTTAGAATCTCTAGGGCTAGCTGGGCGCGCACAGAGCCTACAAGCTAGAGATGATGAGCTCTACACACTCTATAATCGCACCCTATGCTTTGCATTCCCCTCGCTCTATGAGGGTTTTGGTATCCCCATACTCGAGAGTTTTTATGCGCACTGCCCCGTGGCTCTGAGTGATATCGCGGTTTTTAGAGAGGTGGCAGGGGATTGCGCGCTGTATTTTGATCCGCGATCAATAGATTCTATAGCCCAGTGCTTAGAATCCCTCATCGCCAACCAAGCCCTCGTGCTCAAAGCCCAGAGCGCGCTCCAAAATTTTAGCTGGGATAAGAGTGCTAGCCAAACCCTAAATGTGTATAAATCTCTAATAGGGGGGGCTAGTGCAAGAGTAGGCTATCGCCTTATATCCGCGCTCCTTGCTAAGATTCACAATAGCAGGATTAGAAAATCTCACACCACAGAATCTACACAATCCAAGTGCGTAGATTCTGTGATTGTCTCTATACGAGCTAAAGGGGTGGCAAGCTATGCCCTAAGCCCCCGCAAGCATAGCCTTTGTTACACCATAGCAGAGGGCGTGCGCTATGCTTAAGATTCTCCTAGGCAATCGCTGCCGCGCTCACGATATAGAGGCACTGCTAGAAAAGCTCCAATACGCCACGCAAGATACGCCAAGCACGCCCGCTCCACAAAACACACCTAATACGCCCGCCACGCCCGATACACAAAGTGCGCCCACCACACAAGGCGCGCGAGAATCTTTTGCGCTCTTTAGCCCCCATAGCTTTGAGCAATTCCCACAGATACGCGCTCATACGCCCACGCAACGCTACGATTTCATCTACCTCCCAGATTCTACCCAAGCCAAAGAGGCGCAAGCCGCGCAGATTCCCTATTTTGCAGGAAGCCTAGAAGTGTCGCTGCTAAAGCGCGCAGTGAGGGCTTGCAAGTATTTTGCCTATGCCTGCATAGAATCTAGCGCGAAACTCTCTGTGCGCCCAACCAAAAAGCGAGAGCTCGCCATCATCCGCACCGACGCGATAGGCGACTACCTGCTCTTTCGCAATTTCCTGCCCGTCTTTGCCGCGCATTATGGAGCCATCACACTCATTGGCAATGCCGCGTATGCCGAGCTCGCACTAGAGTTTGACAGCCCTTATATCCGAGAGTTTATCCCCATTTGTGTGAAAAAATTCCAAAAAAACCCAATCTATCGCTTTAAGATTCTGCGCTATTTACGCAGCTTTAGCTTTGAGGTGCTCATCAACCCCATCTTTAGCCGCGATTATCTTAGCGAGTCCCTCGCGCGCTTCCTCCACGCACAGACAAAAATCGCCTCCATAGGCGATAGCAGCAATCTCCCTGCGAGCTTCAAAGCGCACTTTGATAGCTCATACCATAGGCTTCTGCCCGTAAGCCCCAAGATACTCTTTGAGTTTTATCGCAACGCCGAGTTTATCCGCGCGCTCCTGCCCACCGCGCCGCTGCCGCCCTATGCGCTCACGCTGCCCTATAGCGATACACGCGAGTTTGAGCTGCCTGCGCGCTATGTGGTGTTTTTTATCGGGGCGAGCACACAGGCGCGCAAATGGAGCTTGGAGCATTTTTATGAAGTGGGAGTGTGGCATATGGAAAATGGCTTTAGTGTAGTGATTTGTGGAGGCAAGGAGGACTATGAGGGCGGGGAGAGGCTCGCGCACAATCTCACGCAAACCGCTCGACAAAAAGGGCTTGATACCAAAGCCCTTAGTCTGTGCGCTAGCACCTCTCTTAGCGCGCTAGCGCGAGTCGTGTATAATGGCAATCATCTCCTAAGCAATGAAACATCTTGTGTGCATATTGCGTGTGCCATTAGACACGACATAAGCATTTATGTCGTGTCTAATGGCAATCATCTGTATAGATTTACCCCCTACCCACAAGGGATAGGGGGTAAATACTATGGCATATACCACCCCACTATCGACAAAAACCTAGCCGCTTATGGCATCATCTCTAATTTTTTGCAAAAAGCAAGTCGGCTTGATATAAACCACATCAGCCCACAGGCAGTTATACGCGTTATAGAATCTACGCTCGCTAGCGAGGTTAGTGAATCTATACTTCTAATAGGGGGGGGGGCAGCACAGAAACTAAATTCTAAAAATTCGTCTCTTGCACAATCTTTAAATGATTTCTGCGGCTCGGCTCGCTCACTTACGCCTAGTAAGCTCCCTTCGCCTCGCCTTGAAAAGCATTTAAATCTTGCACAAGATACTAGAATTTTTGGCAAGCCAAGCATAAAATTTAATGCTAACTTAGAATCCAAACTCGCAAACCTAAATCTAAGTCCATTCCAAAATCTTCCATATCATAGAATCTTAGCAAGACTTGATTCAAGACATTCTAAGATTTTCGATGAAAAATGTGGGTTGCAAGAAAAAGTGCGAGGGAGTTACCTAGGCGGTAATGACCGAAGCACTTTTTCGCCGCTCCCGCATTTGTCGCGAAAAGCTGAATGTCTAGTCCTAGATTGTGAGGTGGCGTGATGTATCACTACTGCACCCTCTTCAACACCAACTACCTCACACGAGGTATCGCTATGCTAGAGAGCCTCGCCAAATACGCTACGGATTATCAAATCTATGTCCTATGCTTTGATGATACTACCTACCAAATCCTAGAGCAGCGCAAAATCCCTCATACAATCCTTATTACCCTAGATTCATTTGAAGATAAGGAGCTACTTGCGTGCAAGCCAACGCGAAGCCTAGGGGAATACTGCTGGACATGCACGCCAGCACTCATACATTATTGCATCACGCATTTTAGCCTGTCCTCTTGCACCTATGTCGATGCAGATCTCTACTTTTTTGACAATCCAAACATACTCATTGATGAAATGGGCAATAGCTCTATCTCACTTACCAAGCACAACTACACTCCGCAATACGATCAGAGCGCGACAAGCGGAATCTACTGCGTGCAGTTTATGAGCTTCAAAGCCGATACAAATGGGCTCAAAGCCCTGCTGTGGTGGCGACAAAAATGTATTGAGTGGTGCTTTGCGCGCTTTGAGGATAATAAATTTGGCGATCAAAAATATCTCGATGATTGGACTACGCGTTTTGAAGGCGTGTATGTCCTGCAAAATGCGCGCTGTGGGATCGCGCCTTGGAATGTTCAGCAATTCCCCACTTTGCGCCCTATTTTTTATCATTTTCACAATCTAAGTTTTGTTGATAAAGATTGTGTGGATCTAGGAAACTACAAATTGCCAAAGCTCACGATTAGCGATATCTACAAGCCCTATATCACGCAGCTACTCACACTAAGAGCGCAATATATGCCACACAATTTTGACGCAAGAAAGCCACGAGCAAAAAGCTGGAAAAGCCCCATAAGGTATTGTAGGCGCAAACTGCGTGGCAGCTACAATGTCTTTAAACTCACATATTTTAAAAGCGAGGTGTAAATGGCAAAACTCATCACTGCAAAAACCATTACCGATAGGCGTGGGAGCTTAAGCGTGCTTGAGCGCGAAATAGGCTTTGTGATTAAGCGCGTGTTTTATATCTATGATGTGCTGGGCTCTCGCGGTGGGCATGCTCATCATAAGACAAAGCTTTGCTTAATCTGCCTTGGTGGCTCGTGTGAAATCACGATTACAACCAAGCAAAGCACACAAACCTACACACTTGATAATCCAACAAAGTGCCTAATCCTAGAGCCAAGCGATTATCACACTATGCAAAAGTTTTCTAAAAACGCCACGCTTTTGGCACTCGCCTCAGAGACATATGACGCAAACGACTATATCACGGAGGTTCCAAATGGATAAAATTACAGAATCTAGCACAACTAAGAGCGACTTTATAGAATCTAAACAATCTTTAGATTCTATAAAAAGCGGGGTATTTGCACACAACGGAGTGAGTGGGGATTTACTCCCCACGAGCGATTGCAATTTGTCGGAGACAAATTGCAACAAAATAATAGAATACGAAAACCTTGCAAAAAGCAATCAAGCCTTTTTTGAGAGCTATCAAAAAGACTTCCGAGCCTTTTTAGAAAAAGGCTGGTTTGTGCTTGGCGAAAATGTGCGGGAATTTGAGCAGGAGTTTGCCGAGTTTGTGGGCGTTGCGCATTGTGTGGGTGTGGCCTCTGGGCTTGATGCGCTTATCCTCGCCCTAGACGCACTAGATTTGCCAAAGGGTAGTGAAGTGCTCGTGCCCTCAAACACCTATATCGCCACTATCATCGCGATTATACGAAATGGCTTAAAGCCCGTGCTGATAGAGCCAGACATACAAACCTACAATATCAATCCGCGCCATATCAAGCAGCACATAACCTCCAAAACAAAGGCCATGCTAGTGGTTCATCTCTATGGCAAAGCGTGCGAGATGGATTCACTCACGGCGTTGTGTGAGGAGTATGGCCTGCACCTTATTGAGGACTGCGCGCAAGCCCATGGAGCGAAGTTTGATGGCAAAAGTGTAGGGAGCTTTGGGATAGGGTGCTTTAGCTTTTATCCCACAAAAAATCTAGGGGCACTCGGCGATGCGGGGGCTATCACGACAAATGACACAAACCTCTATGACAAGCTTAATGCCCTGCGAAACTACGGCTCACATACCAAATATATCAACAAATATTGCGGCTACAACTCTAGGCTTGATGAGATTCAAGCCTATTTTTTGCGCAAAAAGCTTGCCTACCTACCACAAATCACACAACACAAAAGAGCACTAGCAAATATCTACCTAAAAGAGCTTGATACGAGGGCGTTTATATGCCCCAAAGTGGAGGAGCGGTATTTTGATGTGTATCATATCTTTAATATCCGCCACCCCAAGCGCGATGAGCTAAAAGCCTACCTGCAAGCAGCGGGGATACAGAGTGAGATTCACTATCCATTACCTCCGCATAAGCAAGAGGGTATGAGGGAGTATCTGTCTGGATTTTATCCCATTAGCGAGGAAATCCACGCCACGACGCTAAGCCTCCCCATAGCACTTTTTCACACTAAAGAAGAAATCGCCTATGTGGCAAGCACGCTCAATGCCTACGCACACTCATACAGAATCTAGTAAATCCCAAAGGAGCAAACAATGAAAGGAATTATCCTAGCTGGGGGAAGTGGAAGCAGGCTTTTGCCTCTGACACAGAGCATTGTCAAGCAACTCTTGCCCATATACGACAAACCTATGATTTATTATCCCCTATCGGTGCTTATGCTAGGCAATATTAGGGAGATTCTCATCATCTCCACTCCTAAAGACTTGCCACGATTTGAGGAGATGTTTGGCGATGGGGCGCATTTGGGGCTAGAGATTCACTACGCTATTCAGGAGCGGCCAAATGGCTTGGCTGAAGCGTTTGTGATAGGCAAAGAATTTGTGGGCGATGATGATGTGTGCCTTATCTTAGGTGATAACCTCATCTATGGAGAGGGTTTGACAAGAATCCTGCGCCAAAGTGCGCAAAATGTCGCACAAACCAAAAAGGCGATGATATTTGGCTACTATGTGCAAAATCCACAACACTATGGCGTGATAGAGTTTGCCAAATCAAGCGAGGGCTTTGAGGTGGTATCTATCGAGGAAAAGCCAAATGAGCCAAAGAGCCATTATGCGGCAATTGGCTTGTATTTTTACCCAAATGATGTGCTCACAAAAGCCACGCAAATCTCTCCCTCTCATCGCGGCGAGCTAGAAATCACTTCCATAAACCAACTCTACCTACAAGAAAAGCGTCTCAATGCAGAGATACTCGGCAGAGGGTATGCGTGGCTTGATACCGGCACACACCAAAGCCTTTTAGAAGCTGGGAACTTCATCGAGATTATCGAAAAACGCCAAGGGCTAAAAATCGCTTGTCTTGAAGAGATAGCCTACAAAATGCGCTTTATCTCGCACCAACAACTTATACAACTAGGAGAACAAATGAGCAAAAACCAATATGGACAATATCTTTTGCAGGTAGCCCAACAATGAGAAACATACTCATCACAGGGGGAGCTGGCTTTATCGGCAGCAATTTTATAGAGTTTTTTATGGACAAATACCCACATTACACCATCATCAATCTCGACAAGCTGACATACGCGGGGAATTTAGAGAATCTAAAAGCCGTGCGAGAGAGGGCAAACTACACCTTTATCCAAGGCGATATTTGCGATAAAACGCTGCTAAGGCAGATATTTGAATCTCATAAGATAGATTCTGTGATTCACTTCGCTGCGCAATCCCATGTCGATAATTCCATAAAATCTCCAAAATCCTTTATCCAAACAAATATCCTAGGCACATTCACACTCTTAGAGGTAGCTAAAGAATCTTGGCTAGATACGGGGCTAAAGCATAAGACACCATTTGGGATTTTTCATCATATCAGCACCGATGAAGTGTATGGCTCACTAGGCAGCAGCGGGCTTTTTAGTGAATCTAGCCCGTATGCGCCAAACTCGCCCTATGCAGCCTCTAAAGCTTCAAGCGATATGCTCGTGCGAAGCTTTCATCACACCTATGGCTTAAGGACTTTTATCACTAATTGCTCCAACAACTATGGCCCAAAACAACACAGCGAAAAGCTCATACCCACAATCATACGCAAGGCACTTTTAGGCGAGGAGATCCCCATCTATGGCGATGGGGGTAATGTGCGGGATTGGCTCTATGTTTTGGATCATTGTGAAGCGATTGATAGAGTGTTTCACTCACAAGCCTACGGAGAAACCTACAACATCGGTGGCAATAACGAATACACCAACATACAAATCGCCCAAAAAATTTGCGCAATCCTTGATGAGATAGCCCCTAGAGAAGGTGGCGGCACATACGCAAGCCAAATCACTTTTGTGCAAGATAGGCTAGGACATGATAGGCGTTATGCCATCAATGCGTCTAAAATACGCGAGACTCTAGGCTGGCAGCACTCTTTTAGCTTTGAAGATTCACTGCGAGATACAATCATTTGGTATCACAATGTATTGACACACAAACCACAATAAGGAGTTTCCATGCAACAACTAATCATTAAGATTCTAAAAGGCTTTTTACATCTACTCAAAGACATCAGGAATTATTACAGATTTCCCAAGGGCTTATATCGCTTATCGGGGTGTGTTTAGGGATTTTGCACAGGCACAAGAGAGCTCGCCAAATCGCAAAAGCCAAACATATAGCGATGAGAGCTTAGAAAAAAATATAGAAAATGCGCATACAACGCAGATAGCAAATACAGAGTATCCATTCTTTTTTTGGCTGCACACGCTTGTGAGCGCAAACCAAAAAAGTCGTGTGTGCGATTTTGGTGGTGGGTTTGGGCGGCATTATTTCCACTACACTGCCGCTACTAAAAGCGATTTAGAATGGATAGTCTGTGAGCTACCCCACAAAGTGGAGGCGGCAGAAGCGAGGTTTGCAAACCTTGAGGGCAAACGCCTCTCTTTTAGCTCCGATATGTCTGTGGCGCACAAATGCGATATTTTGCTCTCCTCTTCTGCGTTTCAGTATATAGAGAATCTCAATGAGATTCTACAAAGGCTATTAGGGGGGGGGGCAGCACACATTTTGCTCGCACGGCTTCCTATGCAGACGACTACCTCCACATTTAGCACATTACAAAATGTATGCAACGACTTTTTTACCCCAATGTATATTTTCAATAAAGATGAATTTGTGGGGTATTTTACCGCCTTGGGATACGAGCTAGTCGATATGTGGGACGATCCCTTTGATAGTATCACTTTGCCATTCCATAGGGACATAGACATACACTTTTGTGGGTTTTACTTCAAACCCACTACCAATGCAACCAAACTATAAACAAGGAGTGCTTATGCAACAAGCAATTATCAAGATTCTAAAAAATTTTGTGAATCTACTCAAAGACATCAGGAATTATTATAGATTCTCCCAAGGGCTTATATCGCTTATCGGGGTGTGTTTAGGGATTTTGCACAGGCACAAGAGAGCTCGCCAAATCGCAAAAGCCAAACATATAGCGATGAGATAGTAGAGAGAGACGCACGAAACATTCTCACGACACAAATCACAAATATGGAGTATCCATTCTTTTTTTGGCTACACACATTACTAAGCAAAAGCCAACATTACCGCGTGTTTGACTTTGGCGGAGGCTTTGGGGGACATTATTTCCACTATGCCGCCGCTACGCACACAAACCCACGATGGATAGTTTGTGAGCTACCGCACAAAGCAGAGGTAGCAAATGAGGCATTAAAAGAGGAGATGAAGGGCACAAATCTCTCTTTTACCTCCGATATATCCGCCTCGCATACATGCAATATCTTAGTATCCTCTGGTGCCCTTCAGTATATAGAAGATCTTTTAGGAATGTTAAAAAATCTGCTAGGGGGGGGGGCAAGAGCATGTTTTGCTTACGCGACTTCCTATGCAAACCACCGCTCCCACTTTTGTATCCCTACAAAATGTGCATAATAGCTTCTTTACTCCCTATCATATTTTTAATAAAGATGAGTTTATACAACGCTTCATTGATTTGGGCTATGAGCTAGTCGATATGTGGGATAATCCCTTTGATAGTATCACTTTGCCATTCCATAGGGACATAGACATACACTTTTGTGGGTTTTACTTTCGATTGCACCCCACAAAGACCAACAAAATATGATACAATGGCGGCAAACAAAAAAGAGGCTTGTAATGATTTGTGCAAAATGTCCAAAAATGATAGATTCCTTTCTCATTAACGACAACAAACATATAGCATCTAAGGGGGGGGCAGAATATAGACTAATCCCCCTCCCCGCCCCTCCTGTCAATCCACACACTTTCCCCGCACCTTGTAGCATCTCTCATCTCTCCACAGAGGCTTACCAATGCGCATAGGCCTCATAGTCCCCGTGTATAATGTAGAAAAGTATCTGGCAAAATGCTTAGATTCTATCCTAGCCCAAAGTTACCAAGACTTTGTGATTGTCCTTGTCAATGACGCAAGCACGGATTGTAGTCGTGATATTTGCTTTACATACTATGGGCTTGATAAAAGAATTGTGGTGCTTGATAGCGTTGCGAACGCTGGCTTGTCCAGCGTTCGCAACGCCGCGCTAAAATTTTTTACACACAAAGGGGCTATAAACACACTTTTTCTCCCAAATATCACAATTTACACGCATTTTGAATCTATCCCACAATGCCAATACATAAAATTTGTAGATTCTGATGATAGTATCACTAAAGAATGCCTAGAGATATGCCTTAAATCCATACAAACCTACCAAGTCGATGTGCTCATACACGATTGGTATTGCATTAATGAATCTGGACAAATACGCAACCAAATGTTTTTCAAAAAATTCCTAGCCCTAGAGGATATGCACTGCTGCACACCTATGGAAGTTGCGACATTTTTTGCCAAACGCAAGAGAGGAGTGGCGGGGTTTGTGTGCAATAGCCTCTATGACATAAAGCTTTTCTACAACCCTTACGCAAGATTTTTAGAGGGAGTAATCTTTGAAGATGTGCTGAGTTATTTTGTGTTTTTTGCCCTTGTCAAAAAAGTCGCCTACATACCAGAAATGCTCTATGTAGTCTTTGAGAGAGAGAACTCAACAATGCGTTTTAGAGAGGATAATACAGACATTTTATCATTGCCCAAATACCAACAACCTCTAGCTAAATTGTTCAAATCTCCCTACAATGCCTACCTCTACCACACACATTATTCATCTTTGCGTATGGCAAGCGAGCTCCTCCATTTTGCCCAAATCTACCAAACCCTGCCAACTTCTCAAGCAAGCATACTCCAAGAGCTATACAGAGGGCTTAGAGAAATCCTCTCATCAGCCACATTGATCGCCATCCCCATAATGCGCGAAAAAATCGATCCAAACAATGCTAGAAGTCTTTTGCGCTCTCTGTGCGCACCTAAGGTGATTCTAGCCTGCTATACCCCGAGGCTTTTTTATGGCTTATGGAGGACAAAACGCATTCTTAAAAAACTTATAAAAAGGAAGTAGATGCTAGCACCCATTGTCTTATTTACCTACAATAGACCCATACACACCGCAAAAACCCTCAAAAGCCTTCTACAAAATGCCCTAACGGGGCAAAGTGATTTGTTTATTTACTCCGACGCACCAAAAGATTCTAAAGCTAGGCACAAAGTTACCCGCACAAGGCAATATCTCCGCGCTTTCAAAGCACGATACACACAAGCATTCCAAAACATCACCATCATCGAGCGAGAGCGCAACTTTGGCTTGGCGGATTCTATCATCGATGGTGTTACGCACATCATTAAGCAATATGGCAAAATCATCGTCTTAGAAGACGACATACTCGTATCGCCTGTGTTTTTAGACTATATGAATGACGCCCTCTCGCGCTATGAACAACATAGCAATGTCTGGGCGATCAATGCACACACCCACCCCATAGATCCGCAAGGCCTAGGGGATTGTTACTTTTGGTACTTCCCTGATCCTTGGGGTTGGGGCACTTGGCACGATAGATGGCAGCATTTTAGACGCGATACACGATATTTTATCAACAACTTTAGCAAACAAGAAATTATGGACATCAATCTCAACAACTCCTACAACGCGTGGCAGCAAATCCTCCTAAACAAAAGTGGCAAGATAAAAACTTGGGCTATCTTTTTTTACTGCCTTGCCTACAAGCACAATGCCCTAAGCCTCACTCCTAGCACCTCATACATCCACCAAATCGGCCTAGATGGTAGCGGGATACACTGCAGCAGCTCTGAAGAAGTCTTTAACTCAAAAACCATAAACACAAAATTCCCCATTACTTATCCACAAGAAATCAAAGTCCCTACTCTCGCCCTACAGAGAATCTATGCATTCAATAAAAGCCTAAAACTCCCGCTAATAGCAAGGATAAAACGCAAACTAAAAACTATCTCTAAAAAACTTAAAACCCAAATCGCACCCCGCCCCAGACGCTAAGCATATTCATACCCACGCGATTTAGGCGGCTATCTCGCGCGTCTATGGCTTGCTTATAGGAGGTATTTATCCCAAAGGTTAGCCTATCTTTGTAAGCAATCTCGCCACCTATGAGGAGATTGACAAATCCCTTTGGCAGCACAAACGCGCTCCTATCTAAAGCAAGCGCAGAATCCACAATCTGTGTCTGCGGGGTGTTTTGGCGTGAGTGGAGCAGCACCTCATAGGAGGGCTTGATATACACATAGCTCCCACGCGCGTTTTTGAACCTATACTCCGCCCCAATCTCTAGGCTCTGATACAAAAGATCGCTCGCGCTTGTGCCAATAGGCAGCGTGCCGCTTTCATTAAAGGCGGGTTGGTGCGCATAATGGGTGCCTAAGCCCAAAATGGGCTTTAAAAAATGCGTGGGAGAGAGATGAAACACATAGCCATAGAGGAGCGTGCCCCCTAGCGCGTGGGGATTATACGCGCTGCGCTGCGCACTCCCAAAGCCCCAGAGACTAAAGTAGCGCGCCATTTGCGCAAAATTTGCCATACCATAGAGGCTGATATCTAGCTCATTGTGTGTATCAAACACCCTGCCATAGAGGTTTGCAAACGCATACTGCGCGCTATGCTCTATCGCCGCGCCCACCTCGCTCGCGCCGCGTATGTAGCCAAACGCCGCGCCCAGCAGTATATGCTCCCCCAAACGCCTATCAATCCCGCTTATAAAGCCAAAAAGATTCTGAGTGCGCGCGCCAAAATGCGAAGTCCCAACGAGCAAATCCGCCCACACATCGCCGCGCTGAGAGCTCATAGAATCTGCGCGCTGATTGAGCCGCAAGCTCACCTGTGCATTGCTCCCTATCCAGCTCATCGCGATGGCATCATAGAGGCTTTGATCATACACTTCATCTTGCGCGCGGTAGAGGGATTGGGTAAGTTGGGCGATATTGGTGCTTGCCTCATCTGAGAGGAGCGCGCTCACTACGCCCACGCCAAAGGTTTGGTTGTGGTTTTTGAGATGAGTTAATAGGGCTTTGTCGTGTGATGAGAGCGCGGCGGTGGCGGTGGGATTGAGCGTGCTAATGTCGGTAGCTTTAGCAGTATCGGTGAGGCTAAACTCCACAAAGAGCGACTTAGAATCCTCACTCAAATCGTGTGTTAGGCGTATGTATGGCGCGTATTTGGAGCTAGATTCTATCCCTACACTCACGCCATTATCGATGATAGAATCTTGCGTGCTATATAGCAGCGTGTAGCTCGTATCGCCAAAGAACGCCATTTGGGGATTTAGCACGATTTTGGAATTAGAATCTAGCGTGATAGATTCTGCGCTTATGGAGCCAAAGTGATGATTGAGCGTGCCGCCAAACTCCAAACTCCCGCTATGTGTGAATCTAGCGCCCACCTCGATAAGTGCGCCAGATTCTAGCCGCACGCTACCACTATTACTAAAGCTCCCGCTAAGCCCAAGTGATGCGCCCTCGCCTATGATGATAGTGCCTAAATTGCCTAAATCCCCATGGACAAAGAGCGAGGCATCTGCCCCTAGGGATATGGTATGGGAAGTGAGGTTGGTGTAGGATTGGCTAAGCTCTTGGTGTGTGCGCTCTGCAAGCGTGAGATCGCCCGTGCTATCCTGTGCGAGAGCGAGTCCAAAAGCTCCGAGGAGGCACAGAGCGCGCCTAAAACTCAAGCGCATTATTTAGGACTTCTTGGGATTTTTTGAGTGCCTCAAGCTTGCGCTGCTCGAGATTCTCATCACTGCTTAGAGGTTGTGTAGCGTTTGGGAGGGGGGTTTGGGATTTTTGAGCAGATTTTAGCTCGCTAGGGAAAGCACCGCGGGGCATTTTGACAAACACATCTTTGTAATTCTCTCCTCCTAAATGGTGGCGCACAAAAATCTCGCCACTTTGGTTGTTGTAGATATAGGTATCGCTCCCATCGCTAAACATCACCCACTCGGCAAAGCCTAGCGCCACGCACAGCTGCCACAACAGCACCAAACGCTTCATCTCTTGCCCTACTATCCTATAAGCGCGCTAAGCTTTTTGCTCAAATCCAAAATTGCTTTTTGCTTTTGGTAAAAGCTTAGGGCGTTGGCGATGAGGTAGGCAGAAGATTCCATAATGACTTCATCGACTTTGAGATTGTTTTGCTGCATAGTCGCGCCCGTCTCGACGATATCCACAATCCCATCGCACAGCCCCACCAAAGGTGCGAGCTCAATGCTCCCATAGAGCTTGATGATATCAATTGGGATAGCTTTTTTGGAAAAATGCTTATAAGTGATGGTGGGCATTTTGGTAGCGATTTTTATCTGTGGCTTTTGGTAATCTATCTCCTTGCCCATCTCTGAGCCTATCACGACTTTGCACTTGCCAATGTGCAGGTTTAGGAGCTTGATGGCGTCATTGAGCTCATACTCCTCAATCACATCAAGCCCCACCACGCCCACATCCGCAGCCTGATAATGCACATAAGTGAGCACATCCTGACTGCGCACGAGTAAGAATCTAAAGCCCCCCTGCTCCAAAATCAGCTTCCTATCCTCAAACGCAAAATCCTCCCCAAACATCTTAGAAAAAAGCTCTAGACTCTCTTTGGCGATACGCCCCTTTGGTAATGCAATCGTTATCATTTGTTTCCTTTGTGCTTCAAAAGATATGTATTGTAGGCTTGCTGCATACCCTTAAACACGATGGTTTCATCAAACACGCAGCTATGCTCTTGGGACAAAAACCTGCTAAAAAACTTCCCATCGCCCCCGGTAAAGACAATCTGCTTGCCCTTAGCACTATCATCAATCATTAGTAAAATACTCCTAATCACCCCATAGCTAAGGGCTGCGCGTGTGTTTTGGGGCAGTCTATCCAGATCCACTGCGAGATCAAAATCCCTATTTAGCACGGGCGCGATACTCCTATATAGCTGCCTAAATGCCCCAAGTCCGGGCAGGATATACCCGCCCAAATGCACGCCATTTTGCATAATATCCACCGTGATCGCACTCCCCGCATCGACGATGATCCCATCTCCCACGCCCACGCACGCCGCCACTCTGTCAATCCCCATACCACGATAAGCAGTGTTTAGCTCAAAGTAGGGAGCGAGATTCACACACGCGCTATGGGAGCTAAGGAGCTTTTTCTCAGATTTGGGATTGACACTGATATAAAAAATCTTGACATCTTGCCGCTTGGGCGAGAGTTTGCTTGGCGACTCTTTCCAGATTCTGCCTTTGTAGCAAAAGTGTAAGAAAGTGTTGCCTATATCACAAAAGACCATCAAAACCTCTTGTAAAATCTGTCATAAAACAAACTCTCATCGGTATAAAAAATAGGCTTTTTGCTTGGCAAATCGACTTTATAAATCACGGGCAAAAAATTCTCTAGATTCACTTCTATGAGGTATTTGTGGCTCTCAAGCGTATAAAGGGCATTGTCCTTTACCACGATGCCGTGCAGCCTCGCATACTCTAGCTTGACTTCACGCAGGAGCTTTAGAGTATGATCGAGCTCTAGAATCTTGCCATCATTGCTTAGGACATAAATCTTATCCTTATGCAGGAGCAAATCCCTAAAATCCCCATCATAGTTAAAGGTTTTGCTATTGCCCACAATCGTGCTGATACGCTTGGAAGTGGCGGCGATGATGAGATCGTTTTTTACCACGAGATAGATGATATTGTTAAAAAACTTATCGCTTTGGATTAAGATATCGCGCACCAACGCATTGCTCGCTTTGTCATACATCACAATCTTGCCATCAAGCGTGGGAAAGATGATTGTGTCTTTATCAAACACAGGTGCGGCAGCGAGGGAATTAATGGCTATCACATTAGCAAGCTTTTGGGAAAATCGCTCACGCTTACTGCCCACATCATACACAATCACGCTATTATCCGCGCCCACGAGCGCGATGAGCATATCGGATTGGAGGCTAGAGTGTGGCGCGATAGTCGCACTCACGATACATTTGCTAAATGCTAGCTCGCTTTGTGTCTTTGTCGCGCTATCGATAAGCAGCAGCGCACCACAGCCATTTTGCACGAGATAATACCCGCCCTCTGCGCCCAAAAACCGCTGATCTTTGGCTAGCTCGATATCGATATTGCCAGACATATCAAGCACTTCATAATTTTTGAGTAGGGCACCAACCCTTGAGGTATGCACGATAGGAGCGGGGAGCTTGTGAGGGAAGTCTGCTTGCAATCGCACATCTTTTGGCTCAAAATACTTTTTCTGACTACAACCCCCAAACACACCAATACTGAGCGCAAGTAGCGCAATGACAAAGATTCTCATCACGCTAAAGCCTATTTTTGGTAATGGCGCAAAGCCTTGCCCATATGGGCAAAATCAGAATTTTCATCTAAAAGCATAAGCTTCTCTCTAGCCTCTTGCTTATAGCCCTTTTGGAGCAGGATTGCAGCCTCTTGGAGGAGTAGCCACTGCTGGAGCGTCTTATCCTGCAGTGGCGGCAGGCTAGCAAACACCTCGCTAGGGTTGGCAGGGCTGGAGGGCGCGCTAGATTCAGCAAAATCCCCAAGGAGTGAATCTAGCGTGTGCTGGATATGCTCATAGGTGGCGATTTGGGCGATAAGCTCGTTTTTGGACTTCATCAAGTCTTGGAGTCTCTCCTCGCTGGGATTGTGCGTGTAGAGATAAAAATCATAGAGCGTTGGGCTATTTTGCTTCAAAGTCTCTAGGAGCTCGGGGGTTTGGGCTTTTGTGATTTCTCGAAACGCCGCATTTGCCTTTGTGTGCCGCTGCTGGGTAAGGTAGCTGCTCACACCCATATACACCGCGCCCGCGACTATCAGCACCAAAAGCGCGATGAGCGACTTCCTATAGCGCCTTAGCAAAATCTCAAACCTAAACGCACTCTCTAAAATCTGCCCATCTTTGTTAAACTCATTTTTGATTTGTGTCAAATCGTTTTTAACGCTCATAGTTATCCTTTTATTGATAGTTTCCCTGCTCCCCCACGCCACTAGAGCCAAAGCCCCCCGTCCCGCGCTGTGAATCTGTGAGATCTCCCACTTCTTCAAACTCCGCCTGATACACCCTGCTCACCACGCCTTGGGCGATCCTATCGCCAGATTCTATGACAAAGTCCTCGCTAGAGTGGTTAATGAGCAGCACTTTGATCTCCCCGCGATAGTCGCTATCTATCGTGCCCGGAGTGTTGAGCACGCTTATGCCATTTTTGAGTGCCAAACCGCTGCGGGGGCGCACCTGCACTTCATAGCTAGATTCTATCTCAAAGGCTAAGCCTGTGGAGATGAGCGCGCACTCATTAGCTTTGAGGATATGTGAATCTAGCGCGTGCAAGTCAAAGCCCGCGCTAAAAGTCGTCTGATACTTCGGGATAATAGCCTGTGGGTGGAGTTTTTTTATCTTGATACGCATACCTTACCTTAGTTTTTGAACTCTAAGGGCTTATAGCCCACTTCTAGGATTTCAAACTCGCTCTCGCCCTTGGGTAGCACGATACTCACTTCATCGCCCACTTCTTTGCCTATGAGCGCACGCCCCATAGGCGAGGATACGGAGATGAGTCCATTTTGTGGATCGCTCTCTAGCGTGCCCACAAGTGTGTAAGCAAGCTCCTTATCCGTATCCAAATCCAGAATCTTCACATAGGAGCCAAAGCTCACTCTTTTGTGCTCTAGGGTGCTAGGATCGATGATTTGTGCATTTGAGAGCATAGCACTAAGCTCGGCGATACGAGATTCTATAAATGCCTGTTTTTCCCTCGCGGCGTGGTATTCTGCATTTTCTTTCAAATCCCCGTGTGAGCGCGCTATATCGATTTCTTTGACGATTTGGGGGCGTTGGACTTCTTGCAAGTCTTTGAGCTCGGCTCTAAGCTTTTGGTAGCCATATTCTGTCATCGGTTCTTTTGCCATAGATTCTACTCCAAATTTTTCTCACAATCATAGCCACAATAGCCTAAAACTGCCATTAAAGGCTTCTGGCTATCTCGCGCACCGCCTCTAGCGCGTCCGCACACATCGGCACGCCATACGCGCTCATCGCCTGCTTATCGCCATAGCCACACAGCACGCCTAGCGCCGATATGCCCGCCCTTTTGGCAGATTCTAAATCAAGCGCGGTATCGCCTATCATATAGGCGCGCGCCTCGCTAGCGTGCTTAAAGCTCTCTAGGGCTTTTAGGATTGGCTCAGAATCTGGCTTAGGCTTAGCCACAGATTCTATCCCCACCACGCATTTAAAATACTCGCCCACACCAAGCGAGTGCAGCAAGCGCGCGCTATAATCCCCGCGCTTAGTGGTCACCACGCCCAAATGCGCGAAACTAGCCGCGAGTGCTATCGCCTCTGCTGCATTTGGGAGCAGAGTCGTGCCCGCCTCCATTTTGTCACGATAGGAGATTCTATAGCGCTGCACGAGCTCCCCTAGTCTATCCTCTGGGATTTTGTGCGCTAAGAACATATCCTCAAGCGTGTGCCCAATCGTCATTTTGAGTGAATCCAAACTCGGCTTAGGATACCCAAACGCCTCCATCGCCTCACAAAAGCTCGCATAAATGGCTTTGGTAGAATCTATAAGCGTGCCATCAAGATCAAAGAGTATGATTGCCTTTTTCATCGTGCCACACTCCCTATGCTCCTGCCCAAACTCCCGCGCCTAAACTCATACATCATCACACCAAGGGTTACCACGCTCGCACACATAAATGAGAGCGGATAGCTCCACCACACGCCATCAAGCCCCCAAATCCTGCTCAAAATCTCTAGCAAAATCACGATAAACACGAGGTTTGTGGAGATGGTGACTATAAAAGAGCTTAGCGGTCTTTGGATAGATTGTAAAAAAATCGAACTCACAATATTAAAGCCCAAAAAGATAAAGCCCAAAAAGTAAATATGCAGCGCGTGCGTGGTGGGCTCTAGCAGGTGCTGGGTATCAGCGCGCAAAAAGAGGCTCACAAGCGCGCTATCAAAGAATTTAGAAAGCACATACATCAGCGCCCCGCTTATAGTGGCAAAGCCGAGCACAAAAAAGTAGATTTTTTTCACACGCGCATATTCTCGCGCCCCGTAATTAAAGCTAGCGATAGGCTGCACGCCCTGCGCGCAGGAAAGCACGATGGTAAAGACTACCATACCGCTATACATCAGTATGCTATACACCGAGAGTGCATCTGTCCCGCCCAAGTCCTTAAGCGTGCGATTGATAAGCAGCATCACCACGCTCACGCTAATCTCAGCAAAGCTTTGGGGCAGTCCATTGCGCATAGAGGCAAACACGGAGCGGAATTTGAAGATTCTCACAAAATAAATCTTACCCTGCTTGAGGATAAAATGGCTTAGCAGGATACACATACCAATGCAATGCCCAAGGATCGTCGCTAGAGCCGAGCCCGCTATGCCAAGCTCTAGCACAAACAAAAAGAGGTAATTGAGCACGATATTGCTCGCTGCGCCTATTATCATCGCCATCATCGCGAGCACGGGACGCTTGTCATTGATAGCAAAAATATCTAGCAGCGGATGAAGCACCACGATAAATGAGCCTAACAATATCACTTGCAGATATTCCACCACATAGCCCAAAATCTCCTCATTTGCCCCTAGCATATAGGCGATAGATTCTGTATTTAAAAAAAGCACAATCCCAAAAAGGAGGCTACTACCCCCAGCAAAGTAACACACCGAGCTAAACATAATCCGCGCGCGGTGCTCCTGCCCCCTGCCTAGATAAAACGACGCGATACTCGCTGCTCCCATACCAAAAAGCAGCTCAAAAGCAATCATCACGGGAAACACAGGCCAACACACGCCAATAGCTGCTAGTGCCTGATGTCCCAATGCCTTGCCCACAAAAATCCCATCAACCGTGGAATAAGTCGAGAGTGCTATCATCGCGCACAAATTTGGGACAAAAAAATAAAAAAATAAGCGATAGAGTGAATCCGTGCCCATATTGATATTTTTTGCCATTTTCTCCTCCGAAATACTTGTGAATCTAAATGGTGCTATTTGATAAGCTGCATAAACTCTGCGCGTGTTTTAGGATCGCGCTTAAACAATCCGCGCAAAGCACTCGTGATGATGGTAGGATTTTTTTGCACGCCGCGCATACTCATACACAGATGTTGCGCCTCGCACACGACGATGACGCCCTTTGGCTGGAGTGTCTCTAGGAGGCATTGGGCGATTTGCTCGGTTAATCTTTCTTGAATCTGTAGCCTGCGCGCAAAGCTCTCCACCAAGCGCGCTAGGGAGCTAATCCCCGCGAGGTGCTTATCTGGAATGTAGCCGATACTGATATGCCCAAAAAAAGGCAGCAAATGGTGCTCGCACATTGAGTAAAACTCAATATCCTTTGCTATCACCATCTCATCGCACAAACCCTCTTTAAAAGTCGCGCCAAGCAGCTCTGTGGGATTTTGCGCATAGCCGCTAAAGAGTGTTTGGAAAGATTCTATAATCCGCTTTGGTGTCTCCTCTAGCCCCTCACGCGCCCTATCCTCGCCTATATGAGCGCACAATCTCGCAAAAAACCGCTCAAAATCCTCCAACACTTCCTGCATTGCCCAATCCTAAAAATCCTTAAATCAAAGCGCGATTATAGCAAAGATGTAGCCAAATTGTGGCACTAAATGTGCTTTAGTCCCGCAAAAATCTCACACTAATGGGCGATGACAATCTATGCAATATCCTTTAGAATCTTACCCCTCATTTGAGCAAAATCTCCTGTGCTGGATGGGACGCTTTATCCGCTGGAAGATAAACACGCTCTCTAACCACCAAGTGCGCGATCAGGAGAGTATCCTCCACTGCCTCCAAGCCCTCAATATCACGCCAAAAAGCATACACGAGCTCCTAAGTCTGTGCAAAAAGGCGCGCAGTGCGGGGCTAGTGGGTATCAATCTCTTTAGCACGCCGCTGCGCAAGCTCTATGAGTATCTCTCTGCTCTGCATTTAGATTCACTCACACGCATTGATGAAGAGCTCATCATCGATTTTTTGAGCGTCTATACCTCCAAGCTTAGCGACGCGAGCAAAAAAAATTATCGTATCGTGCTTATTGGGTTTTTTGGCTATATCGATAGGCACAATTCCTACAACAAAGGTTCCTTTGTCTTTGGGATAAAGCTCGCTATCCGCCATCTCATAAGCCAAACTAGCGGGCAAAAGCTCCCCACATACCTCGATGAGAGCGAGCTCGAGCGGTTTTTAGAATCTATCGACACCACGCCGCTCCCCCCAAGCCGTATGGCGCGCGATAAACTCATCATCAAAGTCATCATCTACACCGGTATGCGCGTGAGCGAAGCCCTAAGTCTGCGCACCAAAGACTTAATCCCTCAAGAAAACCTTTGGATGTTTCAAGTGCGCGGCAAGGGCAACAAAATGCGCGTGGCGATGATAAAAAAAGAAAAGATAGATTCTCTTATGCGCATTTGGATGCAAGAGCGTAGTGAAATCGCCCTGCGCACGGACATAGAGGATAATCTCATCTTTTGCAACAACAAAGGCGGCAAGCTCACCCAAGCGCGCGTGTATCAAGTGCTAGGCGAGATTTTAAAATACGCAGGGATCAAAAAAGAAAAGATGGGCGCGCATATGCTCCGCCACACCTTTGCCACGATGCTTTATAGCAAAAAGCACGATTTGGTGCTCGTCCAAGAAGCCCTAGGGCACGCCAATCTCAACACAAGCAGAATCTACACGCATTTTGACAAGCAGCGGCTGCTTGAAGCGGCAAATGTGATGGATGAGTTTGAAAAGTAAATATGCTAAAATTTTGCTAAAGACTTTGATAAAGTGAGGGAGTGATGATAAAAATAGCGATAAATGGGCTTGGGCGGCTTGGTAGGAGTATCTTTCGCGCGTGTGCTTTGCGCGATGATATGGAGGTGCTCCTAGCGCACGATATTGCCGATGGCGCAATGATAGCGCATTTGCTCACATACGATAGCGTGCATACTAGCCCCCTAAGCGATGTGTCCTACACGCCACACACTCCCACACAGGGTATCTTGTCCTTTACCCACGATGGACGCTCCCACTCCACCACGCTTTTTACTAACCTAGTGCGAGAGGAGCTAGATTTTAGCAGTGCAGATGTCGTGATAGAATCTAGTGGCAAGTTCCTAAATAGCGCGAGTATGGAGACGCATTTAGCCAAAGGCGTGCAAAAAATCATCATATCCGCCCCCGCTATCGATGATACGCCCACCTTCGTGCTAGGAGTCAATCACACGCAATACAATGGCGAGTCCATCATCTCTAACGCCTCCTGCACGAGCAATGCCCTCGCGCCCATTGCTAAGGTGGTAGATTCTCTCTTTGGGATAGAATCTGGAGTGCTAAGCACCATCCATAGCTACACTTACGATCAAAACCTCCTTGACAACGCACACAGGAGTGATAAACGACGCGCACGCGCCGCAGCACAAAACATAATCCCCACGAGCACGGGCGCGGCAAAAGCCCTCTATAAAGTCCTCCCACAACTCAAAGGCAGGCTACACGGGCATAGCGTGCGCGTGCCTGTGGCTGATGTCTCGATGGTGGATTTGAGTCTCAAACTCCGCCGCGACGCAAATGCAGATTCTATAAACCAAGCCCTAGAGGACGCCTCACGCGCCGAGCTATCGGGCATTTTGGCAATCGATAAGAGCTTTAGAGTGAGCAGTGATTTTATCGGCGATACGCATAGTGCCATCGTGGCGAGCGATCTCACCTTTGTGCTTGAAGGCGGTATGGCTAAGGTAATGGCGTGGTATGACAATGAATGTGGCTATGCAAACAGAATCCTAGATATGGCGCGCTATATCACGCGCTAGGCGGGGATTATATGGGGATTTGACTTGGATATTTTGCAACGCTCAAAACTCGAGCACATTATAGAGATTATAGAATCTACATCGCCCCACGCGCTAGAGAGTGCCATCAGCCCTAAAAAAGATTTAGGGATACACACGCTTTTTGATATCCTGCTAAATCCCCCCAAAAGCTATCAAAATAAAACCCTCCTCCCCGCGCTCACACACGGCGCGGTGGGCGCGCTGCGCGTGGAGATAGCACAGAGCACTAAGGCGGGCTTTGGCAAAAAGAGCTATCTTAGGATTTACGCGCACGCCCTAGACTTTGGGCAGGAAATCTCTATGACGCTTTTTCACCCAAAGCCCTTTATGTATAAGAGCTTTGGCGAGGGGGCGCAATGCGTGGTGTATGGCAAACTCGAGCAAAAGGGCGCGTTTTGGCACATAACCCAACCAAAAGCCATAAGCGACTTTGGCGCGATCACGATGGATTTTAAAACCACGCCCGCTAAAAATAAGCTCCTAAACGCCCTAAGCGCGCTCATCACGCACGATACGCTCCAAGCGTGCGGTATCATCGAGCCTTATGCAAGCGCGCTGTATGAGGTATTCCACCCTACAGGGGAGTTTGTGAGTGCGTTTTTAGCCCATAGTGGCTATTTTGGGGTGTATCTACAAGCCTTAAAATTCACTGAAATCCTGCACCATATCCTACGGCTGCGCACCAAAAACCTGCATTTTAGAGCCAATTTTGTGTGCAATGGCGACTACAAAGCCTTTGTAGATTCTCTACCCTTTGTCCTCACGCAAGGACAGAGCGAGGCTATAGAATCTATTGCCACAGATCTTAACTCTAGCACGGCAGCGCGGCGGCTGATAATGGGCGATGTGGGCTGTGGCAAGACTATCGTGATTTTGAGTGCGGTGATGATGGCATACCCGCACAAGTCTATCCTAATGGCTCCTACAAGTATCCTAGCCAAGCAGCTCTATGAGGAGGCGCGGCGGTTTCTCCCACCTTTTGTGCGCCTAAAGCTCATCAGCGCACAGAGCAAAGATTCTATCAGCCCCAAAAGAGGCGCACAGGAGAGAGATACACAGGAGGCGACGCAGGGGATAAGCGCGCCACGATGGATAGAATCCACACTTTTCACACAAGAGGAGTTGGGGGATTGTGATGAAAATACAGAATCTCAAATTGCTAGCGGCGTTATAGAATCTAAGCAATCCCTAGATTCTATAAAGGGCAGTGTATGTGCGCGCAGCGGAGCGAGCAGAGATTCACTCTCTGCGAGCGATAGCAATTTGTCAAAGACAAATTGTGATGAAAACATAGAATCTAATGCCACCAATGGCGTTATACAGGCAGTGTATGTGCGCGCAGCGGAGCGAGCAGAGATTCACTCTCTGCGAGCGATAGCAATTTGTCAAAGACAAATTGTGATGAAAACATAGAATCTAGCGACGCGGATTTTATCATCGGCACACAGGCGATTTTGTATCGCGATTTTGATTATACTCAGTTCGCGCTTGTGATGAGCGATGAGCAGCACCGCTTTGGCACAAACCAACGCCACAAACTCGAAAAAATGTTCTCCAGCGCTACAGACACCAAGCCCCACGCCCTGCAGTTCTCCGCCACGCCTATCCCACGCACCTTTGCGATGATGAATGCCCACTATATCAAGCACAGCATTATCAAAGACTTGCCCTTTAAAAAAGACATACAAACCCGCATTGTGGGCAAAGCAGACTTTGCCACGCTCCTAGCGCATTTGCGCGCAGAGTTTGAGCGCGGACATCAGGCGATCATCATCTACCCGCTCGTGGAGGAAAGCGAGCATATCGACTACCTCTCGCTTTCACAGGGGCAGGAGTTTTGGTTTAGGCATTTTGAGGGCGTGTATGTCACCTCGGGCAAGGATAAGCAAAAGCAAGAAGTGCTCGCAGAATTTGCTAGCAAGGGAAATTTATTGCTCGCTACCACCGTGGTGGAGGTGGGGATCTCGCTTCCTAGGCTTAGCACGATTGTGATTGTCGCGCCCGAGCGTTTGGGGCTAGCGACACTGCACCAACTCCGCGGCAGGGTAAGCCGCAATGGGCTAAAGGGCTATTGCTTCCTCTATACCACTGCCAAGGACACCACGCGCTTAGAATCTTTTGCCAAGACACTTAGCGGATTTGAAATCGCCGAGCTCGATCTCAAAAACCGCAGTAGCGGGGATCTGCTCAGTGGGATAAAACAAAGTGGGAATGAGTTTAGATTTTTTGATCCTAGTAGCGATGAGGCACTCATAAAGGAAGTCAATGCGCGCCTCTTAGGGGATTAGCTAAGATAATCTGTGCTTTTCAAAGCTTCCCTTGGGCGCACAAAAGTGCGCGTGATACTAAAAAATCCGATACAAAAAAACACAACACTTGCCAAAGTCACCACACAGAGCAAGCCCCAAACAATCAGCAAACTAAGGTAATTTTTAAAAAACGCAATCAGCCCATACTCCAAGCCACCAAAGATCATACCGCTCACCACAAGCGGATTGTGGTTTAAAAAATCCACAAACATAAAGCCAGATATCGCCCCGACAAGCACATTGCCCACCAGCGCGACTACATAGAGCTTAAAGCTCGCCATAAATGCTTTTAATCCACTCAAAAACGCCAACTCGACACTAGCTTTATAAAACCAATACACCTGCAACGCCATCACAGCAATGCCCCCGAGGAGAACAATGGCGCACGCCACATACACCGAGGTGCTTGGCATCATTACATCATTCATAACCACAACCGCAAGAATCTGCAGGACAATAAAGTAGCCAAGATTTAGCAAGAGCGCATACACATAGTAGCGGAACACAAAGGTATTGGCAAGCTTGCTAAAGCGATACAGCCCCACAACGCCCACGATCCAAAACGCGATGATACTAAAAAGTGCGATGAGATTGACAAGCGGGATAAAGAGGCAAAAAAGCGAGATGATACATCCGAGAATGCCCCGGCATATGAGCTTTTTGCTATTTGCTAATGCCGGGCTATCTGCAAGTGTGAGTGTCTGCATATGCAGCTCCTAGTGCATACAGAATCTATGCACAACTAGGGCTATTTTTGTGCTTTTTTGGCGTTTTTATACTCTTTTTTTACCTCTTTCTTTGCTTCTTTATGCTCGCGCTTTAGCTCTTTTTTATTCTTTGTGCTTTCTGCGCTCTGTTGTTGTGCCTGCTGTGGTTGTGTATTTTCATCCTCTGCATACACGCCACCGCCAAGCAATCCCGCCAACGCCACGACAAACACGACTTTTTTAAACAAACCTTTCATAATGTCTCCTTTTTGTGCATTTTGCACGCTTATTTTCTGCCTTAAGACGATGGGGAATTGTAGCTTTTGTGTCCAATCATTTTGCTTAAAAATCTACTCTAATGCGCTTAGATTCTAAATCCTTGTTGGAATCGGCTACAGCAGCGATCTATACGCCTCGCAGCCCTCTTGGTAGGACAAATCACAAGCCTGCCCAAAAAAGCTTTTCGCACTCTGCTTATTCTTAGACACGCCCTTGCCTTTGAGATACATTCTCCCGATATTCATACACGCCACCGCACTCCCGCCGATACACGCCTTTTCATACAGTAGCGCGGCATAGGCTGCGTCTTTGGTTACTAAAATGCCCTTTTCTGTCATACGCGCGAGGTTGTTGCACGCATCGGGCTCGCCACGCGAGCAAGCCGCCTGATAGAATCTAAACGCCACTTGGTAGCTCTGCCGCGTGCCTAGCCCCTCCTCATAGAGCGCGCCTAGGTTGTTGCAGGCTTTGAGCACGCCAGATTCACACGCCATCTTGTAGAATTGCGCAGCTTTAGAATACCACTGCACACCGCCCTCGCCCTTGGCATAAAGCGTGCCAAGCTTGTAGCAGTCTAGGCTATTGCCGCTGCCACAGGAGCTTCTTAGGATTTTGATATTTTGGAGTAATTGCGGGGATTCGTGGGCGATTGAGCTATCATCAGCGAGTTGGGAGGTTTTTTGCAATTCCTTATGGCCACACCCACTCCCCATAATCACACAGGCAAGCACCAAATACGCGATACTTCTCATCACTAGCCCCTACTTGAGATTGAGCGTTTTGAACTGCTCGCAGCCCGCCTGCAGCCCAAAATCACAGCTTAGCCCATAATATTCCTTTGCCATCGCCCTGTCTTTTTTCACGCCATTGCCATCGTATGCCAGCACAGCGAGATTGTAGCAGCCCTTGGCACTTTTGCCCATACACGCATCGGTGTAATAAAGCCCCGCTTGGACAAAATCGCGCTTTTCCACACCATAGCCGTTTTCAAACATCACGCCTAGGTTGTTGCACGCATCGGCATTGCCCCCCTTGCAGGCTTTGTCATAGAGCTCTAAACTTCTCTGATAGTCCTGCCGCACGCCCTCTCCGCGATAAAACATCACGCCTAGATTATTACACGCAGCCATCACATTGGCATTACACGCGAGATCATAAAACGCCACGCTTTTGTGAAAATTTGGCGACACACTCTCGCCGCTGCTATAGAGAATCCCTAGCTGATAGCACGCGCCAAAATCGTTGTTTTTGCACAGATTCTCAAAAATCTGCAAGGCTTTTTTGTGATTGCCATTGATGAGCTCTTGCATAGCCTCATCGGAGTTTTGCGCAGACGCACTCGCACACAGCGCGAGAGCAAGCCACACTAGCGTAGTCTTCAAAGTCTTCATCACTAGAGCTCCTAGGGGAAGTTTTGCGCATTATTGTAACCAAAAAGCGCGGGAGATAAGATTAAATCGTAATTTTTGTGCGGGTTTAAAGTGTATAATGCGCCTTTTGAACGCTTTTTTAAGACGCATATAAAGATTTAAGCAAATTAGGAAAACAATGCACAATACCCCACGGATTTATCCCCACCACATCGCTCTCCCACAGAATCTGCGTGGGATTCTCTCACGCTTAGAATCTCGTGGCTACCTCGCCTACATCATCGGGGGCTGCGTGCGCGATAGCCTGCTTGGCATAGCTCCTAAGGATTGGGACATCGCCACAGACGCGCGCCCTGAGGCAATCTGTGAAATTTTTGCCAACGATAATCGCGCCACACTCATACGCACGGGCTCCAAATACGGCACCATAGGCGTGTGCGTGCATAAAGTCTGCTATGAGATCACCACCTTTCGCAATGATGGAATCTACCGCGATGCTCGCCGCCCAGAATGCGTGAAATTCGTGAGTGATCTCGCCATAGACATCACGCGGCGGGATTTTAGTATCAATGCCCTCGCCTATCACCCCAAACAAGGCGTGCTAGACTATGTAGGCGGGGTGGAGGATTTGCGTCAAGGGCGTATCGTGTGCGTGGGCGATGCGAGAAGGCGATTTAGCGAGGATGCGCTTAGAATCTTGCGCGCTATGCGCTTTAGGGCGACCTTGGGCTTTGGGCTAGATTCACGCGCTAGGGACGCGCTACTAGAGCTCACGCACCTCCTTAGCACACTGCCTACTGAGCGCATACGCCTAGAGCTTGATAAAATCCTTATGGGCGCGTATGCAAGCATCGTGCTTAGGGAGTTTGCGCAGGTTTTTGCGCAGCTCTTTGCCCAGCTTGCCCATCAGCCACAAAAATCCCACGCGAGATTCACTCCTATGCTTTTGGAGTGCGCACAGCATATAGATAGGCTAGATTCACTGCTTGCGCGCTATGCGTGGCTTTTGGGCGGATTTGGCGAGGAGATGAGGGCTACATTGGTTCAGAATCTATGCTTTAGCAACGCGCACAAACGCCAGATTCTCTCCCTGCTAGCACTCCTCTCCCTCGCTCCTCCGCGCGATGATACACAGATTCTCACGCTCCTATCAGACTTTGGCGCGCAGTGCGTAGAGACAGCTCTAGGGCTTTGGACGCTGCGATATGGGGAGTTAGAAGGATTGGCAGTGCGCGTGGAATATCTCGCACGCAATGCGTGCTATGAGCTAAAGGGCCTGCAAATTAGTGGCGAGGAGATTAAGAAACTAGACAAAAACATCGAGGGCAAGCGCATTGGCGAGATTCTAAAAGAGCTCCTAGATGAAGTGATAGCCCAAAAACTTCCAAATATGAGAGAGCCTCTCATCAATCGGGCAAAAAATCTCCTCACACAAGCCCCATAAGCCCGCACAAGTGCCATAAACCCAAAGCAGTGTTACAAAAAATCGTTTTTTTTTTTTTTGTATCTGCCTTAAGGTAAATTCTTGACTTTTTAGAGATTCTTAATTAATATTCCCGATATTAAAATCCCTAAAAAAGGAGCTTGTATAAGCATTAACAAAAAGATCATCTCCACTATATTTGTCTGTATCGTTGTAGGCTTTGGGATTTTTATCGCCTTTAACTACAATGTTTCTGAAAAAAACATTCTAAGCAGCATTACTAATGGCAAGCAAGAATCTATCCGCAACGCCGAGAACTTTGTGAGTGAGTTTTTTAACACCAAGCTTAAGGGCGTTGAGATTTTTGCCAATGAAGTGGCAAAGAGCGGGGATATCTCTGTGGAGCATATCCGCGCTATGCTCAAAGAGGCTTTTATCTACACACAGATAGACGCGCTTTTTATCGGATATGAGGAAGATGGGCTACTGATTAAAACCGACGATCTCTCGGGCAATACGCCATGGATCCTCTCGCCCACGCAGGGCAATTTTGACTCGCGCACAAGGAATTGGTTCAAAGAGGCAAAGGCAAGCCTCAAACCCGGATTTTCCACGCCATATAATGACATAACCACAGGCAAACTCATCACAACCGCCTATACCCCCGTAATCATCAATGGCAAGCTCGTCGCCGTCATAGGGGGCAATATCTTCTTAGACCAGCTCCAAGAGGACATCTCCGCGCTTAGGACTACGCCTAGCACGACATTTTTCCTCACGGACAAAAACAACCACATCATCTCGCATTCCAATCCCGACTTGATCATGTCCGATGAGCCCGAGCTAAAGGGCATCATCGAGCGATACTCTGCCCTAGCTGCAAAGAGCAAGGGAGAGCCCACAGAGCTCATGCAATATGTCCTAAGAGGCGATGAGCGCGTGGGGCTCTGTATGCGCAGCAATGAGGGGGAGTGGCTCATATGCACGGCAAATTCTATCAATGATTATGATGAGCTTTTGGATATGCTCATTGTCCAGCAAGTGCTTTTCTCATCACTATTTATGGTAGTGATCATGGCGGTTTTGGGCTTTATCGTGCATTTTTACCTAAGGCCAATGACACCCATTACCGATGGTTTGGTGCATTTTTTTAAGTTTCTTAATCACGAGAGCGATTTGCCCACACCCATTAGTATCAAATCCAAAGATGAGTTTGGCAAGATGGCGAGCGTGATAAACCACGAAATCACCAACATCACGCAATCCCTAGCGCGTGATAAAAAACTCGTCGATGAAGCGGTGGGTATCGTAGAGGAGGCAAAGCTTGGGAAGTTTAGCAAAGTCATCGCCCTCTCAAGTGCCAATCCACAGACAAACCGCCTGCGCGATTCTCTCAATGAGATGGTGGGGACTTTGCGCGATTTGCTAGGCGAGGATCTCGATGCGGTGAAAAAATCTTTTGCCGCTTTTGAATCTAATGACTTCTCACACAAAATCCCAAATGCCGTGGGTATGCAAAATAGCGTAAATAGCCTCGCAGAAGTCATCAGCGCGATGCTGCGCGTCTCTGCCCACCACGCACAGAATCTAAGCGGCAAGGCAGAGGAGCTAAAAGATTCTATGCAAAAGCTCGTAGAAGGTAGTCAATCTCAAGCCAGCGCGCTCGAGCAGTCCGCCGCCGCGGTAGAGGAGATAAGCTCCTCTATGCAAAGCGTGAGCGATAAAACCACAGAAACGACAAAACAGGCTGAGGATATCAAAAACATTGTGAGCGTGATAAAAGACATAGCCGATCAAACCAACCTCCTAGCCCTCAATGCCGCGATTGAAGCAGCGCGTGCGGGCGAGCATGGGCGGGGCTTTGCCGTGGTGGCTGATGAAGTGCGCAAGCTCGCTGAGAAAACCACAAAGAGCCTAGGCGAAATCGAGGCAAATGTCAATATCCTCGTGCAATCAGCTAATGAGATGAGTGAATCTATCCAAGAGCAGACTAATGGCTTGCGACAGATTAATGAATCTATCTCGCAGCTAGAGTCCCAAACGCAGCAAAATGTCAGCATAGCCCACACGACAAACGATATCACCCACGCAGTCAATAGCATCGCTAGCGAGATCCTCCACGATGTGGAGCAAAAGAAGTTTTGAAGTATCCATTTGGTATAAGCGACTAAGGGCATAGATTCTAAAACCCGCTTGTGTGCATGAGGGAAGGCTCTTTTTGCTTGCCCTGCGCTTAAGTTACAGGGCGGGTAGCCATTGCACAGATTTGGCGGGCTTGGGGAGGCTCACTACCGCTTAAAGCATAGCTCCTACTCCCCCGCACCCGCCAAAAGCTCCATTAAGCCCCACTGCAAGGACTAATTTTTTTGTGTGCAATATTGGCATTACAAAATCCACACCACGCCAAGAGAGCAAGCCAAGCGCGGAATGTAAGGAAAATACAGAATCTTAAGGAAGGCTTAGAATCTAGCGTGAGCAGCTTAGATTCAGATTCAGAATCTAAAGATTCACAAAAGCAAAATCTAGAATCTAGCCTCTTAGATTCACATTCTCACGGATATTCCCTAGATTCTCATCATCACTTGTTTGCGCAAAAAGAAAAGGGGTGTTATCCCCTCCCCGCACTCTCAAAGCCCCGAAAAAGTCTCCGCTGTTTTTGCTGCACTTTGCTTGCAACCCGTTGGGTCTTTTTGCGCAATCGGGGAGAGAGCCTCGCTTTTTCCTTGTCTAGTCAAAAATGCTAAAAATGCACTACTGCATTTTTTTAACGCATTTTTAACACCACGACAAGGGCGAGAGGTGGTATGCGCTGACGCGCTACACATTTTATTTGATTTTTGCGTTGCAAAAATGGCAGAATCTAAAGATTTTGCGTTGCAAAAATGGCAGAATCTAAAGATTTGGAATCTTTAGATTCTGCTCGGTATTGCGCTATCGCGCCCATTGATTGTATTTGGCAAAGCCTTGCTAAGATTTTTTGAAGTTGTGGATTGTGTAAATGTTCCAGATTCTGAATCTAAGTTGCTAAAACTAGAATCTAAACTTTCTTTAGATTCTAAATCCGCTTGAGGCTGCGCCTTGTTTTGAGATAAAAAAAAGGGGGGGGGGTGAAGTGAGGAAATCCCAAAGGATAAATCGGGGTTTTTGTTTCACTACGCTCACT
Organism: uncultured Helicobacter sp.; assembly: GCF_949282165.1. NCBI lineage: Bacteria > Pseudomonadati > Campylobacterota > Epsilonproteobacteria > Campylobacterales > Helicobacteraceae > Helicobacter > uncultured Helicobacter sp. The sequence continues at coordinate 24,795 of NZ_CASDOV010000001.1, read as the reverse complement.
TAAGCTAGGGCCAAACGAGGGGGCAAAGGGAACTCCTTAAGCGTAAGTGATTGAAAATCTAAGCGTAGATTCCCTAAAAAATCGCAAAAAACCGAGTACCCGCAAACACAGAATCTAGATTTTATAAGTAAGATTCTCCAATCCCATTAGCGGGAATTTGTGAGAAAAGTCGTGCCGAGGGGATTGAAGCGGGATTGTAAAACTACATTGTAATCTCTAGTGGGTGCGAACTCTGTGGTGTTAGCCTACAAAAGCGTTGAGAATCTCGGCGATTTTTTGCGTGTGTGCAAAGCTCTGGACTTGGCTTATAGGTAGGCTTAGAATCTCGCTCTGCAAGATCTGCGCAATGGGTAGCTCTAGGTGGTTGTAGCGCGCATAGACTTGCTGCTTATGCACAGGAGTGGGATAGTGGATAATACTCTGCACGCCATTGCGCGCTAGGTATGAGCGCAGCCGCTCGCGTGCCTTGGTGCGTATCACAAACAAATGCCACACATGCGAATGCGGACTGGAGGTGCGAAAATGCGGTAGGATGATCTCGCTATGACTAATTGAGCGTGCGTAAAGCTCGGCTATGGCGCGTCTGTGGGCATTATCAGAATCTAAAAGCGGCAATTTGGCGCGCAGCACGAGGGCTTGGAGTGAATCTAGCCGCGCATTAATCCCATCAAGCGTGTGCGTGTATTTGCTCACGCTTCCGGCATTGGCAAGACATCTAATCGTGAGGGCGAGCTCATCATCATCAGTCGTTATCGCCCCGCCATCGCCGAGCGCGCCGAGGTTTTTGGCAGGATAGAAGCTAAATGCGCCCGCATCGCCATACGCGCCCGCTCGCGTGTGGGGATCTCGCACATACGCCCCGTGTGCCTGCGCGCTATCCTCAATCACGAGGAGATTGTGCGCTTTGGCAAAGGCGTTGATTGCCTGCATATCGCACAGCTGCCCATACAAATGCACGGGCATAATCGCTCTAACGCGCGGTGTGAGGAGGGATTCTAACCTAGAGACATCGAGCAAAAAATCCCGCGCACTAGGCTCGGCAAAAATGGGAGTGAGGTTGTTTTGGGTGATAGCAAAGACGCTTGCGATATAGGTGTTGGTAGGGACGATGATGGCGTCCTCATCGCGGAGTTTGCCTAGCTGCTTGTAGGCTTTTAGGATAAGATAAAGCGCGCTTGAGCCGCTGCTCACGCCTATGCAGTGCCTAGAGCCACAATACGCGGCGAACTCGTGCTCAAAGCTCGCGCTCTCCTCGCCTTGAATGTATTGCGCACGCTGCACAAACGCGCCAAACGCACGCTCCAAATCAAAGCGCGCGTTGATCTTAGCAAGATCGATAAACGGGAACATCAATGCGCTAGATTCTATCCCAACGCTTGCATTGCGTATCTCTCGCCTAGCTCGAAAGCCTTTTTATTAAGATCCTTGACTTTGTCTGGGACTTTTTCTAACATAGTCTCAAAGACAAGATCTCTATTGACGCATTTTGTCATCGCCACCGTGATTGCGAGTGCTACGACAGACTGCGTTACGACATTGCCCACCTCTTCTTTGGCGATGGTAATGATGGGGATTTCATAGATTCTAAACTTCTTTTTGTCCTCATCGCTTGGGGTTACGAGATTTGGCTCCACGACGATGATATTACCCGCTTTGACACCGCCTTTAAAGGCATTGTAGCTCACTTGCGCAGTGGAGAGCATAAAGTCGATTTCGCCCTCATTGGCATACGGATACAAAATCTCCTCGCTATCGAGCAAAATATCCACCTTTGTGGGTCCGCCGCGCACTTGAGAAGTGTAGGTAGCGGCTTTGACACCATAGCCGTGATCTTTTATCTTAGCCTCTGCGAGAATCTCCCCCGCTAGCAGCACGCCCTGTCCGCCCACACCGGTAAAACGAAGTTGGTATTCCATCTTAATGTCCTCCCTTCGCTTGCGCTTTGGCGATCACGCCATCATAGGCTTTGCAGTATTCTATGCGGCTTGTATCGTGCTTGAGCACGCCAGTTGGGAATTTTCCGACTTTTTCCTCATCGCTTAGCGTGTCAAATTTGTTTTTGGATACGAGGCGAGATTCTATCCATTGGAGCATTTTTGTGGCGTCAGCCATTTTGTTTTTGCGCCCGAGATTCACGTGGCAGTTGCTATGGATATCAAAGAAGCTAAAGCCCTCGTGGCTAAAGCCCTCTACAAGGAGTTTTTCGATTTTTTTAGGAGAGATGACAGATTCTCTACCCACAAAGCTCGCTCCCGCTGCCATCGCGATTTGGCAAGGATCAAAGCTCGGATCGATATTGCCATATTGCGCAGTAACCGTCCAAAAGTCTTTAGGCGTCGTGGGGGAAGTTTGGGAATTTGTCAAGCCGTAGATGAAGTTGTTAATCAGCACGAGGTTGATATCGATATTCCTGCGGCAGGCGTGGATTGTGTGATTGCCACCAATAGCCATAGAATCCCCATCGCCCGAGATCACGACGACTTTTTTATCTGGATTAGCGAGCTTAATTCCTGTGGCATACGCTAGCGCCCTGCCGTGTGTGGTATGCACGGTGTTGCAATTCACATACGATGAGAATCTCCCGCTGCACCCAATCCCACTTACGATACACACATCATCCATTTTCCAACCCAAGCTATCTATCGCCCTAATCACAGACTTGAGCACCACGCCATCGCCGCAGCCCCAGCACCAAAGTGTGGGCATTTTGTCCATTCGCAAATATTCTTCGTAATTAAATGCCATCTTATAGCTCCTGTATTTTGTTGATGATTTCTTGAGGCGAGAGGCTTCGCCCATTTGCCTTGCCCAAAAACTCCACATTGCGCTGCATTACGCGCTCTACTTCGTGTAGATACTGCCCTTTATTAAGCTCTATAACGAGAATCTTCTCGATTTTTTTGCCCAGAGCTTGGAGCTGCTTTTGTGGGCTAGGCCAAATCGTTATGGGTCTAAACATACCCACTTTTTTGCCCTCTTTGCGCAGTGCATTGATCGCCTCTTTAGCCGCTAGAGACACTGAACCATACGCGATGATCGCCACTTGCGCGTCATCGAGCTGATATTCTTCATACTCCACGATATCATCGACATTATTTTCAATCTTGCTAAAAAGCCTATCGATGAGCTCTTGAGAGAGCACTTCATCCTCCGTGGGGAATCCCGTAGGTCCGTGATGAAGTCCTGTGATATGGTAGCGATAGCCTTTAAAAAATGGATTGAGCACCGCGGGCTTGCCTTGAGGCACGCCATAGGGCTTGTAGTCTTTGGGATCGCCCTTAAACTCCTCGCGATTTATAACCATCTTTTTGACTTCTTCCAAATCGGGGATAAGTGCCTTGCCGTGCATATGCCCCACCGTCTCATCGAGGAGCAAAAACACTGGCGTCATATATTTTTCGGAGAGATTAAACGCGCGTATGGTTTGCGTGTAGGCTTCGTTGAGATTCCCAACAGCAATAGCTATGGAGCAAAAATCCCCGTGGCTTGGGCTTTTTACCTGATTGAGATCGCCCTGTGAAACGCGTGTGGGCAAGCCCGTAGAAGGTCCCCCGCGCATCACATCGACTATCACTAAGGGAATCTCTGCCATAAACCCATAGCCCACCTGCTCGGCTTTGAGCGAGATACCCGGACCTGAAGTCGCAGTCATCGCCTTTTTCCCACTCATCGCAGCCCCAAGCGCCACTGAAATGCCCCCAATCTCATCTTCCATTTGGATAAACTTCCCGCCAACCTTGGGGAGATTCACACTCATCTCGTGAGCAATATCGCTTGAAGGCGTGATAGGATACCCGCCAAAAAACATACAGCCCGCATCAATCGCAGCCTGCGCTACCAACTCGTTTCCGCCTGTAATAACCTCTCGCATTCTTTCTCCTTATGTAACTTAATCAACAATCATAAACTTATTGTCTTTGACACGCTGGGCGCGCTCTCTAGATTCTGGAGTGAGTTTGGCAAACTTAAACTCCTCTTTGCTCGCGACAAAAATCGCAAAATCTGGGCAATGCAACTCGCACTCATAGCAGCCTATACAGCTCTCTGGGTGCGCCACACTGATGATTTTGCCCAGAATCTTATGCTCATCTTTCCTCATACCCAATGTGCCGCTTGGACAGAGCGATACACAAATATCACACGCCTTACACCTCGTCTCATCGATCCAAACCGGAGTGTTTGCTGGAGCCTGTTTTAGTCCCATTTCCTCTTCCTTTCCTTAAAATTTTAATCTGATAATATTATCCCTTTTCGTTTAAAAAATGTGTAATTTTGCAAAAAAGCAAAAGGATTTGTTACATTTTGTATAAAATCTCTCTTACTTAGCAAATCACGCATTCTCTAAAGAAAACTCTAAATCTAAAGATAAAAAGTTAAATATTTGTTAAACTCTATCAAAAATTGTTCTTATGTTCTTGATAGGTTTTACTAAATGTGTGTGTGCCGTTTTTGTTACGCACAAAATACAAAAAATCCACATCCGCAGGCTCTAGCACAGCTTTGATGGATTGGATACTCGCGCTCGTGCAAGGATAGGGGGGGATACCCTTGTGCTTGTAGGTATTGCACGGATGAGAGTCGTTGCGTATGCGCTCTGGCGTGATTTTTTGGTGCGAGTAGATTCCATAATTGAGCGAGCCATCCATCTGCAGCGGCATACCAAGCTCTAAACGATTAAACACTACAGCCGCTACGATGGGCATTTCCTCGATATTAGCCGCCTCTTTTTGCACGATAGAGGCGATGGCGACATAATAAAACCACTGATCCCTATCGTATGCGCCCAAAAGCTTTGTGGCACTCTCCTCGTGCCATTTATACGATATTTGTGCTAGGAGCTTCATTAGCGCATCTTCATCTAAGCCCATTGGGAGCTTATAAGTCTCTGGGATAATCACACCTTCAGGCAGATGAAAATACCTCTCATAGGCTTCTTGGAGTTTTTGAGAATCTAGCCCATACACTCGCGCCACATCTTGCACAAAAAAGTGTAACGTCTCGCCCGGAATGAGCGTAATCTCTTTGGTAGCTGCCTTGGCGGTGCTTAGTCTTTGAAAAAACTCTAGGCGCGTGGGATTTGCCACGCCCAAATCCACAAACCCGCTCTGTGGCGTCCCCACAAACCGCATCACAAGCGCATCGAGCCTGCCAAATTGATCGCTTGGAATCCCCTCAATGGCGTTGAGATATGTTATAATAGACTTTATTGAGCCTTTTGGCACATGTATCACTTGAGGCATCACAATAGGAGTAGTGAGATAGAGTATGAGCCCACAGCACGCAGCAAAAAACAAACCAAATCCCACATACAAAACTCTTCTTAGTCTCTTTGTCTTTTGTGCCACGACTCTTGTCCTTTGTTTTCTGGGGTATAAAATCCTCAATGAGGGCATTTACAACCAAAGCATTTCCCTTGGTTTTGTCAAAATCGAGGGATTGTATCTCAAATTAGAAAATAAATTTATCGTGGATATCAAAAAAATCGATCTTTCCCAAAGCGGGCTATTCGCACAGGATGAAGACGAGACATATGACATCGCACAGAGCCTTGAAGAGTCCGTAGATTCTGTAGTGGATTGGGTGCAAAATATCTTTTGGGTGCTCTCTTATTTTCAGACTTTTAATATCCACGAGGCGATTTTCCCCGATGGCACGCAGCGCACGCTTCTGTATGATGGCTCAGATTATAGGATTTATGATCCACACTTTAGCGCGATCCTAAACACCGCCCAAAGCAGCAAGGACATCGCCCTAGAGATTCACTCCCTTACCATTCCTAAGCTCTCACTCAAAATCGAGGGCTATGTGCAATACCACATCAGCAAAAAATCGCTTGATATCCACTCTCTTAGAATCTCCCATACCAAAATCCTAGCCAAAGACACCAACACGCCAGCCTATGTGCAAATCACGGGCAACACGGATTTTAAAACCGCCGCGCTCACGCTCAACTCCTCGCGCCTAGGCGATATAGGATTTTTAAAGCCCTATATCACGCTCCTAGAAAACAAAACTCTAGAATCGTGGCTTTTTGAAAAAATCCGCTTTGAATCCGTGCAGCTCACAAATTTCACGCTCAAAACCTCCTTTAACAAAAACCTTATCCCCCATCTCCTCTCTAGTATGCAAGGCTCGCTCTCTATCCAAAATCCCAAAATCTACCTCGAGCCAAACACCGCGCCAATCCTCGCTCCAAGCGCGAGCTTGCACCTCTCTAACAAAGCTCTAGATATCGCCTTTAAATCCCCGAGTTTTGCAGGCTACGATCTTAGTGGCTCTGCCGTGCAGATAAAGCTCCCCATCAACCGCGCGCTAGAGGTATTTGTACAGCTACGCAGCAAGCAGCTCACGCTCGATAAACCACTCCTAGCCCTCCTGCACGATCTCATCGGCATTAGCCTCCCTGTGCAAACCCAAAGCCCGCTAGAAACAGCCCTAAATCTCACTCTTAAGCTCGATCACGAGACGCTACATCCCCACCTAAAAGGCACGATAAAGGGCAAAAATACCAATCTCACGCTTTTTGGGCAGCCAATCTCTGCGCAAGATATCCAAGCCACGCTCGAGATTGAAAGCGATAAAAAATGCCTTATCTCTATCACGAGTTCGCACGCCAAATACGCCGATATCCTCTCCACGCAGCTTATCTTTGATATAGACGCGATCAACCACACACTGCGGGGCGACTTTGCGATTTTGCACGCCGATTTGCTACCTTCTAAGATTTTCCCCGCACATCTAAAATACCCAAATCTTAAAGACATAGACACTAGCGATCCTATGACTAAGCGCATCGTGGAAGTCATCATCAAAGAAAACACCTCCACGCTCCCAAGTATCCTACAAATCCCGCCACTTAAGCAAGTCCAAAATACAGAATCTACTCACCCAAACGCTCAGCTAGATTCTCACACGCCCCTAGATTCACACCCCCTCCCCCAATCCCACCCTTTGCGCACCATCACGCTTGAGGGGAGTTTTAGGGACGATACGCTAAGCCTCTCCATTCCCGAGCTCTCGCTTGCTATTAGACAGGATTCTGCGCTGCATATCGCCCTATCGAGTATCGCCTCCCTCTATCCGCACTCCCCAATCCTGCAATACTTTGGTATCAAAAAGGGTAATCTCACGCTCCATAGCCAGCCCCAGCAATCAAATGCCATCGCCCTAGAAGCCAAGCTAGAAAATCTCAACTACCCCATTTATGACAAAAACAACCAAGTGCTTAGCGCATTAGAGATCGAAGGGCTCATCAATCCCGATGAAATCTCCCTTAGCACCAAAGACAAAAACATTAAGCTCCAAAAGCGGCACAACACCATATCGCTCGTGTTTGATGACTACAATCTCGATGTCGATCATTTGATGGAGAGCAAGATCCCCATACTCTATGAGATTTTTCACGAAGAGGGCGAGAGCAAGGCTTATACACCAGAAGAGATCGCTAGGCGCAAAACCTTCATAGCCCAAAAGCGCAAGTTTGAGCGCGAGCACCATATCACGCCACATATATTGTATTTAGAATCTAATGGTATGGATATTTTGTATGGGGACTTTATCATACCCACAGATTCTGCAACCATCACTATGCGCGATAAGCAAATCAACGCCAACGCCGCCTATGGCAACGGGATCGCAGATATCAATATCGCCTATGGCGAGGCACATATCACGCTTGATAACTTTAGCTCAAATTTTATCAACCAAGTGCTTTCTAAGCGTCTTTTCTCCGGAGGGCTTTTTGACTTCTCAGGCATACTCAAAGACAGAATCTTACAGGGCGAAGTCCGCGTGCAAAACACGACTTTTAAAGACTTTGCGATTGTGCAAAATATTATAGGGCTTATCGACACGATCCCATCGCTCATTATGTTTAAAAAGCCCGGTTTTAGCAACGATGGCTATGAGATAAAACAAGGGAGTTTTTTATTTTCTATGAATGATGAGTATTTGGGGTTTGAATCCATTAATCTCATCGGCACTGCGATTGATATTAGCGGCAATGGGCTTATCAACCTAAAAGAGCGCACGATAGACTTGCTGCTTAAGGCAAGCACGATGAAAGCACTCTCAAATATCCTCTCAAATATCCCCATTGTGGGCTATGTGATTTTGGGCAATGATGGCAAGGTAACGACGAATATCATCGTATCGGGCAATCTCGATAACCCCAAAACCGAAGTGAGCCTCCTAGAAGATGTGATCAATGCGCCCTTTAAAATGCTCCATAGAATCTTCGCGCCACTCGATAATATCGTCGATACGCTCATCGATGAGTCAAAGTAGGATAGCCAACCCCGCACAGATACAAGCCATTAGGACTTAGGGGCATTGTGTAGCTCTGAATCTTAGCATCGATTTGGGCTTGTAGCTGCTGCTTTGATAGCTCTGCACGCCCATAGCTAAACGCCGCGCCTAGCATTAGCCGCACCTGCGCGCGCAAAAATCCATTAGCGCGCAAATGCAAAACCAAAAAATCATCATACCTATATACATAGCTTTGCAAAATCTCACGCACGCAGTCTCTGCTAGGCGTGCCTTGCTTTTTAAATAGCGCGAAATTATGCCGCCCTCTAAAAAGGCTTAGAGCCTCACGCACCCTAGCAAGCTCCCCATATCGCTCATAGCTCACATAGCGCGCGATAAAAGGCTTTGGTGCGTGCAAGCTCACGATATAGCGGTAGGATCGCCACAGCGCGCAAAATCGCGGATGAAACTCCTCACTCACATAGCGCAAGGATACAAAAAAGATATGCGGGTAGCCCTTTTTGTTTAAAAGCGTGCGCAAATGCCCCAAATCCCACAGCCGCGCCACATCAAAGCTAACCATCTGCGCGGTGGCATGCACGCCTTTATCCGTGCGCCCAGCAGCCAAAATCTCTGAATCTATCCCCACGCTCCCTAAAATCTCTCTAAGCCTGCCCGCCACGCTGATGATACCGCGCTCTTTTTGGGGCGCAAACCCGCTAAAGGCACTGCCATCATAAGCGAGCCTTGCCAAAATCCTCATAGTGAGATTCTAATAATAACGCTTGATGGTTTTTGCATACAGCCAATACGAGAGCAAAAGCCATAACATAGGGATACACACCACGCCTAAAAACGGAAAATGCTCCGAGGCGATATGCACCATCACAAAATACAAAGTCGTAGCCCCAATCACATAAAAATACGACATATTGGATTTAAAACGCGGATTAGCAATCCCAAAGCTTAGTGCCAAAAACAGCGAGACAAGCGGGAATATCGAGACTAAAATCGCTTGAGAGATTTTGCGCTCTTTAGATCGCACACCTGAAGGAATCTCTTTGCGTGGCAAAGAAGTGATAGTGTATTCAAAAGCCTCCTGCCAATAGCTAAGCAGATCATATCCACTTAGTTGCGGCTCACCAAGGATTTGGCGCACATTCATATGATCATAGATTATCTTGCGTATTTCATTGTCTTGAGCGAAATACACATCGCCGCGCTCTAGCAAAAGCTCAAAAAGCCCATTTTGGTTTCTCGTCCTGCCATCTTGGGCGATCACAAAGCTTTCAGAATCTTTGTCTTGGGAATAAAGAATGAGATTTTTGTATTTTCTATCCTTGACTTCATCGACATACACAAGCCACTCCCCGAGCTTTTGTCCCAACTCGCCAGCCCTTAGATTCACATCGATATCCGCGCGTTTTTTTGCCACGAAGTTTTTAGAAGCACTATTAGAAAGCGGCACGAGCACGAGCGAAAACACGAGCAAAATACAAGTGGCAATAATGGTAATGGGCAAAAAAGCCTTGAGAATATCTAAGGGCTTAATCCCTAGTGCAAAAAACACCATCATTTCATACTCGTATGAGAGCCGCGCAATCCCGAGCGTGAGGGAAGCAAAAAAGGTGATGGAGATGATAAAAAACACGCTCCCGGGCAGAGAATACGCAAAAAGCGCGAACAAGTCCAAAAAGCTCATCTTAACGACATAAGTCCGCCCCGCAATGCTGATGATAAGCACCACCGAGGCGATAAAAAGCAACACCAAAAAAAATGGAAAAAAGAGTTGCGAAAACGACAAAAACATATATCGCTTAAACATACCACGCTCCGCTATAAAGTGCCGCCCACGCTAGGGTATGCAAATCCCCAACATAGGTTATGAGCACCCCTACAAAAAGATAGCTCACAAAGGCAATGGCGTGAGGGCGCGCCTTTGAGATGAGGGCATAAAAAAATGCGATAGCTAATACCAAGCAGCTCGCCACAAACACGCTCACAAGAGCAAAAAACACTCCAAACACAAGCCCAATGCCACCAAGCACGATGATATCCGCCTCGCCTAGCACGGGTTTTTTAAACACAATCTCGCCAAAAAGCCCCAAGGCAAATGCCCCGCCCATAAGTGCTAACGCATCGCGTATGTGCGCCCAGATAAAGCTAGCAGGCATAGCGATACTCGCAACACACGCACACCCAAGGACAAAAAACACCACCAACACAGAATCTGGCAGTGCCAAATACACATAATCAAGATATGCCATCACAAAAAGCACGGAAAGCGAGAGGTAAATGAGGAGATTGTGAAAAATCTGATATCTGTTGGGGGCTATAGATTCTATAAATGGGCTAGGTTGCAGGGAGAGCACCAAGGCGAGCAAGGCGAGATTAGCCACAGAGGAAAGCGCACTAGAGCACGCAATGGAAAAGTGCAGGTAACGACGCATACACAAGGCAGTAAATCCCACGCCACACAGCACAAACACACAACACGCTCCCAACACTGCGAGATTTAAGCCCAAATCCACGCTCACGCCCCCTGTGTGCGATAGGGCACGATGCCATTGCACACATTGACAAATGAGCATTGTGTGATCACTAAAGGCGTGCCCAAAACGCCATTTTGCTTGACAAAGCGCGTGATGCGCTGCCCTGCTGCATTGCTCTCATCAAATATCGGTGCAAGCAGTATGCCGCCCTCTTTGAGCTGGGCTATGAGTGCTGGCGGGATCTCCCTCGCACACGCGCTAAAGAGTATCGCATCAAAGGGCGCGTGCTCAATCCAGCCATTTTGCCCATCATCAAATTTCGCAAAGATATTGTGTGCATTGAGCAGATGAAAGCGGCGCTTCGCCTCGATGAGCAGCGGCTCAATGCGCTCTATGGTATAGACATATTTAAAAAGATGGGAGAGCACCATCGCCTGATAGCCACTCCCACAGCCCACCTCTAGCACGCTCTCCCCGCCCTCAGCTAGCAAAGACTCGCTCATAATAGCCACCGTGAGCGGCGAGCTAATCCATTGAGAATCTTCTAAGGGCAGAGGATCGAGGCTATAGGCTCTACTCCCCAAGCTCGGTGGGACAAAAAACGCCCTATCCACGCTGCCTAAAGCCTTAGCCACTGATGGCGAGAGCTTGACACACTTCTGAATCTCTGCCACCATTTTTGTGTTTGCATACATCAACGCCCTTTAGAGATTGATTGGTATGCCAGTTTGTATGTATTTGCGCATTTTAGAAGTCTCGTGCAAATCCACTTGAGCCGAGATGATTTCTTTTTTGTCATTTTTATACACTATGCCATAGGGCGTGATCACAGCACTGCCCCTTGCCATCGTCTCATTTGCCCCATCGCTTGCCACCACAAAGCTTTGATTAGCGATCGCTAGGGCTTTGCAAAGCGTCTCAAACTGATCCTTGCGCTGCTTGCCCCATTGCGCGGGGATAAAGATAATATCCGCCCCCTGCACGCGCTTCCACAAATCAATAAAACGCAGCTCAAAGCAATTTAGCGCCGCACATTTGAGTGAATCCACATAAAAAGGCACGATCTCATCTTCTAGCCCAGCCTGAAAATGCAGCTGCTCATCGCCTAGAGTAAAAAGCTTGTGTTTGGATTGCTTATGGATGAGCTCGCCCTTATGAAACACTTTAAGATTATTAAAAAAATGCTGATGGTTTTTTTCTATCATTGTTGTGATAAGCGTGTGGTGCTTGCTAGCCTCTAGGAGTGCTTGCGTAGCGAGTTTGGCAAACTCCGCGGCTTCCTCCATACGCTGATAGGCAAACCCGCTAAACACCACCTCGGGCGTGCAAATGATAGAATCTTCTTGGCATTGCTCTAAGAGCGTGAGCACCTTTTTTAGATTCAGTTCAAAGTCTGTCCCGATTTTTACTTGCAGTGCGTATAGTTTCTTAGAAATCATCAAAATCTATGCTCCCTTTTGCGTAATTTGTCACCTTAGCTTCAAAAAAGTTTGTTTTTTGATCGTTAAAGCTACTAAACTGATCCACCCATTTGATGGGGTGTGAGACATTATAAAGCTTAGGCAATCCCACTTTGTGCATACGATTATCAGCTAGGTATTGGATATACTGCCCGATAATCTCGCTTGTAAGCCCCAGAATCTGCCCCTGCGTGATATACTCTCCCCACGCGCTCTCCACCTCCACAGCTTTTCTAAAGAGCTCTATCACTTCTTCTTTGAGAGCGTTTGTGAAGAGATCGTCGCGCTCTTTGCGCACGGAATTAATCATATTTTGGAAAAGCACGAGGTGGGTTACTTCATCGCGTTGGATAAAGCGTATCATCTGCGCGCTCCCGAGCATTTTGCCACTACGTGCGAGGGTGTAAAAATAACAAAACCCGCTATAAAAATAAATCCCCTCTAGAATCTGATTGGCAAACATTGCTTTGAGTAGATTGTGCTCTGTGGGGTTTTTGGCAAGATCGAGATAGACATTTGCAATATAGTCGTTTTTGCGCCGTAGCTGCATATCCACGCGCCACATATTATAAATCTCATCGGTGTTTGCCGAGATAGATTCTACCATCACCGCATAGCTTTGAGAATGCAGTGCCTCCTCATACGCCTGACGCACAAGCACGAGATTAATCTCTGGGCTTGTCATATAGGGATTGACATTGTCTATGAGGTTGTTTGTCTGCAGCGAATCCATAAAGATAAGCTGTGCGAGTGCCCTATCATAGCCGAGCTTTTCTTGTGGTGTGAGCCCGCCGTTATAATCGCGCTTATCGGCATTCATATTCACTTCTTCAGGGAACCAAGTGTTGGCGAGCATTTTTTTCCATAGAGTGTAAGCCCACTGATATTTGATTTTGTTGAGATCAAACATACTCGTGGGATCGCCCCCAAAGATTTTGCGCTCATTCACGCTCTCGGTGCTTTCTGGATTATAAATTTTTTTGCGAAACACTTCTTTTTCCATACACGCCCCTTATATATCCTCTTGATTGTCCTTGACGCTCTCAAGCACCAATAGGAGCAGCGATAGGGCGTTTGCCACCACCGCACCCAGCACAATCGCATACGCCAAATGCAGAGATTCAAAGACTTGTAAGACAATAAAGCCGGCCACAAGGTGCAGCACACCAACAAGCAAAGTCGCTAGAATCTCTGCCGATAGGGAGCTTTTGACACCAATCCTTAGCGTAACGCACACGAAATTTACCGAAGCTGCCAAAAACAAAATGATGACATTGTTTTCATACAAAAACACCACATTAAGCGTCAAGCCAAACATACTAAAAAATACAAAAAACACTCTGCCCCAATTCATACCATACCCCTTTAGAATCTACACTCTACCATTTTCATACATAGCTCTTAATCGCTTCTTTTCCTCTTGTTTTTTGAGCTTTTTCATCTCTTTTTGGTAATACTCCTCGAGGCTAAAGCCAAACAAAAGAGCCAAGCGCGGAGCGACAAACATAGAGCTATATGTCCCCACAATCACGCCAGCGAGCATAGGCAATGAAAATCCTTTGATAATCTCCCCGCCAAAGAGATAGAGTGTCAAGACGACAAAAAACACCGTGAGGGAAGTGAGCAGCGTGCGTGAAAGCGTGCGCGAGACTGCTTCATTAATCACATAGCGCATATCACTCATACGCTTTGAGAGCATTTGCTCGCGGATTCTATCAAAGATGATAATCGTATCATTGATGGAATACCCTATGAGCGTCAAAAGCGCGGCAAGCACCTCGAGATTAAAATCAATATCAGCGATAATCACCACTGCCGAGGCGAGTATCACATCGTGAATTAATGCCATAATGCCCGCTAGCGAAAACCTCCACTCATAGCGAAACGAGATATACACCATCATCGCCACAAACGCAAGCACAAGCGACAAAATCCCCTTGCGCTTAAACTCATCGCCAACCTTTGCTCCTATCTCATCATTGCGTCGTATGCTAAACTCCCCTGTGGGTTTTAGAATCTCTTGCACCATTTGCAATGTCGAGCCTTGGGGATTTTCCACCAAAGGAAGTTTGATAAGCACTTCATTTGGCGAGCCAAACTCACTGACTTGAAAACCCTTAAAAGTCTCATAGCGCGAGAGAATCTCCCGAATCTGTGGTATGGGAGCCTGTGGCTGCGTATCGTATTGAATCTGCACGATACTCCCACCCGCAAAGTCAATACCTAGCTTAAAATCCTTAATCACAATCAATGCCACAGCACCTATGCACAAAATAGCAGAGAGGATTAGCCCATAAGAGCTGTATTTGGCAAAGTCATAGACTTTTATTTTTTTAAAGACTTCCATAACGCACCCCTATTATATATTCTTGCGCGATGGCTTTGGGGATTTGTCTGAACCAATGCTATCGTTGCTAATCCCAAACCATAGATGGAGATTGTGAGTTTTGGCAAGCCTTGACAAAAGCGCGAGATAAATCCCGTGTGTGCCCACAATGGCTGTGAGGATAGAAGCCACAATCCCCAAACTCAAAGTAATCGCAAAGCCCTGTATCGCGCCCGTGCCATTGGCATAGAGCAAAAGCGCTGCCAAAAGTGTCGTGATATTTGAATCAAATATCGCGCGCGAGGCGTTTGCATAGCCTATCTCTATGGATTTAGCGATAGTATTGCCAAGCCGCAGGGCTTCTCTAATGCGCTCGTTTATGATGATATTTGCATCGACTGCCATACCCACAGTGAGCACGATCCCCGCCATACCCGGCAGCGTGAGTGTGGCTCCAAATAGCGACATAACGGCTATGATTAACACGATATTGACAAACAACGCGCCCACAGCGATAAGCCCCGCAATGTTGTAATAGAGCACCATAAAGACAACCACCATCACAAAGCCACTCACAAGCGCGATAAGTGAGGCTTTGATACTATCCGCTCCTAGACTTGGACCCACGCCGCGTTTTTCGATAACCTCCATAGAGGCAGGGAGCGCGCCACTTTTGAGCGTGATGGACAAATCCGCCGCGCTGTTTTTGTCAAAGTTTCCGCTTATTTGCCCGCTATCGCTTATCCTAGCGCGCACTGCAGGAGCAGAATACACCTTGCCATCAAGCACGATAGCAAGCCTTTTACCGATATTTTTGCCCGTGAAATTCCCAAACTGCTGGGCTCCGTCGGAATTGAGCGTGAAATTCACTACATATTTGCCATTGCTATCGCGCGCAGGCGAAGCACTAGAAATCGCAGAACCATCTAAAATAGGCACCTTTTTGACAAGCAGCAGCGCGCCCTCGCCCTCATCTTGGGCAAAGGGTAAAATCACATCGCCATAGCTCTCCGCCTCACTCTCACTCATCAGATTCACGCGCGCATTGCGATCCTCATCCACTGCCATAAACTGCAAATGCGAGGGCTTAGAGATGAGAGCACGCAGGCGTTCCTCCTCCTCTGGCGTGTTTTTGCCCGGCACTTCCACGAGGATATTTTGCTTCCCTCGTTTGGTAACGCTTGGCTCCTGCAAGCCAAAAATATCTAGCCGCTTTCTAATCGTGCTAATGGCTTGATTTATCGCATCTTCTTCTATTTTGGGGATCTCTTCTTGAGTAAAGGCAATGCTAAAGACATTATTTTGCTCAACCACGCTCAAGCCCTCGTATTTTGAGAGAATCTGCTCTATCTGGGGCTTTTCCTTTCTATCAAACATCTCAAAGACGATGCGATCTTCTGCAATCCTTACAGAATCTATCAAAATCTTCTTATCATTAGTCTCATAGGCGATACTTGAAGCTAGGGAGGAAAGCCGCGCTTTGATCGCCTCATTGGTTTTAACCTCTAGGAGGAGATTAAGCCCACCTTGTAAATCAAGCCCTAGGGTAACCTTGCGCCCGGGTGTATCAAACACGGAGGGGATACTCAGCACAACTCCTATAATCGCTACGAGAATAAGTGTCCATAAACGATAATTAAAAGCCTTTTTCATTAAACAACTTTAGGTTATTTTGTTTCTTGCTCATCGAGTTTATACGCCACAAATTCCTTAGAAAGCTTTACTATCGTATCGTCATTAAGTCTAACGCTAAAAAAATTCTCCTCAGGTTTTACCACCTCGACTATCAAGCCGCCTGTTGTAATGATTTTATCCCCTTTTTTGAGGTTATTAATCATCTCTTGGTGCTTCTTGCGCCTTGAGTTTTGCGGACGAATGATGAGGAGATAAATGAGGGCGATGAAAAATAAAATCGGTGCCAAACCTATAAGGGTTTCTTGCAAGCCTCCTGCTTGCTGCGCTGCTTGTGCTTGTTGATCCATAACAATCCTTTCGGTGAAAAATTAGAAGTGCGATTGTAGGCTAAAAAAGCTTTGTAAAGTGTTAAATCTCCGCAAAAATAAGCTAAGCATTCTTGCTTTTTTGCAATGCCAAAAACGCTGCGCCTAGCACCCCTGCCACGCTTGAAGCAAGCAAAATTGAGATTTTTGCCACATCTTGAGAATCCGCACTTTCAAAGGCGAGATTTGAGACAAAAATCGACATCGTAAAGCCAATGCCCCCTAGCATACCCGCACCAAAAATATGCCCCCAACTCACGCCTTGTGGGCGCGCCGCTATGCCGAGTTTCTCGCATATAAAGGTAAAGAGAAATATCCCCACGGGCTTGCCCACCACAAGCCCCAAAAACACACCAAGCATAATGTGATCGATCCCAAAGCTCACTTCGCCGCGTATATCCACCCCCGCATTTGCAAACGCAAAAAGCGGCATAATGCCATACGCACAAATGGGCTGCAGCGCATGCTCAAGGCGCAAAAGCGGGTTTTGCACTTCAAGTGAATCTTTGGCTAGAGTGCTTACGATATGGACTTGTTCATTGGTGAGCAGCGCGTTTGTGCGATGAGTTTTGTCGAGATTCTTAAAGTTTTGTGGCAATGTCTCAAGCAGGGCGATAAAATCCCCGCTCTGAATCTTTGGCTGAATAGGAATGCAAAATGCCAACACAACTGCCGCGATAGTCGCGTGTATGCCGCTATGATGCACACAAAACCACAGCAGCACGCCCACGCTAAGATACACGCCAAGGCTGCGCACGCCTAGCTTATTGAGCAATACCAAAAATCCCACCACGCACACAGCCCCTACGAGCCACGCTAAATGCAAGCCCTCGGGCGAGGGATACGCCGTCGCAATCACAATAATAGCCCCCAAATCATCTGCCACCGCAAGCGTTACCAAAAACACTTTTAACGCCATAGGGACGCGCTTACCTAGGAGCAAAATCACCCCAAGCGCAAAGGCAATATCTGTCGCCATAGGGATCCCAAATCCGTGCCATGATGGCGTGCCGGCATTGAGGCTAAAATAAATAAGAGCAGGGACTACCATACCCCCTAGTGCGCCTATAACGGGAAAGGCAGCTTTTTTGAATCCTGATAAATCGCCAAAGAGCACTTCGCGCTTAATCTCTAAGCCCACCATAAGAAAAAAAATTGCCATTAAGACATCATTAATCCAATGATGCACACTAAAGCCATAAAAATGCTCGCCAAAGCTAATGCCTAGATTCTCATTCCAAAGCCAAAAATACCACTCTGACAATGGCGAGTTTGCCACCACCATAGCACACACCGCACACAAAAAGAGCAAAATCCCGCTAAAAGATTCTGCCTTGATAAATGCAGCAAAAACCTCCCTAAGACTACGCTTGGTGATATCCTCAATATACTGATTGCGCACGCTCATCGCTCTTAAATCCCCTAAATCACGACATACCTAAGCCCTAGACACGCAGGGATAGATTCCAATTCTTGCAACACTTCTACAGAAACATCATCATCGACAACCACCACTGCGAGAGCCTCTTTGTCCTTGCGCGCTAGGCGGAAGTCCGCGATATTGATTTTGTGCTTAGCGAGCGTGTTTCCTACCATTCCTATCACGCCGGGCACATCGGTATTCCTAAAGAGTATCATCTTGCCCGTTGGCTCAATGTCAAAGACAAAGCCATTAATCGTGGTAATACGCAAATATTTTTCCTCAAACACCGCACCTTCAATGCTAAAGACATCTTGCTGCGTGCTTAGAGTGATTTTGATATGATTTTTGTAAGTTTGGGAGAGCTCCTGCCCCACAAACTTCACTTCCACGCCTCTCTCTTGTGCCACAAACGGAGCATTTACATAATTGATATGATCTCCTAAGCTCGCACTTAGCGCGCCAACGAGCGCGAAAGTCTTTAGTGAATCTCCATAGCGACTTACCTCCCCATATGCCGTGATCTCTAGCGATCTAAACGCGCCCTTGTTTGCCTGTGCGCAGATAAAAGAGAGCTTTTGTGTCAATTCCAAATAGGGCTTGATAGCACTGGGCAAATCCACTTCTTTGATAGGGAGATTGAGTGCGTTAGGATAGCTTGAGCCGCGCGCAGATTCTATCGCGGCGTGGGCAGCTTCTATGGCGATTTTTTCTTGAGATTCTAGGGTATTGGCACCTATGTGCGGCGTTACATAGACATTTGGCAAATCAATGAGTTTATTCTCAATTGCCGGCTCTTTACTAAACACATCAAGCCCCGCCCATCGGATCTTGCCACTTTGTAAGCCCTCATACAAATCCTCTTCATTATACAGCCCGCCTCGCGCGCAGTTTATGAGGATCACGCCATCTTTCATCTTAGCGATTTCTTTGGCAGTGATCATATTTTTGGTTTCATTGTTTTTGGGCGTGTGGATGGTGATGATATCACACCCCAAAATATCCTCGAAGTTGCTTGTGTAGCGCACACCCGCATCGATTGCCTTAGAAGCGTCGATATAGGGATCATAGGCGATGACTTCCATCTCAAACGCCCTAGCTCTCTTGCCCACTCTGCTCCCGATATTGCCAAAACCAATAATCCCCAAGCTCTTGCCCTTTAGCTCAGTGCCATACCAATCCTCTCGCTTCCATTTGCGCTCATTTTTGAGCTGCTGATTTGCTCCGGGGAAGTTTCTCACGCTGCTAATAAGATGCGCCATCGTGAGCTCCACTGCTGCTATTGTGTTTGCCGTGGGGACATTCATCACCACAATGCCTTTTTTGCTACAAGCTGGGATATCGACATTATCCACGCCCACGCCCGCACGCACGATGCTTTTTAGATTCTGTGCGTGCTCCAAAAATGCCTCATCGACATCCGTCGAGCTCCTCGTGATCACGACATCGGCATCTTTGATAGCCTTGCGCAGCTCATCTTTGGGCAAAGACGCTAGATTTTCAAACGCAATATCATTTTGGGCCTGCAAAAGATCCAAACCACTCTGATGGATATGATCACACACCACGATTTTTAACGCCATTTCACACTCCTTACATCAAAGATTGGATTATTATATAACACTTCAGTTGAGAATGTATTGGATTCTGTAGTATTGCAAGTCGTTGAGAAACTTTTGCAACACCACATCATTATCGATAAACACCATAAGGCGTAGCACATCGCCACTTTTGTAATAGGTGCTTTCAAGCTTGTTTTGTTTGAGCACCTGCGCGACACAAAAATATTTATACTCGTCTAAGTCCTTGATCTCGATACTTCTCATCGCATTTTCTTGGGGATTTTTGGCAAAGTCAAACTTCACAAATAGCTCTGTGGCGGGATACTGAAACGACTCGTTAGAAGAGGGGGGGAAGCTCTTAAGCCACATATCATTATGCTCGATCTCACTCATCTGCACATTATCCGCAATCTTAGAGCCAACAGAGGGAGAGCGTATAAGCTCGGTTTTTTGATACACGATAAAAGCCCCGCTAGCTAGTACCCCGAGGCTAAAGAGAAAAACAAATATCGTGAGAATTTGCTTCATACCTCTTTATCCCTACATTTGGTTTTTTATCTTATCTCCTAGCGTCATTCTCTGCTCGCTCGCTTCATTAAAGGCGCGCAAACTTTCTTTTTCTTGCTGCTTTTGCAAGCGCTTGATAGAAGCACGGATTCTATTAGCCCTTTCATCGATAGAGAAAATCACGCACTGCACGCTATCGCCCACCTTTAGCGTTTCTTTCATCTCTTGGGGGATATCCTCATTTTTGATAAGCACTTCATTGCCATCAACCCTGACAAAAATCCCAAAGTCCTTGATCTCTGAAAGCTCACCTTCCACTATCTCATCAATACGATGCGCCTTGCCAAAAATAGCTGCTGGAGAATCTCCCAAAAGCTTCTTGCTAAGAGAAATGCGCTCATTTTGCACATCGATTTTTAGAATCTTCACCTCGACTTCATCGCCCACTTTTAGCACATCTCTAGCCTTGATACCCCTATCCCACGATATATCCTCATTATGGAGCAGTCCATCAACCGCGCCGATATTCACAAACGCACCAAAATCCGTGATGGTTACGATTTTGCCCTTTAGCACATCGCCCTCTTTGTGCTCTTTAGCAAAAGCGGCAAAGGGCTTATGGGTAAGTTTTTTGAGTGAAACGCGTAGGCGACGATTTTTGCTATCGATCTCGATAATCTCCACATCAATCTCCTGATCGACTTTGAGATAATCGCTGGGATGCTTGATATTCTTATCCCACGAGATCTCTGAAATGTGCAAAAACCCCTCGATATCATTCCCCAAATCCACAAACGCGCCATACTCCTCGATATTGCTCACCGTTACCTTGATAGTGTAGCCCACCTCTAGCTCTTTTTCCACTTCTTTCCACGGATCTTCGCTCAAAGCCTTCACAGAGAGTGATAATCTATGCTTTTGCTCATCATAGCCTAGAATCTTCACTTTGATTTGCTGCCCGAGACTAAAGCTCTTTTGAGGGTTTGCCACGCCCCTGTGGCTAATCTCTGTGTAATGCACGAGCCCCTCTACATTCTCTATATCCACAAACACCCCAAAGGACGCGATTTTTTTCACCACGCCTTCATAGATTCTATCGCCAGCGAGCAGTTTCTCCACCACTTCTTTTTTGGTGCTCTTATCGATATCAAAAAATCTCTTGCGAGAAACGATGATTGAGTTTTCTTGGGGATCTATGTGTGTGATGGCGACTTTGTATGTCTTGCCCTCGACTTTCGCGCCTTCTTTAAACGCAGAATCTCTGCGCGGCAAAAACACATCCGCCCCATCATAATCCATCACATAGCCGCCCTTATTCCTTTTGAGCACCTTGGCTTCGATGACTTTATCCTGATAGCTCCCTGCTAGCTCCTCGATCTTTTGCTTGATTTTCTTGCTTCTTTGTGCTCTTGTGTAGGACACATATGGGCGGTTATCGCTCCCACTTGTATAGAGCTCGATCTCATCGCCCACATTAAAGAGCAAATTACCATCCTCGCCCCTAATCTCGCTTAGAGAAAGCATACTCTCGAGCTTGCTATAAGGCAGTGCTATCATCGCCAAATCCCTGTCTGTATCTATCTGTATAATCTTACCTATCTGCAAGCTGCCACTTGTGGTGTTTTTCTCGCGTGCGTCTAAGAGCTGCGCAAAATTCTCCTCTTCGCCAAAGTCCATATTGTCAAGATTCACTCTCATTCCAACTACCCTTCTCAAAATTTAGTTTAACGCTCAATTCTAGCCTAGCAATGCTTAATTTTTCATAGCATTGCGCTCAAAATCCTCCCTAAATGGAAAAATTATCTTTTTATACACACGCAAAAGCGCGATAAAAAGCGCGGTGATGATAGGTCCTAGCACAATCCCCCAGAATCCAAACGCGCTCAATCCCGCCAAAATGGCAAAAAAGATAAGCATCTCATTGATCTGCAACGACGCCTTGAGAATCTTCGTCGTCATAAGCTTGATGATAAGCGGCTTGACGAGATTATCTATCACAAAGGCGATGAAAATCAAGCTATAGAGCGCGATGAAAAGCGCGGCATTGTAATCGCCCAAAAACAGCTCATACCCCACGAGCGGAATCCACACCAGCGAGCCTCCCACCACCGGAATGAGCGAGCAAAACCCATAGAGCACCCCAAAAAAAATCCCATCATACCCAAAAAACGCGATTGCCACACCAAAGCTAAGCCCCTGCAGCACGACATTAATCACTGAAGTATAGCACACCACTTTGAGCACGCCTAGCACTTCGTCAAAAACACCCTGCACCTGCCCCCTCTCAAAGGGAATGAGCGAGAGCATATAAGCATACAAACGCACTCCATAAAAATAAAAGAAAAACAAAAACACCACGATAAAGCCCGTATCGATGACAAATTCCAAGCTCCTCCTCCCGATAATCGAGCTAAAATTAAGTATATATGAAAAAATCTCAGAGCCAGAAATCTTGCTTAACGCGTCTTTGAGGCGTGTCTGAATCTCGGGCACATCGCTGCTCCACTCTAGGATTCTGCCCTTTAGCGTATCGATGATATTATTAAACCCAGCCAAATCCGCGCCTTGGATAAGCGCAATGAGGGAGTTAAACACAAACACCACGGGCACAATCAAAAAGAGCACTAAGATAATAGTGCTAAATAATGCCGCCAAAAGCTCATATCTCACATATTGTAAAAGCATATTCCTAAGCCCAAAAGTCGCCATACAAAGCAAGAGCGCGACTAGGAGATTCATCAAAAACGCATCATAGAGATAATAAATCCAATACAGCGTAAAGCAAAACACCAACCAAAAAAAATAAATCCCCTTCATCACGCCACCTCTTTAAACCTCGCTAAAAATTGTATTGCATAAACACGCGCCCTAGGAGATAATTCCTCCCATCACTTGCAAAAATATAATCATCAAGCGTGATATTTGCGTTATTGAGCATACCTATCAATCCACCGCCCACCCACACACCTGGCGCGGCGGCAAAGCGGGCATTTGCCTCCCAGTTGAAAATCTGCTTGACATCGATACTGGTGTAGCGGATAGCAGATTCTAAAACGATATGGTTTGTGAATGTGTATTCTAATACGCCATAGAAGGTGTTTGCATCGGCATAAAAGAGCCCCTCTCTACGCTCAAAATACGTGCTCTGCCCAAAGGCATCGATCCCGCTTGTGCCCTTTTCAGAGATGATGATAAGCCCCCCACCAAGCTTCACACCAGCCCACTTAATGCCCCCCTCAAGCCACACAAACCCGCTATCCCCATCGGTGCGGCTTTGCTCTATGACTTGGTTTTTGCCTATGTATGAGAGTAGATGGACATTTGTATAAAACGCAGAATCCCCGATTAAATCTTTTTCGAGATTAATCTTTATCCCAAAAGCCGTGAAGTAGTTTGGCGCGGCATAGACATAGGGCATAATTTGCATCGGTGCTTCAGGCACTCCAAGCCTTATCGCACCATAAAACACTCCGCTTGTGTCAAAGGGATTGCGGTATTCAGACATACGATAGTTGGTAACATACGCGTTTTTATTCACCCACATCACATTGAGTATGAGATTGGGTGCTAGCATAAAGTCTAGGCGCGCGCCTTGATTGTAGTATCTAATCCACTCGGTATTGGCATAAAATCTCCCAGCCTCTAGCCTCAAACGCTCATTATTGTCATAGCGCACATAGCCCTCTGTCCAGATAAAATCCTTCTTACTCGAGTCAAAATCCCCTCTTTGGTGCTCATACATACGCGCCGCTAGCCAAAACGATCCGCCAAAGCTAATCCCACTCGTGCTCACGGGAGAATCGTAGCCCACAGACACATTGACATCAGCGAAATTGGATCGCTTATCTGTCATATCTTGGTAGTAGATTGAGAAATGCCCGCGCGGCTTACCCATCAGGAGATAGTCCCCCGCACTCACCGCGCCCAAAATCTGCACACCAAGCGCACAAGCTGCTATCCATAATCTCAAACCAAATCCTTTTGTCTTTTGTATTTGCGAGACTTCAGCAAAAACGATTCCATATATTTAATGCAAGTTTTTGCTAGGGCAAAAACTTGTTGCCGCTCGCGGAGAGTGAATCTCCGCTCGCTCCGCTGCGCGAACATACACGGCGTTTTTAAGCGAGATTCTGTAATTGCCTAGTGTCATCGCGTCAGGAACGCGATTTGGGCTAGCACCTTTTCTATAAACCAAAGCTTTCTAGTCATTTAATGCAAGTTTTTGCTAGGGCAAAAACTTGTTGCCGCTCGCGGAGAGTGAATCTCCGCTCGCTCCGCTGCGCGAGCCCATCATTTTATGCAAGTTTGTTTTACAAACTTGGTATCGGGGCGTGAGGCAGAGCCTCCCACCCCTCCGCTGCGCGTGCATACATAGAATCTAAATGCGAGATTCTGTGATTTTTTGGTGTCAGCACGTCAGGAACGCCCCTTGGGCTAGCGCATTTTCTATAAACCGAGCCTAGATTCTAAGCAATCTACAGAATCTACTGCTTCAAAAAACTTTGTGCAAGGCTTTGCCAAATATCAATAATAGTGCGTGCGCAAGCACGATGCCTAAGCAGAATCTAAAGATTCTAAATCTTTAGATTCTGCCATTTTTGCGCAGCAAAAATCACATAAAATGTGTAGCACGCAAGTGCATACCGCCCCTCGCCCGCTTCGTGGTGTGCAATCGTTGGGACAAGGAGGCGCTACTGCCTCCGCAACGATTGCGCTAGAAGCGGATACAGCGAGGCTCTCTCCCCGATTGCGCAAAAAGACCCAACGGGTTGCAAGCGAAG